>CAJQIK010000131.1 GCA_905478365.1 uncultured Burkholderiales Genera incertae sedis bacterium
CGATAAGTAACCGCGCTATCCGATACTTCACTCGCATCAAAGTACATGATTTTTACAACTCTCAAATAATAGAACGCTCCGACAAGAGACGACATAACCGCAAGTACA
The DNA here is from genome assembly GCA_905478365.1 of uncultured Burkholderiales Genera incertae sedis bacterium. Lineage (GTDB taxonomy): Bacteria > Pseudomonadota > Gammaproteobacteria > Burkholderiales > Eutrophovitaceae > Eutrophovita. The sequence continues at coordinate 109 of CAJQIK010000131.1, forward strand.
GCAAGTCCCACATAGCCTAAATCTACAATCGCTTGGATCACAAATAACTTGGACCAAAAACCTACGGTTGGCGGAATACCTGCCATAGAAAATAAAATAATCATCAATAGGAAGGCACACCATGGATTCCTTTGGCTTAAGCCACTTAAATCACTCAATTCCTCGGCCTCAAAACCATCTCTAGCCAACAACAAAATTACCCCAAATCCGCCCAAAGCCATCAAAACATAAGTCAAAACGTAAAAGAGCGAGGCGCTGTAGCCGGTCATAGAACCCGTCATAAACCCTACTAACAGAAACCCCATATGCGCTATGGTTGAATATGCCAACATGCGCTTAAAATTCGTTTGCACAATCGCTACAACATTACCGATTACTAGGGATGCTACCGCCAAAACGGTAAGCATTTGGCTCCACTCCTGATGCAGGGATGGGTGACCTAGAGCCTCGGCTAATAAGCGCAGTATAAAAGCGAAAGCTGCGATTTTTGGTGCCGTTCCGATCAACAAGGTTACTGAAGTCGGCGAGCCTTGATAGACATCGGGCACCCACATATGAAACGGCACAGCCCCCAACTTAAACCCGATACCCACAATCAGGAAAACCACCCCAAGGCGAAGCAAAGTCGAATCTGCATCATCCGCGAGGATCGAAGCTACGATTGCGTCAATGTTTAAATTGCCGGTCGCGCCATAAATCATCGACATCCCGTAGAGCAGCATGCCAGAAGCTATAGCTCCTAATATAAAATACTTGATGGCAGCCTCAGAGCTACGTCCAGAATCACGTTGAAGCGCAACCATCGCATACAAACTTAAACTCAGGAGCTCAAGTCCAAGATATAGACTCAAGAAATGATTGGATGAAATCATCACCATCATTCCCAAAGTGGCGAACAATGTCAGGGAAAAGTACTCACCTCGATGAAGCCCACGAGATAGTAAATACTTTTTAGAATAAACAAGGCCAACAGCAATCAGCAAACATAAGAATGATTTCAATGCTGCGCCAAGCGAGTCTGAAACAATCAGACCATTCATGATCACACGTGGATCCACGTCATAAAAAAACCACGGCAAGATACTCGTTATCACTAAAACTATCAGGGAAAAGAAAAACGTAACGTCACGCTGCTTCTCACTCAGAAATAAGTCGAGTAGTAAGATGGCGCTCACCCCTATGAGTAGAAAAATCTCAGGTACAAGCGTATATAAATCTAATAGTTGAAAATCCATGTATGACGTAAATATCTCTTAAACTTAACTATCGCTTCAGTTTTTAGTCACCGAGGCGAGATCTAATATTGTAGACACCGACACGCCGATCACATCTGTAAACGGCTTGGGATACAGTCCTACCCCAATAACTACTAAAGCCAAAACAAATAACATCGTGAACTCGCGGACGTTAACATCCTTCAATCTCGCGACTTTTTCGCTACCTACATTTCCAAATATTACTCGCTTGTACATCCAAAGCGTGTAAGCAGCCCCCAGTATAAGGGTCATTGCAGCAGCAAATGCAAACCAAAAATTAGTTGCCATTGCGCCCATAATGACGAGGAACTCACCAACAAAACCACTGGTTCCGGGTAGACCTGCGTTCGCCATCGCGAACACTAGAAAAAGTGCGGCGAATATGGGCATCGAATTAACCACTCCACCGTAATCAGCTATTTCTCTCGAATGCAAACGGTCGTATAAAACGCCCACGCAAAGGAATAGCGCCGCAGAGATAAATCCATGCGAGACCATCTGAATAACTGCCCCTTGCATCCCTTCGGTATTAAATATAAAAATACCTAAAGTAACAAAACCCATATGGGAAATGGATGAGTAAGCAATAAGCTTTTTCATATCTCGCTGAATGAGTGCAACAAAACCAATATAAACGATCGCGATCAAAGATAATCCGATGACATATGGTGCTAGCTCATTCGCGGCATCCGGCACAATAGGCAAGGACAGTCGTAAAAACCCATATCCCCCCAGCTTCAACATAACAGCAGCCAGGACAACTGACCCTCCAGTGGGTGCTTCAACGTGCGCGTCAGGCAACCAAGTATGAACCGGCCACATCGGAATCTTTACGGCGAACGCTGCGAAGAGCGCTAAAAATATCAATACTTGCGCGCTTTGTGGGATCGAGGTCGCATAAAAATCTAGTATTGAAAAACTACCACCACTAGTTCGATAGAGATAAATTAAAGCGACCAACGTTAATAATGAACCTGCGAGTGTATAAAGAAAAAATTTCACTGCTGCGTAAACACGATTAGGTCCGCCCCACACACCAATAATAAGAAACATTGGAATGAGGGTTGCTTCAAAGAAAACATAAAACAACATCGCGTCGAGCGAGCAAAAGACACCGTTAATCATGCCCGAAAGAATTAAGAAAGCAGCGTTATAGTGGGAAACTCTCTTGGTAATCACTTCCCAACCAGCAACAACGACAAATATCGTAGTCACCACATTGAGCAGAATAAGGATTAACGATATTCCATCTATGCCGAGATGATAATTAATATTGAAGATATCAATCCAAGGGGAAAATTCCACAAATTGAAAGGTCGCCTCCGTTCGATCGAACCGCAACCATAATGGAATCACAACTAACGCCCCAAGGACAGAGCCCAATAAAGCTATCCATCTGGAAATTCGCTCTCGACCCTCACCACCAACGACCAGCACGAGCATGCCGAAGACTATAGGCAACCAAACAATGAGTGATAGAGAACCGATAATGTTAGTCAACATGGTTAATTTTTATTTCCCGAAGAGCCAGATTGTGACTAGAGCGAAGGCTCCTAAAATCATTACAAAAGCATAATGAGATATAAAACCTGTTTGCATACGTCGAAGGAATAATCCCAGCTTGCCGACTAACTTTGCTGACCCATTAACTAACAGACCATCAATGACCTTCTGGTCACCGATGCGCCACAACAAATTACCCAGTGACCTTGACCCAGAGGCGAAGCACCATTCATTTAATTTATCTAAGAAGTACTTCTCTTCAAGTAGTCTTCTAATCGGGGCAAAGACTGAGAGACTCGCTCTCGCCCGAGGAGAGTAAAGAAAAATGAACCAAGCCACAACGACCCCAGCCAGCGCCAACCAGAAAGGTAATGTTTGAAATCCGTGTAATCCCATAGCTAGCCACCCATGAAAATGTTCGCCGAATTGTCCAACAACATCATGGGAAGTTAAAACAAATATAACTCCATCAAAATAACCACCAAATAAAATAGGCTCGATAGAGATTGCCCCGCTAAATACCGAAAGAACCGCTAAAACAACTAAAGGCATCCAGACAACCCTTGGCGATTCGTGGGGCTCATGGTTTTTATGCTCAGATTGGTCATGCTGGGCCGAACCCGAACCCCCTCGATATTCACCTTCGAATACCAAAAAATACATCCTAAAACTATAAAGCGCCGTGATGAACACCCCAATCAAAACTGCAATATAGGCAAATCCAGAACCCGGAATAGTAGAAAAATGAACGGACTCAATGATGCTATCTTTTGAGTAGAAACCCGATAGGAATGGAAAACCAATTAATGCTAGTGATCCAATTAAGGATACCAACCAAGTGATTGGCATTTTGCGTCTTAAACCACCCATATATCTCATATCTTGTTGGTGATGCATTCCGATGATTACGGAACCAGCCGCAAGAAAGAGCAACGCTTTAAAAAATGCATGCGTCATTAAATGAAACATCGCAGCAGAATATGCAGATACGCCTAAAGCGACAGTCATATACCCTAATTGGGACAATGTTGAGTACGCAACCACCCGCTTAATATCATTTTGCACCAAACCCAAGAGACCCATGAAAAGAGCCGTTATAGATCCGATGATCAACACAAACGAGAGAGCCGCCTCCGAATACTCAAACAATGGAGACATTCGTGCAACCATAAATATACCAGCTGTCACCATAGTCGCCGCGTGGATTAATGCGGAGATCGGTGTTGGCCCCTCCATTGAATCAGGTAACCAAACATGGAGGGGAAATTGAGCTGATTTACCCATAGCTCCAACAAATAGGCAGATACAAATAACAGTAACTAAAGACCATCCCACCCCATTAAATAACTCAATTTGTTGAGTGGCCAGATTCTCGTTTTGCGCAAAAACAGCAGCATAATCTAAACTGCCTGCGTAATGGAGTACTAACGCAATACCCAATAGAAAGCCAAAGTCACCGACACGATTAACAAGAAATGCTTTTAGGTTCGCGTATATCGCAGACTCTTTTTTATACCAAAAACCAATCAGTAAATACGAGACGAGACCAACCGCCTCCCAACCAAAGAATAGCTGAAGGAAGTTATTGCTCATAACCAACATGAGCATCGCAAAAGTGAACAAGGATATATAGCTGAAAAACCTTTGGTAGCCTGGATCCTCTTTCATGTATCCAATGGTGTATATGTGCACCATTAGTGACACGCTCGTGACAACAATCATCATGAGTGCAGACAAACGATCAATCAAAAACCCCACCTCAAAATTCACATTGCCAACCAACGCCCAGGTATAAACTGCACCATTGAAAACATGACCATCTAAAACATCTCTGAAGACTATTAGTGAGGCTAACAACGAAACCGTAACGCCCAAGATCGTCACTGTATGCGCTCCGGACCGACCAATCTGCCGGCCGAAAAAACCGGCCAATAACGCCCCCAATAAGGGTGACAATGCTGCGATAAGATACAAATTCATACTTGTCATAGAACCATTAGCCTTTCATTGCGCCAATGTCGTCAACGTTAATGGTTTTAAGATTCCTAAATAAAACCACCAAAATCGCAAGGCCAATAGCTGCCTCTGCTGCCGCGACCGTCAAAATAAAAAAGACAAAAACTTGGCCCGATAGGTCGCCTAAGTAATGCGAGAAGGCTACGAAGTTAATGTTGACTGCGAGCAACATCAACTCAATAGACATCAGAATAATGATGATATTTTTACGATTCAAAAATATACCGGCAATACTGATAGAGAAAAGAATCGCACCGAGTACCAGATAATGCGACAAAGTAATCACGAGGGATCCTCTCTACGTCCGCCCTCTGAGGGCATTGAAATGATTTTCAACCGACTCTCTCGATTCGCTGAAAACTGTTCATTGCTACTCACAAGCTTCATATCCTTGCGACGCCTGAGCGTTAAGGCAATCGCCGCCACTATTGCCACGAGCAGAATAACAGCGGCCAACTCAAAAGCATATAAGTACTCTGTGTATAAAAGTCGTCCTAACTGAAGCGTATTACCCTCACTCGTAATCGCCGCCGGAACTTTCTCAGGCTTACTAAACGCTACCCGCCCCCCAATCAGGATAATCAATTCAGTCAGAAAAATTCCAGATACAACTAACGCAGGTAATAAATAATTCCAGTAGCCCTCTCTCATTCGGTTCAAATTAATGTCTAGCATCATCACAACGAACAGAAACAGAACCATAACGGCACCGACGTAAACTAATATGAGGGAAATAGCTAGAAATTCCGCCTCAAGCATTAACCAGATACCTGCTGCCGTAAAAAATGCTAATACTAAAGACAGCGCTGCGTGAACGGGATTACGGGAAAATATAACGCTTAACGCGGCCCCAATAAGGACTGCAGCAAATAAATAAAAAGAAAAATTTTCAAAGCTCATTGCGTATGTGTTCTATTTTTATTGACAGAATGATGCCTATCGATATTTCGCGTCAGATTTTCTATCCGCCGCAATTTCTTCCTCGTAACGATCACCGACCGCTAGCAACATTTCCTTCGTATAAACCAAATCCCCTCTTTGCTCACCGTGGTATTCAAAAACTCGAGTTTCTACAATTGAGTCGACCGGGCATGACTCTTCACAAAAGCCGCAAAAAATACATTTTGTGAGGTCAATATCGTAACGAGTGGTTCTTCGACTCCCATCGTCGCGTTGCTCCGACTCAATCGTAATAGCCAAAGCAGGGCATACTGCCTCGCACAATTTGCAAGCAATACAGCGCTCCTCGCCATTTGGATAACGCCTCAACGCATGAAGACCGCGAAACCTCGAGCTTTGAGGTGTTTTTTCTTCTGGAAATTGAACCGTTATCTTCGGTGCAAAAAAATATTTTAAGGTGAGCATCAAACCTTTACCTAACTCAGTAAGTAAAAACGTCTTAGATGCATCACGGATAAATCCAAACATGTTTATCGATCCCTATCTGTTAAAACTACCAAGGCCACCAATCCATTCTCATTAGCACACCTATGAGAACGAGCCATACAATGGTTACGGGAATGAAAACTTTCCACCCTAAACGCATGATTTGATCGTACCGGTAACGCGGAAATGTAGCTCGAAACCATAAAAAGAAAAAGAGCATAAACGCGACTTTGGCTGCCAACCAACCAAAACCGTCTGGAATACCCGGTATAGGTGATAACCACCCACCTAAAAACATAAGTGAGGTGAGCGCTGCAATCAAAATCATATTGGCATATTCAGCTAGAAAGAATACCGCAAAGGTAGTACCTGAATATTCCACGTGAAAACCAGCAACAATCTCAGACTCACCCTCCGCAACATCAAACGGCGCTCGATTTGTCTCAGCAACACCCGATATAAAATAAACAACAAACATCGGGAATAAAGGAATCAAGTTCCAACCTAACAAGCCCAAACCAGTTCGCTGTGTATCAACGATCGTAGTTAAATTTAAACTACCCGACATCATCAAAACACAAACTAACGCAAAACCCATTGCAATCTCGTAGGCTACGATTTGCGCTCCGCTTCTCATTGCGCCGATCAAAGCATATTTCGAATTGGAAGCCCATCCTGCGACAATCACGCCATAAACGCCCATGGAGGTTATCGCCAGAACGTAAAGGAGACCCGCATCAATATTGGATAAAACCAAACCATCTGCAAAAGGCATTACCGCCCAAGCGGCCAATGCAGGCATCAATGAAAGCATGGGCGCGACAACAAAAAGAAACTTATTCGCGCCGTTAGGGATAATGATTTCTTTTGTTAAAAGTTTTAGTACATCAGCAAAAGGTTGCAATAACCCTTTTGGGCCGACACGGTTAGGTCCTAACCGCAATTGAATGAATCCAATCACTTTTCTTTCAGCGAGAGTTAGATAAGCGACGCAAAGTGTGACGGGAATTAGTATCGCTAAAACCTTAATTAACGTCCAACTAAAGTACGCGAGTTGGTCGCCAAGGTAGGGGGTAAGGAACTCGATAATCACGCTAGTGCACCAGTTGACTGGATTTTAGAGATACGTACCGTACCAGCCACGCCCCCAATAACCTTAGACGCCCGACTATTCATCGAAACCCGCACCGCAGATGACATAAGATTCGAATCAACCCTGGCGGGCAGATCAAAATGATTCTCGCCCTGCTCCACTCGCACGACATCTTGATCTGATATATCAAGCTTAATGGATAGGTCCGAGCTGACCCATACAAAATCATGCTGCGCTTCTTTAGTTAGTTGCAGCGCCGGCGCTCTACGAACAATCGAATCAACACTGTACATCGGAACATCTGATACTCGTTCAATTTCATCCTGCACATCACTGCGCCGCTGCTTTTCAATTGAGCCAACCTCATATTTTGCTTGTAATTCACCGCGAAAATTGTCCAGATGATCTTTCAATTCAGCACGAACGTCTTCAATCGACTGGTATTCAAAATCAGTGCAACCAAATAACTTACCAAGAGCAGCAATTAATCTCCATGCGGGTCGACTGAGCCCCTTCGTTGGCGCTACGGGACCAAAAGATTGAGGTGTACCTTCTAAATTGATAAATGTACCTGCAGTTTCAGAGAATGGACTGACTGGCAAAATCACTGTGGCATATTCCGAGACCTCACCCTTAAATGCATTTAAGGCCACGACCAACGGGGCCGATTTTAATACCCCAGCGGCCAACCCCGGTGCACAAGAATCCTCACTCATCTCGGCGTGTAACAAGAAATATGCGTCCAAAGCAGTGCTCATCATCTCACCAGCATTAAGTCCATCAGAGCCTGGTAAGTTATTAACAACCTCCGCACCCAGCGAATTGGGACCCTCCGTGAGCAGGCCAACATTTGCTTCAACCAATTGGCCAATTAGGTGGCTAAGCTGCTCAATTTTTGAGCGGTCCGGATGGTTTCGGCATAAGGCTCCAACCAGAATCAGTTTACGCTCCCCCGACACAAGCATTTGCGCAATTCGATCGGCGTCACTCCCAACAGAGATATCATCTAGGCCCTCCGGCACAGAACGATCGAGCAAAAGGCTAACGGCTTTCACAACCTCCCCTAAGAGTCCCGTTATCTGACTGGGTACTACTAAAAAATCCTCAGCAGTTGGAACCAAAGAATCACTTTTCATTGGATTTATAAATGCGAGAGACGCATCATTTTTCTTAACTGCTTGCCTCATTCTATGCGCAAGTAATGGTTGCTCTTTACGTATATTGGAACCAATTACCAAAATACGATCAAGATTCTCAATATCTGAAACATTCATGGCCAACCATGGTTTATAGCCATTTGGTCGCACGTCGTAATCGGTTTGTCTCAACCGATAATCGATATTTTCTGACCCTAGAGCTCGAATTAGCTTTTGAAACAAATAAAGCTCTTCGGTAGTCGCCTGCGGCGTTGCGAATGCACCAATACGCTCAGGTTTTATGTTTGACGAAATTAATTTTTCTTTAATATGATCAAGAGCTACAGCCCAATCCACCTCTTCCCACTGGCCATCAATTTTTAACATCGGAGAAAGCAACCGATCAGAGGCATTCAGACCTTCGTAAGAAAAACGATCCCTATCCGAAATCCAACACTCATTGAGCTCAGCATTTTCAAATGGTACAACCCGAATAACCGTATCTCCTTTAACCTGAGCGGTTAAATTAGACCCTAGCGCATCATGAGGACTAACAGTCTTACGGCGGGCTAGCTCCCAGGTTCGTGCCGCATATCTAAAAGGCTTGGACGTTAACGCTCCGACTGGACAAACATCAATCATATTTCCAGATAATTCAGAGTCTACCGTAGAGCCAACAAATGACATGATTTCCGAATGCTCCCCACGACCTGCCATTCCGAGCTCCATGACACCCGCAATTTCCTGACCAAATCGAACACAGCGAGTACAGTGAATGCAGCGAGACATCTCTGACGCGGACACCAAAGGACCGAGCTCCTTGGTCCTGACAATCCGCTTCGCTTCGTTGAATCTTGAGCCTGACCCTCCGTAACCGACCGCTAAATCTTGTAATTGGCACTCGCCCCCTTGATCGCAAATCGGGCAATCTAGAGGATGATTGATCAATAAAAATTCCATTACTCCCTTCTGAGCAGTTTTTGCCTGCTCTGACCGGGTGTAAACCTTCATGTCTTGAGTCGCCGGCGTAGCACACGCAGGCAAAGGCTTCGGCGCTTTTTCAACCTCAACCAAACACATCCTGCAATTCGCAGCAATAGATAATTTCTTGTGGTAACAAAAATGAGGGACGTGCACACCGAGCTTGTTAGCCGCGTCCATTACGGTACTGCCACTCTCGACCTCTACTGTTTTACCGTCGACCTCCAGAGTAATCATATCGATTCAACCTGACTTTTTTTATGTTTGATGAGGTACTCAAACTCCGGACGAAAATGCTCGATAAAACTTTTGACAGGTAGGGCTGCCGCATCACCTAGAGCGCAAATAGTTCTACCCCCGATATTGTCAGATAAGGATAAGAGTTTCTCGATATCTCCTTCCTCTCCCGTTCCATTTTGGATGCGCTTTACCAACCTATACAACCAACCTGTGCCCTCACGGCACGGGGTACATTGGCCGCACGACTCTTCATGGTAAAAATACGAAAGACGCAACAAACAACGAACCATACATCGTGTCTCATCCATAACAATTACCGCACCCGAGCCGAGCATCGACCCAGCTTTTGCTATGGAGTCATAGTCCATGTCGGTTGCCATCATCACATCAGCTGGGAGAACGGGCATTGAGGAGCCGCCAGGAATTACCGCTTTAAGGCGCCTACCGTCTCGCATACCTCCCGCCATTTTTAATAATTCAGCAAAGGGCGTTCCAAGACGAACCTCATAATTACCTGGTTTCGCAACATCGCCAGACACAGAAAAAATCTTAGTCCCACCATTGTTAGGTTTACCCAAAGACAAATACGCATCTGCACCTTCGAGAATCAAGGAGGGAACAGCGGCAAATGTCTCCGTATTATTGATCGTCGTAGGGCATCCATAAAGTCCATAGGACGCCGGAAACGGTGGCTTGAATCTTGGCTGACCTTTCTTGCCCTCAATTGACTCAAGTAGCGCAGTTTCTTCACCGCAAATGTAGGCGCCGAAGCCATGGTGTGCGTGAAGATTAAATGAGAACTTCGAACCTAAAAGCTGGCTCCCGAGGTAGCCCGCGGAACGCGCCTCTTCAAGCGCCTCTTCAAAGCGCTCATAAACCTCCCAAATTTCCCCATGGATATAGTTATATCCAACTGAGGCTCCAATAGCATAGGCAGCAATTGCCATACCCTCGATCACGATATGTGGGTTATATCTCAGAAGATCACGATCTTTAAATGTTCCGGGTTCACCTTCATCTGAGTTACATACGACGTACTTTTGGCCTTCCCCTTTAGGCATAAAACTCCACTTGAGCCCCGTAGGAAACCCCGCTCCGCCGCGCCCACGGAGTGCGGACTTCTTAACCTCAGCAATGACGTCCTCCGGGGATATTCCCTCACTGAGAATCTTTCGAAGAGCTTGATAACCACCCCTCTTCTCATATGCGCCAAGATTCCAATTTAGGCCGTCGATGCCCTTCATAATTACTGCATCAGGACCGTAACTATTAGTTGGAAATGGTGGGGTTGACGTCATCATCTGGCTTTCAACTCCTCTATCAGGGCGTCAATATCCGACACACCAATTTTTCCTCGCATCTCTCGATCATTGATAATCACCACCGGGGCGTCTCCGCAAGCACCCATACATTCAGCCTCCTTCAAAGTCACGGAACCATCTAAAGCCGTCTCATTAAAGTCAATACCAAGTTTCAACTTCAACTGATCGACTGTCTTATTCGCACCTTGCAATGCGCATGGCAAATTCGTACATATTGCTAATTTTGATCGGCCTGGTTTTTCTAAGTTATACATACCATAAAACGTCGCCACCTCCCAAACCGCTATCGGTCGCATGTCGAGGTATCCCGCGACATCTTCAACGACTGACTCAGACACCCATCCAATCTCATTTTGTGCTATCGCTAATGCAGCCATTACAGCGGATGATTTACGCCCTTCGGGGTACTTCGCGATCTCTTTATCGATCGCGCGATAAGCATCAGCGCTTAAAAGTTTTTCGTCACTCACCGATCAATCTCCCCAAACACGACATCCTGCGTTCCGATGATTGCTACCAAGTCCGCAATCATATGGCCCCGAGTCATCTCATCTATTGCTGATAAATGAGCGAATCCTGGCGCTCTAATTTTTAACCTGTATGGCTTATTGGCGCCATCGGATACTAAATAAATTCCGAACTCTCCTTTGGGGGCCTCAACAGCACAATAAGTCTCCCCGGGCGGGACGTGCATTCCTTCAGTAAATAGCTTGAAATGATGGATCAAATCCTCCATGTTCACTTTCATGTCTTCCCGCGAGGGCGGCGCGACTTTAGTATTACCGGTAATGACAGGACCTGGGTTAGCTCTCAGCCAATTTATGCATTGTTTAATGATAAGGTTTGACTGACGCATTTCCTCAATCCGAACCAAATAACGATCGTAACAATCGCCATTCGTTCCAACTGGGACATCAAAATCTACGAGGTCGTAAGCATCGTAAGGCTGTTTTTTTCGTAAGTCCCAAGCAACACCCGAGCCTCGAATCATTGGTCCGGTAAATCCCAGCGCAGCGGCTCTCTCTGGAGAGACCACACCAATACCAACGGTTCGCTGCTTCCAAATTCGATTATCCGTCAGCAACGTCTCGTATTCATCTACTTTGGTCGGAAAGTGACTTGTAAAATGTTCAATAAAATCGAGCAAGGAGCCTTGTCGATTTTCGTTCAAACGATTAATGTCTTTTTCGTTACGAAACTTTGATGCCTCATACTGAGGCATAAAGTCTGGTAAATCTCGATAAACACCACCAGGTCTATAGTAGGCCGAATGTAACCGAGCTCCAGAGACCGCCTCATAGCAATCCATGAGATCTTCACGCTCACGGAAGCAATAAAGGAAAACCGTCATCGCTCCAACATCCAAAGCGTGCGCACCAAGCCACAACAAGTGGTTCAGTATGCGAGTAACCTCGTCAAACATGACCCGTATATACTGCGCTCGAATCGGAACATCAACACCCAGCAGCTTCTCAATCGCTAACACGTAAGCGTGCTCATTACACATCATCGATACATAATCTAATCGATCCATATAGGGGACCGACTGCAAAAATGTTTTATGCTCGGCCAACTTTTCCGTTCCACGATGGAGCAAACCGATATGCGGATCAATACGCTCTATAACTTCACCATCTAACTCAAGTACTAGACGCAAGACCCCATGTGCAGCTGGATGCTGCGGCCCAAAATTCATCGTGTAATTTTTGATTTCAGCCATCTTTTAGCGTCCCAGCAAGAAACTTTTGATTTATAAATCTAGACATCGCCATAAGAATCCTCTCTGATGACTCTAGGTACAATCTCACGGGGCTCAATCGTTACGGGTTGGTAAATAACCCGTTTCTCTACTGGGTCATACCTCATCTCGACGTGACCCGACAATGGGAAATCTTTCCTGAGAGGATGCCCAACGAATCCATAATCCGTCAACAAACGTCTCAAATCGGGATGCCCATCGAAAACAATCCCATACAAATCAAATGTTTCGCGCTCAAACCAATTAGCACCCGCCCAAATGTCAACAACGGAAGGAACAACAGGTTGCTCATCATCCTCACAAAAAACTCGAACTCTGAGTCGGTGGTTTAAATCCAAAGAGAGCAAATGGTAAATTACGGCAAATCTACTTTTGAATTGATGCTTGTCTGGATGGTCAGCGTAGTCCATTCCGCATACGTCTATCAGCAAATCAAAATTTAGCGTTGGCGAGTCACGCAAGACGGACATAGATTCAGAAAGACCTGATGCCGCCAAGGTTAGAGTCACTTCATCGAGATCACAACGAAGCGTTTCGTCTGTGATCTTCAAACTAGACCTTAATGACCTGACCAGACTTTCATTCACTTGTTTCACTTAATCCTTAAATATTTTAACGCCGCAAAACTCAACGGGCTATCGTGTTCGTCCGCTTAATCTTATTTTGCAATTGTACGATTCCATATAACAATGCCTCTGCGGTAGGCGGGCATCCCGGCACATAAACGTCTACAGGAACGATACGGTCACAGCCACGCACCACAGAATAAGAATAGTGATAATAGCCGCCCCCATTAGCGCATGAGCCCATGGAGATGACCCAACGAGGCTCCGCCATTTGATCATAAACCCGTCGTAGCGCCGGAGCCATCTTGTTGCACAACGTACCCGCCACAATCATCAAATCAGATTGACGAGGGCTGGGCCGAAAAACAATACCAAATCGGTCTAAGTCGTAGCGCGAAGCTCCCGCGTGCATCATCTCAACGGCACAACAAGCTAAACCAAATGTCATTGGCCACAGCGACCCGGTACGGGTCCAATTTACAACCGCATCGACACTTGTCGTTACAAAACCTTTTTCCTGAATTTCCTCAATAATCATAGTCAGCGTGACCTAGTTAATCCCAGTCGAGGGCCCCCTTCTTCCATTCGTAAATAAACCCCACAACCAACAAAGCGAGAAAAATCATCATCGCAATGAAGCCTGCCAATCCGATTTGATCAAGCGCAATAGCCCAGGGAAACAGAAACGCGATTTCAAGATCAAAAATGATGAACAAAATAGCTACAAGATAGTAACGAACGTCGAACTTTGTTCGCGCATCTTCAAACGCATCAAAGCCACATTCATAAGCGGATAATTTTGCGCTGTCCGGGTTATGCGATTTAAAAGTACGGCTCAAAATGGCGCCCGCCAACGGCAATACCAGGCCCATAGCGACTCCAACGACAATAAATAGCAATATTGGAAAGTACTCACCTATCATTCAAATACCCTGTAGCACATCAAAACATGAATTACTTACTTATCAGACCTACTTTTCAATATTAGTTCGAGCTCAAGATAATTGGTTACTCAAAATACACAAATGGTGCCGACGGCGAGACTCGAACTCGCACGACTTTCGCCACCGCCCCCTCAAGACGGCGTGTCTACCAGTTCCACCACGTCGGCACTTAAAATGCTACTAACCATACTTCTTGTATCGCTGTCTAAAATCGATCAATTTGGGATCTCATCAGCTTTTGATCCGGACCCCTCTCCTAGCGAGGGATCTGACTCATCCGATGACGCTGCTGGGGCGGTAATTGTTGCTCCAGACATCACACCGACCGACCGCGTTTCTTCGAACTGAAGAAAACTTAGACTCATACTCGTTATAAAAAAAATGGTCGCAAACACGGCGGTCACTCGACTCAAAAAATTCGCTGATCCGCTCGATCCAAATAAACTCCCCGAAGACCCGCCCCCGAAGGCCGCACCCATATCTGCACCCTTACCGTGCTGCATTAACACAAGCCCAATTACACCAAGAGCCGCTAGCACGTGCACTACTAAAACAATAAAACTCATAATATCCCGTCAATCATCAAAATGATGCCGTTTAAGTTGCTAGACGACAAATTGTCAAAAAATCAATCAGGTTAAGTGAAGCACCACCAATTAACCCACCATCAACGTCTGCTTGCCGAAACAATTTCTCAGCATTATCAGGCTTAACACTGCCACCATATAAAATTCTAAGCGACCTAGCAGCAGCTTCGTCAAGCAAGGCGACTTGTCCCCTCAAATACTCATGTACTTCTTGCGCCTGCTCAGGCGATGCAGTCAAGCCTGTTCCTATCGCCCACACTGGCTCATACGCCAACACTATTCTCCCTAAATTCTCTAACCCAATCCGCTCAATGACCGCCTCTAGCTGAGCAGAAATAATCCCGAAGGTCTCTTCCGCCTCTCTTTGCTTAAACGTCTCACCAACACAAACAATCGGCGTGATACCTACATTGAGCAGTTTCCTAGCTTTGATCCCTACTAATTCGTTGTCGTCCGCATAAAAACTGCGACGCTCAGAATGCCCAACAAGTCCAAACGAGACCTCAAAATCGGCGAGCATGCTGCCCGAAATTTCACCCGTGTATGCTCCCGCGTCATGCTCACTGACATTTTGGGCCCCCCAACTGATAATTCCCGCAGCAAGTCGCTCTCGCGCTTGCGCGAGGTAGGGATAGGGCACACATACCGAAATGTCCAGCTCTGATAAACCATCAGCGACCGCCAAACCATCCAACAGCGCCTCGTTATCGGAGAGAGACCCATTCATTTTCCAATTACCGACAACAAGTTGCTTACGATTCATCCTTTAAAACCACTCAAGTAAAACCGCGTAATTTTACCTTTTTACTGGGTTTCTGGTCAATGTTGGGAATTAAAGCGTCGTTGAATCAAAACTCGAAATGAAGCGGCTCAAGCGAGAGCCATGCATTAGCCGAATCGGCCGGTAATATAATCCTCTGTTAATCGGTGGACCGGACGCGTAAATATTTGCTTGGTTTCCCCAACCTCCACAAGTTTCCCAAGGTGAAAATAAGCGGTCCGATCAGATACCCGTGCCGCCTGTTGCATGGAATGCGTCACAATCACAATCGTATATTGCTTTCGTAATTCGGAAATTAGCTCCTCTACTTTTGCAGTTGCGATGGGGTCTAATGCCGAGCAAGGTTCGTCCATCAATATGACCTCGGGACCAACAGCGACCGCCCGCGCGATACATAATCGCTGCTGCTGACCGCCCGAGAGACTGGTACCTGGTTGGTCTAAACGATCTTTCACTTCACTCCATAACCCCGCGCGCTCGAGCGAACGCTCTACAATCTCATCAAGCTCAACACTGTCCTTGGCAAGACCATGAATTCGAGGACCGTAAGCAATATTGTCAAAAATAGACTTCGGAAAAGGATTTGGTTTCTGAAAAACCATACCGACTCGAGCTCTTAATGAAACCACATCAATCTTAGGATCATTGATATCGTCACCGTCGATATTTATAACCCCTTCCATCCGACATATATCGATGGTGTCATTCATCCTGTTAAAGCATCGAAGTAATGTCGACTTACCGCAACCTGACGGCCCTACAAAGGCAATTACTTCGCTCGACCCTACGTCCAGGGTCACATTATCGACTGCCAGTTTATCCGCGTAATACACATTTACATTACGTGCGGTCAGCCTTGGATTATCAACGTAAATCTCCCCAACCGTTTCATCGGGAACCTCTCTATCTTGAAAGTCAACCTCTTTAGGATCCGTCAATTTGTCCACCATATTTATTCCATTTTTTTGTCATTGCCATCGGCGCTCAAGTTTTTTGCGAAGGATAATTGCGCCTGCGTTCATCGTGATTAAAAAGGCTAGCAGGACAATAATCGCTGCACTAGTTTTTTGGATAAACATGCGCTCTGCAAAATCAGCCCACATAAAAATTTGCACAGGGAGTGCCGTAGCTGGCTCCATCACCCCGCCTGGCACGTCAACTATAAATGCGACCATCCCTATCATCAGGAGCGGCGCCGTTTCTCCGAGGGCCTGCGCCATACCAATAATGGTACCCGTTAACATACCCGGCATAGCAGGCGGAATCACGTGATGCAAGATTGTTTGCATCTTTGATGCACCAACTCCTAACGCTGCGTCTCGAATGCTAGGTGGCACCGCCCTAATAGCTGCGCGAGACGAGATAATAATCGTCGGCAAAGTCATCAGCGCCAAAACAATGCCGCCTACTAAAGGAATCGAACGCGGCAATCCAAAAACGATAATAAAAATCGCAAGACCCATAATGCCGAACACAACTGATGGCACAGCTGCCAAATTATTAATATTAATTTCAATAATTTCTGTCATTCGATTTTTGGGAGCAATCTCCTCCAGGTAAACGGCCGTTGCTACGCCCAGTGGGAAAGCAATCAATAGGCAGACACCTAAGGTCCATATAGAACCGATCAAAGCTCCTTTGATACCCGCAATTTCAGCATCTCGAGAGGCCGACCCTGTGAAGAGGTAATCACTAAATTCATAGGAAATCAAGGAAGCCTGATTTAGCCTATCCACAAACTCAATCGTTTGATCATTAACTCGTCTGTCTGATTCTGGAGTCTCCCGGGCGATAAACCCGCGTAAAAAAGAATCAATATCGTCATCAACTGCAAATTTAACGGCAACAATTTCGCCGATATACTCAGGATTTTTTATGGCAAATTCGGTCAATCGGCTCGCCGAAGCTGATGACAGTATCGCTCGCGCAGCTCGCTTAGCTTTGCGGCCCTCCGGGCTTCCAAGAGCATTCATCAATGATTCATTAACGATTCCACGCGCGTCACCCGAATACAAAGAAGCGGCACTCATATCCCCCTCCGGATCCATTCGATCTTTATCCAGAAGAACCTCGAGCGTCACGTAATGTTGGAACATTCCAGGTATACCTTTGGAAAAAATACCCGCAAACAACAGCACCAAAAATAGAATCGAAAGCGTTATTGCCGCGATACCCAGGTACTGAAAACGTCGCTCACTCCGCGCACGCTTTTTCAACGACGCTTGCACCCTAATTGCAGCTTCTTGAGGGCTCAACGGACCATTCTCGATCGGATTAGTCATACTGTTCTCTATATTTTTTCACAACTTGTAATGCGAAAAAGTTAAGGGCCAAGGTAACGGTAATCAAAACCAAGGCCAGAGCAAAGGCCGAGAGGGTTTTTGCAGATTCAAATTCTTGATCACCACTCAAGATCGTAACAATCTGTGACGTGACGGTTGTAACCGCGTCCAGAGGGTTAAAAGATAGATTTGCTGCTAAGCCAGCGGCCATCACCACAATCATGGTTTCACCAATCGCGCGCGATACTGCAAGAATCACAGCGGCGACAATACCGGGTAACGCAGCTGGCAGCACAACCTGGCGGATAGCCTCGCTTTTTGTCGATCCCAACCCGTAAGCCGCATCTCGCAAGGACTGCGGAACCGCATTGATCACGTCGTCGGATAACGAAGACACAAATGGAATGATCATTACACCCATTACTAACCCCGCCGCCAAAGCGGACTCAGACGCGACTTCAATTCCCAGAGAGGCCCCAACTGCCCTAACAAAAGGAGCGACAGTAAGCGCGGCGAAAAATCCATACACAACCGTCGGGACACCCGCCAAAATTTCAAGTAATGGCTTGACGACGGAACGCGTTCTCAAGCTCGCGTACTCGGCCAGGTAAATGGCACTGAATAACCCCACGGGCACTGCAACCGTGATTGCAACGGCTGAAATTAAAAAAGTACCCGCAAACATTGGCAACATGCCATAAGTTGCCGTACCGCCACCCGAACCGGCCCGCTCCGCACCTTCGAATTGGGGATTCCACTCAAGTCCAAAAATGAAGTCCTGAA
>CAJQIK010000132.1 GCA_905478365.1 uncultured Burkholderiales Genera incertae sedis bacterium
AGTTCTTTTCCAGTTCCTGATTCGCCTGTAATGAGGACAGTTGCATCCGTTTGTGACAAGCGCCCGATTGTTCGAAAAACCTCTTGCATTGATTTCGCTTGGCCCAATAGTCCATTCGGGTTTGTGCTGTTATCGGTATTTGAGGTTTGCTCATCACTTTTCTTAATAGCTCTTTGAATAAGCTCGACCGCGGCATCAATATCGAATGGTTTTGCTAAGTATTCGAATGCGCCTCTCTGAAAAGCGGCAACCGCACTATCGAGGTCGGAATGCGCCGTCATGATGATAGTTGGGACCTTTGGAAATTTTTCATTAATTTCATTCAAGAGATCTAGTCCACTATTTCCGCTCATCCGTATATCGCTTACTACAACTGAGGGCTTTTCTTTACTCAGTGCGCCACTCGCCTCTTCAGCGGATGAAAACAATCGAAAGTCGATTTGTTCTCGGAGTAATGTTTTTTCAAAAACCCATCGAATTGACTGGTCATCATCCACAATCCATACCTTAGCCATTTACATGTTCTCCTGAGTCTTGCGTTGATTTGATCGGAATGAGCACCGTAAAACATGTGTTGCCCGGTTGTGATTCGACATCTATTGTCCCGTTGTGATGACTGATAAACGTTTGAGATAAGGAAAGTCCTAATCCGCTACCATCATTTTTTCCAGAAACGAGTGGAAAAAATATTTTGTCAATTAGTGATTTCGGTATACCAGGTCCATTGTCAGAAATCTCTATGAATAATCCTAATTTAAAGAATTGGTTTGCAAGGGTGACACGCCGTGCAACTCTTGTTCTCATTTTGATCAACCCTTTACCGCAAAGAGCTTGGGCGGCATTCCGCGCTACATTTAAAAAAGCTTGAGTTATTTGCTGTTTATCGCCGAACATTTCTGGAAGGCTTAAATCATAGTCTCGTTCTATCCGCAAACCGGATGAGAATTCAGCGAGTATGACTGAGCGAATTTGTTCGAGAACTTCATGGATATTGAAGCTAGCCATTTGCGGTATCTTATGTGGAGTCAGCAATCGGTCAAGCAAGTCCTTGAGTCGATCGGCCTCTTTGATAATCACAGACGTATATTCGTGGAGTTCTTCTTTATCTAATTCTCGATCGAGCAGTTGCGCCGCGCCACGCAGCGCTCCAAGTGGATTTTTTATCTCGTGTGCTAGATTTCTGATTAGTTCTCTACTATGGCTCGTTTCGGAGATGATTCGTTGTTCGCGTGCAATCTTTGTTTGTTGTGATGGACACGAAAATTCAATTAGAAAGTCATGGTCGCTTATGTCTCCTACGGGAGTCACTGTAAATGAGAGTTCTGTCTTTTTATAATCGTGAATTTGAAACGGGATTTCGTGCTGGATGTAGCTGCAACGATAACGCCGAGCGTGTTCAACTCCTATTAACATTGCACTCGGATTAACAACAAGTTTTTTTAGTGAGGTACCTTTTGCGCTTTTTCGGCTTACGTCAAAGAGGTGCTCTGCGGCCGGATTTATGTAACTGATGCAGTTATGTTGATCAATTAAAACAACTGCGGAGGACAGCATTTCTAATCCCGGGAAATCAGCAAATTCTTTAATTGCGTTCATATGAGATACGCGTGTGAGTTTTTTTAATGTCTTTAGTTCGGTTGTAATAATTAATTTCGTCGAATTAAAAGCTGCGACTTTAGAGGTCGCAGCTTTTAGCTTCGTTATGGTTAGGAGCTGTAATACATATCAAACTCAACCGGATGCGTTGTCATATTAAAGCGATTGACTTCTTCCATTTTCAGGTCGATGTAGGCATCAATCATTTCATCCGACATCACGCCACCTTTGGTTAGGAATTCTCTGTCCGCGCTCAGTGCTTTAAGCGCTTGTTCAAGTGAGCCACAAACCGTTGGGATTTTTGATAGTTCCTCTGGGCTCATCGTGTAGAGATCCTGATCGACTGGGCCACCCGGGTGAATTTTATTTTCGATCCCGTCTAGCCCCGCCATTAGTAGCGCGGTAAACGCTAAGTAAGGGTTGGCCATGGCGTCAGGGAAGCGAGTTTCAATTCTTCTCGCTTTATCGCTAGCGACATGTGGAATTCGGATGGATGCTGAGCGATTCCGCGCGGAGTAAGCTAGGTTTACTGGTGCTTCAAATCCAGGCACCAACCGTTTATAAGAATTCGTGCTCGGATTTGTGATCGCGTTCAAAGCCTGAGCGTGCTTAATAATTCCGCCGATGTAATATAAAGCGGTCTCTGAAAGGCCAGCATATTCGTCACCAGCGAACAGATTTTTTCCGTCTTTCCACACTGATTGATGTACGTGCATTCCTGTACCGTTATCTCCCACTACGGGTTTTGGCATAAATGTTGCAGTCTTCCCATATGAGTGAGCAGTGTTCCAAATCGTGTATTTTAATATTTGTGTCCAGTCAGCCCTTTTGACAAGCGTATTAAATTTGGTACCGATTTCTCCCTGACCTGCTGCGGCCACTTCGTGATGGTGTACTTCAACTTCCACGCCTTGGGCTTCCAGTGCCATACAGATGGCATTTCGTAAGTCTTGTAATGAATCTACCGGTGGGACAGGAAAATAACCGCCTTTAGTTCTCGGGCGATGTCCGAGATTACCGCCTTCCATTTCAATTCCTGAGGACCATGGAGCTTCCTCCGAATTTATTTTCACAAAACTACCGCCAGCGCTTACATCCCAGGTAATGCTGTCAAAAACGAAAAATTCTGGTTCTGGACCAAAGTAAGCGGTATCTCCGATACCAGTGGATTTCAAGTAGGCCTCAGCTCGTTTGGCAATTGATCTCGGATCTCGGTCGTATCCCTTACCGTCGGAGGGCTCTATCACGTCGCAACTGATATTTAGAACTGGTTCTTCTGTGAATGGGTCTATTCGAGCTGAGTCTGGGTCTGGTACCAGAAGCATATCGGATGCTTGAATCCCTTTCCAGCCTGAAATTGATGAGCCATCGAAGGCGTGTCCATCTTCAAATTTACTTGTATCGAATTCTCGTGTGGGTACTGAAACGTGTTGTTCTTTGCCGCGAGTATCCGTGAAACGAAGATCGACAAACTTGACATCATTGTCAGCGATCATCTTGAGTACATCAGAGGGTGATGCCATTATTATTCTCCTAAACCTTAAATTGATTAAAATATTGAGTGCAATTTATGCCTCTTGGCTCAACTCTCTACACGCACAAATCATGCCAACGTATACTAATAAGGATTACTAAGGCATTATGAGGTCTAACGATTAAATTAATAACCAATTTAGCATTATTTTGGTGCATTTAAATAAAATATGCATCATTAAAGTGCATAAATGGCATCAGAATTCAAGGAATATACAAAAATGGAGTTAAATTCCGTAATTGAGCGCATAAAAACCCGTGCGATTGAGGCTAGTTTGCCCTATTTTGGTGCATCAACCTCTATTGAGACGCAATTTATTCAAACAAATGCGAGCTCAGCGTTTATTGTCGATGTTCGTACGCGTGCCGAGTGGATCTATGTTGGTTCAGTCCCCGGTTCCATTCAAATCGAGTGGCAGTCCTTCCCTACGGGCGAGCTTAATCGCGGGTTTTTAGATCAACTGCAACAAGCCGTCCCGGCTGATGCATATGTATTATTTCTATGTAGAAGCGGTGCGCGCTCGCATGCAGCAGCCTCGCTGGCTAGTAACGCTGGTTTCTCAAAGGCTATTAATGTTATTGATGGCTTCGAGGGCGATAAGGACACTTCTGGGCATCGAGGAAACACCGCTGGATGGAAATTCTCTGGACTACCTTGGGTTCAAAGTTGAGATTTACGTGCTGGATGCGATTGAGTCTATATAGATTGCCATTCAATTAAGCCGGATTCCCACGTCATTAGAATTATCAAGCCAAATAGAATCCTGTAGTACCCGAATGGTTTGAAGCTATGCTTCGAGACAAAGTTAATGAGAACTTTCACTGTAAGTAGAGCGGTAATGAACGCGACACAAAATCCAAGCGTAAGGGCGGGTAGAGCGGAGCTGGTTAATAATTCGGGGGTTTGAGCTAGATCGAATACTGTAGCGGCGAACATTGTCGGAATGGCCAATAGAAAAGAAAATAGCGTTGCGGTTTTCCTGGGTAAGCCAATTGAGAGGCCGCCTATGATCGTCGCTCCAGAACGTGATACGCCCGGGAAAATGGCCAAGGATTGAAAGAAACCGATTTTAATTGCTTGGGGAACAGTTATATCTTCTGGCGGTATTTCTCTAGGTAATTTGTTTTTATTCTCTACGAAAATGATGACTACTCCTCCCACAATCAGCGCACAAGACACCGAAATAGGGGAGAACAAATAGGTTTTAACAACATCGTGAAAGAGCAATCCAATGCAAGCTGTTGGAATGAATGCGGCTGCGATTTTAACTGCGAAGCTATTCCACCTTTTATTCGGCAACTCCGTAAGCGTGTTATAGATCGTAAGCCTTTGATACCAACAAACAGCTAAGATGGCGCCTAGCTGAATAACCACAAGGAATGCTTTAACCTCAGCTCCATTTAGCGAAAGGAGGCTTGAGGCAATGATTAAATGACCGGTACTGGAGATCGGTAAGAACTCGGTGAGTCCTTCTAGGATTCCAATCAAAATAACGGTGATCGTGTTGTCCATATGGATTTCGATATCCAAAGATTACTAATACGGGTGATACGATGGCTAAGTATCCCGCCCGCCCTGGTAAATGCCGCTCCTTATCAAAGACTACGCCTTTTTGTAGAGCTCACTCCCTGATTCAATGAATTCTTTAGACTTTTGTTTCATGCCCTCAGATGCCTGTTCATTTGCATAATCTCTGACATCTTGTGAGATTTTCATAGAGCAGAAATGTGGGCCACACATGGAACAGAAGTGAGCGAGTTTAGCCCCTTCCTGCGGTAGTGTTTGATCGTGAAAATCCTTCGCTTTTTCAGGGTCAAGCCCCAAATTGAATTGATCTTCCCATCGAAACTCGAATCGCGCTTTTGAAAGTGCATTGTCTCTCATCTGGGCTCCGGGGTGACCTTTCGCAAGGTCTGCCGCGTGAGCCGCAAGTTTATAAGCCATAATGCCTTCTTTTACATCATCCCTATCTGGCAATCCAAGATGCTCTTTTGGAGTCACATAACAGAGCATGGCCGTTCCATACCAGCCTATCTGTGCTGCACCTATCGCGGATGTGATGTGGTCATGTCCGGGCGCAATATCAGTTGTTAGTGGCCCAAGTGTGTAAAAAGGAGCTTCGCCACAATGTTCAAGTTGAAGGTCCATATTCTCTTTGATCATATGCATGGGCACATGCCCCGGGCCTTCGATCATAACTTGGCAGTCATGTTTCCAAGCGATCTTAGTGAGTTCGCCTAATGTTTTTAGTTCAGCAAACTGAGCTTCATCATTTGCATCATAAATGGATCCAGGGCGTAATCCGTCTCCAAGACTAAATGAGACGTCGTAAGCCTTCATAATCTCGCAAATATCTTCAAAATGCTCGTATAAGAAGCTTTCTTGGTGATGCGCCAAGCACCATTTAGCCATAATCGAACCGCCGCGTGACACGATGCCCGTCATCCTGTCTGCGGTCATCGGTATATATGGGAGACGCACGCCTGCATGAATGGTGAAATAATCAACGCCTTGTTCTGCTTGTTCTATTAAGGTGTCTTTGAAAATTTCCCAGGAGAGCTCTTCTGCTTTACCGTCAACTTTTTCGAGGGCTTGGTATATTGGCACTGTACCAATGGGTACAGGTGAATTCCGGACGATCCATTCTCGTGTCTCGTGAATATGCTTGCCCGTTGAAAGATCCATAACTGTATCGCCACCCCATCGGGTTGACCAAGTCATTTTCTCCACCTCTTCCTGAATTCCAGAGGAAACCGCAGAATTACCAATATTGGCGTTAATTTTCACTAGAAAATTTCGCCCAATGATCATCGGTTCTGTCTCAGGGTGGTTAATATTGGCCGGGATGATCGCTCTTCCAAGCGCTACCTCTGACCGAACAAAATCGGGAGTGATACTCGATTGAATATTCGCCCCAAAAGATTCGCCGGGATGCTGCTTTGCAATGAGCTTGCGTTGAGACTCTGAGAGTCGGGCTAAATATTTTTCTCGTTGTAGATTCTCTCTTATGGCTACAAATTCCATTTCTGGTGTGATGATGCCGCTTCGAGCATAGTGCATTTGTGTAACGTTCTTGCCTGCTTGAGCTCTGCGTGGTTTTCTGTGCAGCTTGAATCGTAGTGCTTTTAATTCTGGGTCATTTAATCTCAAAGTACCGTATTCTGAGGTGGGGCCACCAAGTATTTCCGTGTCTTCTCTTTTTTCGATCCACACTTTACGCAGGGCCGGAAGGCCTTCTTGGATATTAATTCTAACCTCAGGATCGGTATAAGGGCCTGATGTGTCATAAATAAAAATGGGGGGGTTTTCCTCGTTACCCTCGACACCTGCCGTCGAAGATTGTCTGACTTCTCGCATTGGCACCCTGATGTCATCTGTCGATCCAGCTGCGTAAACCTTCCTAGAATTAGGAAAAGAGGAGGTCGAGGCTTGATCGATTTCAGCCTCAGAATTTAGAAACTTAGGGTTCGCGTTCATTTGAAACTCCTTAAATCGGAACGGACAATACGGAAAATAACGTGTGTTAATAGGGATAGTATAGTGCAGACTAACTAATTCTGGTGGACTTAATAATTTATATGTTGGTTCGAAGGTAAGCGCAGGATCAGTCACGTAGACTTCACAACTTTTAACGACATGGATCATTAAAGATCACTGTAGTCTACAACTTAACTTTATGAGTTGTCATGGACATAAAAAAACAAAAAACTAACCTGAGAAAAGCGATTCTAGAAAAACGCGACCATCTAACGGCGAGGTATCGTAGCGAGACGTCTCGAATTATTTCCGCGTCTCTTTTGAGTTTAGACTCTTTTCAACAGTCGACGGTCATAGCCGCCTACATCTCGTTTGGAAGTGAATTCCAGACAGATACTGTCCTTAATGAGGCTTTGCGGTTGGGTAAGACCGTAGTGTTGCCGAAAATCGAGCCTGTGAGTCGCGCACTTTCTTTCCGCACTTTTAACGGCAAGTCTGAGGACCTCATAAGCGGACGTTGGGACATCCCGGAGCCTGATCCTGAAAAAAGTGAATTAATAGATCATTCTCAAATAGAGTTTGTGATCGTGCCGGGCATTGCCTTTTCTGAGCAAGGGTTTAGGCTGGGTTATGGTGGAGGATATTACGACTCATTAATATCCAAATTGCCTGAATCGTCAGTTGCGGCAGCTCCTGCCTTCCCCATTCAAGTAGTCCCAGAAGTGCCCTGTGAAGCGCATGACTTAAAAGTTGATTTGTTGATTACAACCTGAAATATACGTTCTCAATATTGTCGCCATGTCTTTCTTACTCGTTCTAAGTAGTCGATTGTCTTTTGGAGCGCACCAACGTTTTCTTTGACGAATTGAACAGCTGCGTCTCGTTGTAAATTCGACATTTTTAAACTCGGTAACAATGTGTTGACCAGCAGCATGGCGGCGTCACTGTTGTCTACTAGGTGAATGACCTTGGCTGACGCACCTTTTTCTACGATTTGATTGAAGTTGAAGTTGTAAGGGCCGGTAACAACATGTTTTCCAATAGATAACGCCTCGAGGGGGTTCTGTCCCCCTGAAGGATTGAAACTACCACCCATGATTACTAGGTCCGAGCAAGCATAATAGCTATACATTTCGCCCATCGAGTCTCCTAATACTACGCGACAAGTTTCGGGTACGGGTTTATTACTGCTACGTCTCATGACCGACAATTTTTTATTTTGAATGAGTGCCATAACGCTTGAGAATCGCCGGGCATGTCTAGGGACAACAATCAACAAATATTCTTGGGGGCATCGAGATATAAAGCTATCGATTATTGAGTTTTCCTCGCCTTCGTGGGTGCTAGCTGCAACTATGATGCATCGATTTTCTCCAAATAATTGTTTGAAATGACGTCCAAGCTCAAGTTGGTCTGGCCTAGCTTTACGATCGAATTTGAGATTGCCAGTAACGAACGCTTCTGGTCCGCCAATTTGTTTTAGTCGTGCAGCATCTTCTTCTGTTTGAGATAGAACGCCGCTCACGTTCCTCATAGTAGCGGACGTTAGTTTCCTTACTTTCCGATATCCACGCATCGATTTTTCGGATAACCGCGCATTCAACATAAAAATGGGAATTGCTTGCTTTGAACATTGTCTAAAAAGCATCGGCCAAATTTCCGTCTCCATAACCAAAAGGCACACCGGTTTATTACGATTGAGAAAGTTGGTAATAAAGGGTTTGATGTCAAAGGGTACGTAAGAAATGCGCATCTTGGTTGAAGTGAAGGTCTTCGCTGTTTCCCGTCCTCCTGGGGTGGTACAAGTGACAAGCACATCGTATTCCTTAAACCGGAGTTGAATATGCTCAATCAGTTGTTGGCATGCAAGCATTTCTCCCACTGAAACCGCGTGCAACCAAATTACTGGCGCTGTTGCTTGTTGATTCGATAGGCCAAAACGTTCCAATAGATGTTTGCGGTAATTAGGTTCTTTGAGACTTCGAACAAATAATCTCCCTACTATTATCGGTAACATAGCCCAACTCAAAATTTGGTAGAGCAGGTACATTAATTGATCACCTTGCTAACGGCGGCGATGGCTGATTCAACTTCCTCCGAACTCGGAAAGTGGTTTTTCGAACCACAGATCTTGATGATTCCGTTACCCTGGGGCCCAGTTTTTATTGGGTCAGAAGCGCCAAAGATAGCAATTGTAGGAACTTCAAGGGCTGTTGCCAGATGTAAAAGCCCGGTGTCCAGCCCCACCACTAGGCAAGAGCGATTAATTTGCGCAGCTATGTCATTAATGGGCATATTGGGTAATAGTTCGCCTGAGGACGCGGATATAATATGTTTGCAAATCGCATATTCGTCAGGGTTACCCCAAGTGAATTGACAGGTAAATCCATTCGAACTCAGAAATTTACAGAGACGTATCCAATCGCCTGTGGGCCATAGTTTTTTAGATTGTGCTGAGGAGCAGAAAATAATCACATTCTTTTTTTCTAAGACCGCGGTTTTCTTTGTGATTAGCCCATAGTCTGGTTTGTCGGTTATCTGGTAATTTAAAGCCAGAGACGCTAATTTGCGGCACCGCTCGAGCATGTGTTGTTCCTGGTGAACGCCGATCCCGATGTCATAGCTCATTCCTGCTAATTTTTCCCTTGAGTATCGAGGTCCGAATCCACAACGGACCCCTTTTGCTAATCGTGCAAATATTGCGCTTTTTATAAGGCCTTGCGAGTCGATGATTAAGTCGTATCGATACTTCCTTATTTCAACAATACAGTTTTTTAATTCTTTCCAGGTTAAAGAAGAAAATATTGATTTTCTCCACCGACGTAAAGCGATAGGGATGATACGTTCAACCCCAAGGTGTAATTTGACCAGTGGGACATAGTCCTCTTCAACAAGCCAATCGATTTTTGAATCGGGGAATTTGGCTGCGATATCCGAAACCATAGGAAAATTGTGGATGACGTCACCCAGAGATGAAGTTTTTACGATGAGTATTCGCTTTGGTGCGGTCACGGTTAATTGTTTGGATGATTTCGATAACAATTTTATCCATTTTACTCCTAGGGCGATCAATTGCTTAGAATAAAATGTAACCTAAGTAGATGTAGCTTTTAATGAGGATCTGAGTATGGCGCTTACAGTTGAGACCAAAGTATGGGAGAAAGATTGGAGATTCATACTAAAACAAGGGTCTATCAAAAAAGTGATGCTCGGTCTAGGTCGCTCAGCCACAAAGCGGTTGCTTTTAATTAATAACGTTGATCGTCCGACTGAGGTTGCACGTTACGCGGACCAGTTGATTCACGATGGCATTCTAGATGATTATGTATTCGTTGATGATTATGCATCGGCCGCGTTAAATTTTTTTAAAATTAGTAAAGAGGACCTGGGGAAAGGTTATTACTATTCAATTGCTGAATTGGTATCTATCTATTTATGCGAGACCGATTATTTAGCCCACTTTTCTGGTGACACAATTGCGCAAGATAGTATGCCTGCTGATTGGCTTAATACCGCAGTCGAGCTGCTACAAGAAAGGGAGGATGTCTCTGTTGTCAACCTCGCTTGGGACTCTAAATTCAGCGAGGTCGATAAAGATGCAATATTTTTGGAGGAAAGCTTTGCTTACGGTTATGGATTTTCGGATCAAATGTACGTAATTAGATCGGCGGAATTTAAGGACCATATTTATTCATACTCGCATCCCGAATCTGATCGATATCCTAAATACGGAGGCGAATTATTTGAGAAGAGGGTGGACTCTTGGATGAGAGTTGAAAACCGTTTAAGGGCAACCTCGCGCAAGTGGGCGTACCAACATTCTAACTTTCCAACTTGGAATTCGCTAAAAGGTATTTTATGGCGCTCGCTAAACCAATATTGACGATTTGCTTTAGTGTTTGCTCAGTTTCATTCGGTTACTAGGCGGATCGATTAGAAATTTTTTGTACTTTTCTGGATCGCGTCTTAAAGGCTCAGGGAATGAGTCATCAATGTCCAAGGCTACATAGGATTTCTTAGGGTCTTGAAAGTCCTTGTTGGATTTTATTATTTCTTCTAAAAATGTTTTGTCTTTGAATCGTGGGTCATCAAAAGTATGAGCGGTACTGTCCATTTTTTTAATAATGTCTTCCAGTGTTAGGACCCACGTAAAGTGCCATCCTCCATCCGGGATATCTTGAACTCGCCACATGTTGAACCAAGATCGTTTTAAGGATCTTAATGGCCCATTAGATTTGTAGCTTCTGACGCTTGATGCGTTGGCACGAAAAAATGTATTGAAATGATCGATGGTTGTTATTTTCGAACCCTTCCAATTCACTCCTGACGCATTTCTGGTGTTCGCGTCTTTTACCCAAAGGTTGTTAAGGTAATAGCTATAGTAGTTTTGGAGAAAATCACCACGCAGGAAACGAGGGTCGTATAAGCCTATTGTGCTTGGCTTTGGTATTTCATCAAGGTCAGATATTAGTATGAGGTCCTCTGGGTTCGAGTCGAATAGCCCGGTAGTGATATTATTCCGGATAAAGTTTTCATTTTTCCAAAATTCATTTTCTCCAGGTGGGCGGATTTCCAGTCTTTGATAACGAATTTTCGATTTATACTTTTCAAATTTACTAATGTCGAAGACGGTTTTTCTTGAGAGTCCTTTATGAGTATAAGTAGCCTCAGAGATAACAAAGTAATCAACATAATCCCAAAGCGTGTCCATGCGCAGTTGCAACAACATTTCTTCGTTGAAAAAACAAAAACAATCGTAAATTTTACGTTTAGGCACGCTTTAGGACTTAGACTATTAACCAAATGTGTTCTTTAGGCGAACTTTACTCTATAAGATACTTTTACAAAAGGTTGGTGCAAAAATATGCATGATTATTCAATTACTTTTGCGTGCTACAACTCTGTTGAGTATACAAAAAAGTGCGTTAACAGTTTAATGGCCTCGGGAACCCTTATGAGTCGAGTGGTTGTCGTGGATAACGGTAGTCATGATGGGACTCAAAACTATTTAAAAACCCAGCCGTTTGGGGAAGTCATATTCAATAAAACTAATCTGGGATGCGGTATCGCTTGGAATCAAGGGGCTTTGGCTCAGCAGGCGGAGTGGACCATCATCATGAATAATGATGTTTTAGTAACCCAGGATTGGGCAGAGCGATTGATTGAATCCGCGCGTGAACTTGATGTCAGAGTCATCAGTCCGGCGATGATTGAGGGACCTCTGGATTATGACTTTCAAGAATTTGCCGAAGAGGCCGAGCGACGGATGTCAGGCGTGTCGCGTTTAGGGGCAAAGCATGCAGTCTGCTTGGCCGTTCACAAGAGTGTCTGGGAAGATATAGGTTATTTCACGCCTAAACCTAGATTATTGGGCTATGAGGACACGATTTTTTTTAATGAGTTGGAAAAAGCGGGAATACAGACCGCGATCACTGGGGCGGTTTGGTTCCATCATTTTGGCTCTGTAACGCAAGATCAAATGAAGAAAGAGAAGGGTCTAGCCATGTCTCAGGCGTTGGGAGACCGAAAGAACTACAAGATGCTTGGTATGAACTGGTTTAAGAGGAAGGTAAGACGTTTTAGACGTAAGAAAAGTGAGTCTTTGTGGAGGAAGACTGAAACACAGAATTTCAATATGACCGTCCATGGCTTAAGACAAAGTGGTGAGTTCGTGTGGCGATGAATGAAGACCAACAAATGGTTGGAGTGAGTAAAAATCGGGTAATTGCGCCTGAAACCATTTCTGCCGTTATCATTACAAAAAACGCTGATCGGACGCTTGAGGCTTGCCTCGATGCTTTGAGATGGGCTTCAGAAATTATTATAGTAGATAGTGGTAGTAACGATCAGACTTCACAGATAGCGAGCAGAAAAGGAGTAAAATTTCATTCCGCTGAATGGGGTGGTTTTGGCCCACAAAAAAATTTGGCGATTGGGCTCGCGAAGTCAGACTGGGTTCTATCGATTGATTCGGATGAATTTGTAAGTGCTGAGCTCGCGTCTTCAATACTGCACATAACTAGTACATCGCCCGCAGAGGATGTTTTCGAATTATCCAGGATCTCAAAATACTGCGGAAAGCAAATGCGTCACTCGGGCTGGTTCCCAGACTTCGTACCAAGGTTGTTTCGCAATGGAACAGCGCGATTTAGTGACAGTCTCGTGCACGAGCGACTTATTTATGAAAGCCAATCTAAGCGATTAGCGGGATACTTATTCCACGATTCATTCCACTCTCCGAATGATGTGCTTGAAAAAATGAATCGGTATTCGACATTGGGCGCTCAGCAGCTTGCGAATCGAGGGCGACAGGTAGGTTTACTCGGGGCAGTTATCCATGGGCTAGGTGCTTTTTTTAAGACTTACATATTAAAAGCTGGTTTTCTAGATGGGCCTGAGGGTTTTTTACTTGCCGTCTCTAATGCGGAGGGGGCTTATTATAAATATGTCAAACTCTATTACTTGAACAAGCAAAAGCGTTGAAAACGACCGTTATTGTTACTACTTATAATCGCCCTGATGCTCTAGCGTCTGTCGTACAAGGTTTCTTTTTGCAGAAAGATCTTGATTTTGATCTTGTCATCGCTGATGACGGGTCAGACCGCCATACTCGGGATGTTATTTCTCAACTTAAATTAGACGCGCCCTTTGAAATATCACATGTATGGCATGAGGACCTTGGATTCAGGGCTGCGGCAATTCGTAATAAGGCTATAAGGGCCTCAAGAGGTGAATACTTAATATTTACAGATGGTGACTGTATCCCGCGAACAAGCTTTGTTTCAAATCATAAAAAATTAGCTGAACACGGCTACTTTTTAGCCGGTAACCGAGTACTTCTAAGTCGGACACTTACGCAGAAAATATTGACACATGATGTTGGGATTGGCCAGTGGCACAGTTGGACCATACTTAAGTATTATTTTGTTCGAGACATTAACCGCCTGATGCCTTTAATTTCATCTACATGGCTTACACCATTTAGGAAGTCATCGCCTTCTCGTTGGGAGGGAGTTAAGACTTGTAATTTTTCAGCTTGGAGGTCTGATTTATTTAAGGTTAATGGTTTTGAAGAACAGTATGAAGGTTGGGGGCTTGAAGATTCAGATTTGGTCGTGCGTCTTTTAAAAAATGGAGTAAAACATAAAAATGCAAGACAAGCCACTCCAACGCTGCACCTATGGCATACAGAAAATGATAGAGGCAGTTTGGAGAGAAATCAGGAGAGGCTAAGGGCCATAATGAGCTCGGACCGTATTAAGGCGAACATTGGCCTCGAGCAAATAGGACTTTAGAGATTTAAGGCGCTCTTTTTGGAGAAATTTGATTGAAAATCTTAGTTATCTGTACCCGAAGGGTGGGCGATGTTTTTTTATCGACGTCGGTAATTCACGCACTAAGAGTCCGTTACCCTAATGCTCAACTGGATGCGTTGGTGTTTCAAGGTACTGAGTCTGGATTGTTATCTAATCCAGAATTGGATCATGTAATTTCTATCGGCGAGCGGATTGGCGCAAGAGAGCACTTCAGATTTATATATCAACACTTTCAACGTTATGATGTTGCTATATCGCTCCTGCCAGGAGATAGACCTACGTTATATGCTTGGTTAATGGGTAAAAAACGTTATGGGACTATCATCAGCCGCAAGCAATCGGCGTGGAAGAGGTGGGTGCTCCATGATTTAGTGGAGTTTGATGGATTTGGCCGTCATACACTAGTAATGTACCACGACATTGTTGCGAATTTATTGGGTAAACACAAAATCGCACCACAGATACCTGAGCGGTTAAGCGAAGGCAGTAGCTATGTGTCTGAATTTAATAGTTGGCGATTTAAAGATCGCTATGTGGTGATGCATTTAACTCCAAAGTTCCGTTATAAAGAATGGCCAATTACGCGGTGGAGAGAATTAATTCAGAAATGTCTTGACCATGACATTGGGGTCATACTGTCGGGTCTTTTAAATGAAACAGAATCTGACGTTTTGAAACAGTTACACGCTAATGATACAAGGGTTCTGAACCTGTTAAATCGCCTCAAAATTGATGAATTAGTTCGGTTGATTTATCCGGCAGGTTGTTACGTCGGTACAGATACTGCTGTAACCCATATGGCTGCAGCAACCGGCAACCCTACCGTAGCTATTTTTGGCCCCTCAAGCCCTTTGGTGTGGGGACCGTGGCCTGCAGGACATACAAGTGACGACGCGCCCTGGGCGCAGCTGGGGTCTCAGTCTTCTGGTAACGTAACTTTAATTCAAGGCTCTGGATCCTGTGTTCCTTGTCTTCAAGAGGGTTGTGACCGACACGTGAACAGCGAAAGTGATTGTTTAACTCAATTAGGTTCAGAGCAGGTTTCGCAAGCCATACTCAGGAATTTTCAGTAAGACTTGCTCCAGCCTGTTCATCTGCGTGATAAGACGATCGAACTAATGGTCCTGATGCGACATGGTTAAATCCAATAGCGAGCCCTATTTCCTCGAATCGTTGAAATTGATCAGGATGCACGTAGCGATGGACAGGTAGGTGACCTTTTGTAGGTTGTAAATATTGTCCAATCGTAACCATGTCTACCTCATGTCTCTTCAAGTCGCGCATGACCTCCTCAATTTCTGAATCAGATTCACCTAACCCCACCATGACGCCAGATTTGGTAATCACCCGAGGATTTATTTTTTTAAAGTTATGAAGTAAGTCTAAAGAATGTTGATAGTCTGCTCCGGGTCT
>CAJQIK010000133.1 GCA_905478365.1 uncultured Burkholderiales Genera incertae sedis bacterium
TTTTATGCTGGAGCTAATTCAGTTTTTTATGGCGAAAAGTTATTAACTACGCCCAATGCAACGGCTTTTGGGGATGATGAACTATTCGCGCGACTAGGACTGGTTCCAATCGACGATGTCGCGCGATAAATCTAATGAAGGAACGTGTTAGAGCTCAGATAAATCAGCGCTTCACTCGTTCGGATTATCAGGTTTTTTTGTATGATGAGGTAGCAAAGCGGTTAAATGAGCGTTTGGACATAGTCACATTAGAACCGGATGCAATATTGGCATCGGGTTTCGGCGAACACCGACTTGAAAAAAGATTCCCGAGTGCATCAATAATCTCGAAGATAGATTTTGCTCATTCGCGCATGCTCGTTCGTACGAACAGAAGCCGATTTAGGCTGCCATGGAGAATCAAAGTAGTAAATCTGTGCGGAGACCTTAGTGCGTTACCGCTTTCTTCGACCTCTGTCGATTTAGTTTATTCAAATTTGGACATACCATTTTTCGATGGTTGCGATGCACTTGATGATGTATTGAGAGAGGTCCATCGTGTATTAAGGCCTGGTGGGTTGTTTATTTTTTCCTCTTTAGGACCTGATACTTTGAAGGAGTTGAGGCCAATCGATGGTATACGCGGACTTCGGTTGTGTCGTCACCTGGACATGCACGATTTGGGAGACCGTATTATGGGCGTTGGATTTGCAGATCCGGTTATGGAGATGGAGGAGTTAAAGCTAACTTATTCTGACGTGCTAGCTCTATTGCGGGATGTTCGCGCGCATGGATCAGAGCCGTTTGATCTGGGTGAGCAGAGGGGTCTGTCGGGTAGAGCAGAGGTTCGATGGCTATCTGAGTCTTTAAAAAGGGAGCACGACGGACAAATAGCAGTGACAACTGAATTGGTTTTCGGCCATGCGTGGCGGACCGCGGAGAGAGCTTCGCCTAATGGGCGCAAGGTTATTGATATAAAAGTTGCCTAGTCGCCTCTAACAGATCGCTTATGTAATTTAGTTCCGCTTCCAACCTTAGTTCTTGCGAGCTCAAAAATTGGTGTGATAAAGTCGAAGACAGTCTATGCGGCAAACGGTTTATACCGCATAAAGTTTTAGTTTTGTGAGATGGTGTTCGTTTGGAAAATTCAATTAAAAATGTCTTGGAAAATCAGCCGAAGATTATTATGCGCAGGCAAAAATCTGCTCACTCCTCGGTAAGAATTGTTTTTTTGTGTTTAGGTGTGGTAACGATGTCGATCGCTGTCGGTTTCGCGGCTTACGGTTTATGGCTTGTGCTTCCCTACGCAGGCTTGGAGTGCCTGGCGCTCGGTATGGCGTATTTTTGGCTCAAGAAACAGGCTAACGATTTTGAAATGATATATGTTGAAAATGATCAGATTTTTGTTGAGTCTAGCTTTTCTGGGGTGCACCAAAAGATGGTCTTTAGTAAATATTGGATTCAGATTTCTGTGGAACAAATTAGACCGAACCGTATGAAAATATTTGTAGGTTCGCACGGCAATAGACTTGAAGTTGGAAGACTTTTGCCGGCGGCAAAAAAAAGAGATCTGATGAATCAAATTAAATTGTTGGCCGCTGTGTAAGTATTTTATTTTTTTAGGTTAAAATGACGGTTTTTACGACTATTCAAAGTACGTTGGGGGGAAGCATGAAAAGCTCATTTGGTCTGCGGGCACTTGGAATCATTATGGCGTTTTTGCCAACTATGGCGACAGCCGAGTGGAATCTGAATTTTACGCCTTCAGTAACGTTACTAGGTGAGGAAATACACGCGATTCACAATCTAGTGATGTGGATCATTGTGGGGATTTCTATTGTTGTGTTTGGCGCTATGTTTTGGTCCATTCTAAAACATCGTAAGTCGGTTGGTCATAAGGCATCGAATTTTCACGAGAACACCACGATAGAGATTATTTGGACGGTCATCCCCGTCGTGATTTTAATCGCGATGGCTTTTCCAGCAACGCGCTTATTGCTCGCGACTCGTGATTCATCAGCGTCAGATATGACAATCAAAGCGACTGGGTATCAGTGGCGTTGGGGATATGAGTATTTGGATGAAGGCTTGAAGTTTTACAGTACGCTAGCCACTCCCAGAGACCAAATAGATGGTGGGGCTGAAAAAGAAGAGACGTATTTGTTGGAGGTGGATAATAAGGTTGTGGTTCCAGTCGGAAAGAAGGTACGAATTTTGACGACTTCAAACGACGTGATACATGCTTGGTCAGTTCCTGGCCTCGCCGTAAAACAGGACGCCATTCCGGGTTTCATACGGGATATCGCATTTAAAGCAGAAACGATAGGAACGTATCGCGGTCAATGTTATGAGTTATGCGGTAAAGAGCATGGTTTTATGCCTATTGTTGTGGAAGTTGTTAGCGAAGAGGATTACCAAACCTGGATGCAAGCTAAATTAGCTGAGTCTGGCGCCCCATCTTTTGACCCAGATAAAGAATATGCGGTTGCAGAGTTAGTTGCTGCAGGTGAGCAAGTCTACAACGCGAACTGTATTGCTTGTCACCAAGAGGGTGGGCTGGGCATGCCGCCTACGTTTCCAGCGATTAAAGGCGGCAAGATTGCCACAGGATCCATGGAAGGTCATCTCGATATCATTTTGAATGGTAGCGATAAGAACCCTATGATGGCAGCTTGGGGGCCAATTTTATCGGACTACGATATAGCGGCAGTAATTGCCTATCAGAGAAATGAGATTAACTCGAGTGGAGATATTATCCAGCCGAGTGAAATTTCGGCGGCGAGAGCGGATTAACGTTTTAATTTGTATTAATCAAAAGAAGTGAGATTCGGCTAAGGAGAATCAAAATGGAAGCGGTACACGATCATAGTCACGACCACCACGTGCCAACTGGCATCATGCGGTATGTCACAACAACCAACCATAAAGATATTGGATCCATGTATCTATGGTTTAGTTTTGCGATGTTCCTTGTCGGCGGTGTCATGGCACTTGTTATCAGGGCAGAATTATTCCAGCCCGGACTTCAGGTCGTTGAGCCTGAGTTTTTTAACCAAATGACGACTTTGCACGGTTTGATCATGGTCTTCGGCGCCATCATGCCGGCGTTCGTTGGTTTTGCGAATTGGCAAATACCAATGATGATTGGCGCGCCTGATATGGCGTTTCCGAGAATGAATAATTGGAGTTTTTGGTTACTACCGCCAGCAGGAATACTGTTAATGGGCTCCTTGTTGGCCCCTGGTGGAGCGGGTGGTGTCGGTTGGACCATGTATGCTCCTCTCACCATTCAGCAGGGTATGGGCATGGACATGATGATTTTTGCCATCCACATTCTCGGAATGTCCTCAATCATGGGCTCAATTAATATCATCACGACGATTCTCAATATGAGAGCCCCTGGTATGACGATGATGAAGATGCCACTCTTTGTTTGGACCTGGCTGATTACGGCCTACTTGTTGGTTGCTTCTATGCCGGTGCTTGCTGGAGCAGTCACCATGACACTTACAGATCGTCATTTTGGTACGCACTTTTTTAATGCAGCTGGTGGTGGTGATCCTGTGCTCTATCAGCACATTTTTTGGTTTTTCGGCCATCCTGAGGTCTACATCATCGCTATACCCGCGTTCGGTGTTATCTCCGAAGTCATCCCAACTTTTTCTCGTAAGCCACTGTTCGGCTATCCGTCAATGGTCTACGCGACCGCATCCATCGCGATTTTGTCGTTCTTAGTATGGGCTCACCACATGTACACCGTTGGAATGCCTGTGGAGGCTCAACTGTATTACATGTTTGCAACTATGCTTATTGCTATTCCGACAGGCGTGAAGGTATTCAACTGGGTTGCTACGATGTGGAAGGGCTCAATGTCCTTCGAGACACCAATGTTGTTTGCTCAGGGCTTTTTATTCTTGTTTACGATCGGTGGTTTTACGGGGCTAGTGCTTGCAGTTACTCCGATTGATATTCAGTTGCATGATACATATTACGTTGTAGCTCATTTCCACTACGTGATGGTTGCCGGAGCATTATTCGCTGCTTTTGCGGGAGTCTACTACTGGCTACCCAAATGGATTGGAAAGATGTACGACGAGCGACTTGGTAAGATTCATTTTTGGTTATCGTTGATATTTTTCAATATCACATTCTTTGTGCAGCACTTCCTCGGTTTGGCGGGTATGCCGCGTCGTATCCCGGATTATGCTTTGCAATTTGCTGATTGGAATATGGTGTCTTCCATCGGCGCTTTCGGATTTGGCCTGTCGCAAGTTTTCTTTTTGTACATTTTGCTAAAGGCGATACGTAGCGGAGAAAAAGCGCCAGAGCAGCCTTGGGACGGAGCAACGACGCTTGAGTGGACGCATTTACCGACCCCAGCGCCATATCACAGCTTTGAAACTCCGCCAGATTTGAGGAACTAGGAATTTATTGCCTGAGATGTGTGACGAACCACCTGGTCTCGTCACACAGGGTAGGCGATCAGGCTTTCAAAATATAACGATTAAAATTGATGACGAAAAATAAAAAGACTGCGTTGATATTGGCTACGGTAGCGTTAGCATTCTTCTTAGGGTTTATTC
The DNA here is from genome assembly GCA_905478365.1 of uncultured Burkholderiales Genera incertae sedis bacterium. Lineage (GTDB taxonomy): Bacteria > Pseudomonadota > Gammaproteobacteria > Burkholderiales > Eutrophovitaceae > Eutrophovita. The sequence goes on from CAJQIK010000133.1 coordinate 4,563, forward strand.
TTCGTAGAGCTGTATTCTAATGAATGAGACAGAATTAGATAATCAAAACAAGCACATGCTGCGCAAGCTCGTTGTGGTTGCATTAATCATGTTTGCGTTTGGGTACGCGCTTGTGCCACTTTACAAAAAAATCTGTGAAGTGACCGGAATTTATGACCTGATCGAGCCCGATGAAATTGTGAATACGCAGGTAGATGAGAGCCGAACGGTCATGATGGAGTTCGATGCAAATACGCGCAGTGAGATTGGATGGCAAATAATTCCTGTGGATGTCAGGATGAATGTTCATCCAGGTGAGTTAGTTCACGCGACATTCCGGTTAACAAATCCAACTAATATGTCTTTCGATGCGCAAGCGATCCCAAGTTATGGTCCGCAGCACGCAGCGCAGTACGTCAAAAAGCTCGAATGTTTTTGTTTTACCCAACAAAAAATTAATGCCGGTGAAACGCGAGAATTCTCAGTAGTGTTTGTGATAGACCCGAGCTTGCCATCGGATGTGGGAACAGTCACGCTTTCTTATACAATGTTTGAAATAGAGGGGACCAAGAGCTTGGAGAACCAGGCGTCAAATTTTGAGATTTATGAGATTGGGTCGTGAGACCTTCTTTCAAAACTTCGGCGCAAGCAGTACGAGCGGTTTTTTGTGCGTTTACGGGCATTGGTAAAAGGCAAGATTTGGAACAGCATATGAGTGCGCTTAGGCCTCACCATGTAATCATCGCAGGGTTACTATGCGCGGCAGGTTTTGTGATCGGAGTAGTCACATTGGTGAAAGCGGTTGCTAATTAGATCGCGTTTTAATACATTAAGTTGAAAATTTAAAAAATGAAATTAATAAAGGGGAATAAACAATGAGCTCGCAATCCGGTGGGTATTATTTGCCAGAGCCTTCTCGTTGGCCGATAGTCGGTTCGATTGGACTCTTTTTCTTGGCTTTTGGTGCAGTCTTAACCATGAATTCCGTATCGGGTGGCTGGTATGTAGTGCTCGTGGGTGCCATTGTCATGACCTATATGTTATTCGGTTGGTTTGGAACGGTCATTGGTGAGAGTGAGTCCGGCAAATACAATAAGCAAGTAGATGTCTCTTTCCGATGGTCTATGAGTTGGTTCATCTTTTCCGAGGTGATGTTTTTCGCGGCTTTTTTTGGCGCGCTCTATTACATGAGAGTTTTATCAGTTCCTTGGTTGTCAGATGCTGAAACTGGATCTTTGCTTTGGGACGGGTTTGTTGCCGGGTGGCCAACCGATGGCCCTGGAGTTGATAGCAAGTTTACGCCTATGGGCGCTTGGGGCCTACCAGCAATAAATACTGCCCTGCTGTTAACCTCAGGAGTGACTATAACGGTCGCGCACTGGGCCTTGAAAGAAGGAAAGCGTGCGTTATTAAATTGGTTTATGTTCCTGACTATTGCCTTGGGCGTTTTGTTTCTGGGCTTGCAGGTCTTGGAATATGTTCATGGGTATCGTGATTTAGGTTTGACACTCGAGAGCGGTGCTTACGGCGCGACTTTTTATATGCTTACAGGGTTTCACGGATTCCATGTGACGCTCGGTACAATCATGCTTATCGTGATATGGTTGCGTGGAGTAAGGGGCCACTTCAAACCAGAGGCTCATTTTGGTTTTGAGGGTGTTGCGTGGTATTGGCACTTTGTTGATGTCGTCTGGCTAGGTCTGTTTATATTCGTATATTGGCTGTAAAAATATACTCGTATGCCACGAAAACCCATACGTCGTTAGGCGGATGGGTTTTTTACAGTCCGGATGGTGAAATGATTCCAAAATAAGATCCAGCCATCAGTAGAACGAAAAGAACAACGGATAGTCCGATTCTGAGTGTGAGAGCTTTAATGGTCCCATCTGAGTTGCCTTTATTGCGTACCATATACACGAGCGCCGAAGCTAGGCTTCCGAATATTGCAATTAAAAATAGGATCACTATTATTTTCATGTTGCTCAACCTTTAGTGTGTGATTTTTGAATAGATACCATATAGTATGAAGCATCCTAGCTCGATCATCACAATTATCGCGCTTTTGGGCTTCGGATTAACTTTGTCTGCGGCATATTGGCAGTTTAAGAGAGCCGATTATAAACGTGACTTAGAGTCTCGATTTATCACGATGCAAGCTAGAGATACGTTAAGTTTAAACGAGAATATCGATCTTTCTTTAGATTTAGAGTTCCAGAGGGTGGAGGTGCGTGGCACATTAGATGCGTCAAAGCGAATGGTACTTGATAATCGTATTCGTCGAGGACAGGCCGGCTACGAAGTATTGGTGCCCTTATCAATTTCTGAGTCGAACGCTATTATTCTGCTCAACCTGGGGTGGATTCCTCGCGGGAGGAGCTTGGGTCAGTTGCCAGATATAGATATGCCTAAAGACCCTGTTCTTGTTACGGGAACCGCAGTTAAGCCCGGCTTGGGTGCATTAGAGTTATCTGAGGTGACCATAGAGGGGGACATTTGGCAGAATCTCGATTTGGCTCGTTATCGACTAGTGCATTCAATTGCCGTGCTTGATTATGTTGTCCAGGTTGATTCGGTTGAGGGTGTTACGACTAATTTCGAACGGGTTTGGTCTGACCCTAGTTTTGGAATTGAAACACACCTGTCCTACGCGGGGCAATGGATACTTTTTAATTTTCTGATTTTATTTTTGTACATATATTATGGGTTCATCAAACAACAACGTGACGCGTAAAAAAAATAATTCTTCGATTCCTTGGATCGTACTCACGGTATGCTTGCTACCGGTCATTGCCTCCACGGCGCTTTACCATTTGTGGGAACCTGAAGGGTTCGTGAATAATGGCGAATTAATCGAGCCAGTTCCACTTGCTGGTTTAGAAGTGCCCTCAATCGACGATGATGTATTTTTATTCTCGGATTTAAATGGCTTGTGGTCTTTTGTTTCTATTGACTCGTCGGAGTGTACCGATGCTTGCGTTAAGAAGTTATATCTTATGCGTCAAATCCGACTAACTCAGGGTGCTGAGAAGGAGAGGTTGGAGCGGATCCATTTTAGCGTTGGGAATAGGCTGCAGAAAACGTTGACCGATGAATATGATGGCACTAGATTTATCTCAGTTAGGGATGCGCGTGCACTCGATGCGTTTGGCGATCTAACTGAGGCTAAAGACTACATATACCTGGTTGATCAAATTGGTAACTTAATGATGCGTTTTCCTCTGACAATTGATCCGTCGCTCATGAAAAAGGATGTTAAAAAGCTGTTAAAGATCTCCAAAGCATGGAAAAAAATTAATTAGTGATAACCTGTCTTGAGGTCAGCTAAATGTTAAACTTACGTCTTTATTTTAGTTCAATTCATCTCTTACCTTGAGTTCATCGACCGCATCTTTGTATACCCGTTTTGAGGATTACGTAAAGCTCACAAAACCCCGGGTGGTAATGCTTATTGTCTTTACCGCTTTTATAGGTATGCTTTTAGCGCAGCCCTCCCTTGCGCCAGCACAGGTGTTGATATACGGGTCTATCGGTATATGGTTGGTGGCTGGTGCTGCGGCTGCCGTGAATTGCCTGATTGAGCAAAAGATTGATGCGGTAATGGCACGAACCCGAGGAAGGCCATTGCCCACTGGGGCTGTTAGCGTTACCGAAACTGTCTCGGTATCCGTTATTGTGGGTGGTCTGGGTTTGGTTTTACTTTACGTGTTTATTAATCCTTTGACGATGTGGCTGACTCTTGGCACTTTTGTGGGATATGCGGTCATCTACACGATGGTGCTCAAGCCATTGACTCCGCAAAATATTGTTATTGGAGGGGCTTCGGGCGCCATGCCGCCCATTCTTGGTTGGGCAGCAGTAACTGGCGAGGTCACTCATGAATCACTATTGTTGTTTTTAATTATTTTTGCATGGACGCCACCGCATTTCTGGGCATTAGCCCTTTATCGCCGTGAGGAATATGCCAAAGCCGAGGTCCCTATGTTGCCGGTAACACATGGAGTAGCCTTTACTCGGTTACATGTTTTTCTCTACACCTTGATTCTTCTGGCGGTTTCGTTACTACCGTTTGTAGTTGGTATGAGTGATTGGTTATATGGTGTTTCGGCTCTTTTTCTTGGGTTAATTTTTCTTTTTTATTCTTACCGAATTTGGCAGTTTTATACCGATGCAATTGCAAAGACTACGTTCAGATATTCAATTTTGTATTTATCGCTTATCTTTTTAGCACTGCTGCTTGATCATTATCTAATTCTCTAGCTTTTCTTATGTCTTTCTTTATTCGAAATGTTTTAAAGGTGGCACTCATCATGGTGGCACTCGGTTTCTCTGTGGGGTGTGATAAGGCTAGTAAAAATGAAACAAGATTTGCTAATACAGATATTACTGGCGCTGATTTTGCTCGGGATTTTGTGTTAACTAGCCATCGTGGTGAGCGAGTGAGTCTCGGTGATTTCGAGAGCAAGGTTGTAATTTTATTTTTTGGCTTTATGCATTGTCCTGACATATGTCCAACTACCCTGACAGAACTTAACAGGGTCATGGAAAAGTTGGGTAACGATGCGCAAAATGTTCAAGTACTCTTTGTTACGGTTGATCCGGAGCGGGATAAGCTAGACAACATTGGACCTTATATGGAGGTTTTTAACCCTAATTTTTTAGGACTTTGGGGCACTTTGGATGAGATTGAGACGGTTGCCAAGGAATTTAAAGTAATTTATCAAAAGGTACCGGGCTCCACGCCCGACAATTATTCTGTAGACCATTCAGCTGGAACTTACATTTTTGATAAAAGTGGAAAAGTGCGCCTGTTCGTGCCTTACGGAGCTGATACTGAGACACTTACAAATGATGTGCGTTTGCTGGTAAATGACGACCTATAGTCTGATTAGCAACAAATTGTTATTGCGCTAAGTTCAGTCTCATTGCGTCATCGCGACTTTCATTTTCTTCATGGCTTGAGCTTCAATTTGGCGGATCCGCTCAGCTGAAACTCCATATTGAGCAGCCAATTCGTGCAATGTTGATTGATCATCGCCATTGAGCCAACGCGCTTCAATAATCGCACGACTTCTATCATCAAGATTCGCTAGGGCGGTGGCAAGACCTTCTTTTTGTGCCAGACCCATTTGTTTTTGCTCTAGAACAGCGGATGGCTCTAAATTTGCACTTTGTAAATACGAAATTGGAGAGTAATCATCTTCCTCGTTATCCCCCAGCGGGTCGAGAGTTAGGTCTGAACCGGAGAGACGCGTCTCCATCTCCGTGACATCACTGACTTTGACGTTCAATTCCTCTGATATCTGATGGATTTCTTTGTTGCTAAGAGAGTCCAAGCTCGACTTCATACTACGTAAGTTAAAAAACAGTTTTCGTTGCGCTTTCGTTGTAGCAACTTTAACAATACGCCAGTTTTTCAAAACAAATTCATGAATTTCGGCTTTGATCCAATGAACCGCAAACGACACGAGTCGAGCACCATTTTCGTAGTCGTACCTTTTAACCGCTTTCATTAGGCCGACATTACCCTCTTGGATTAAATCTCCGAAAGAAAGCCCATAACCATTGAATCTACGTGCGATTGAGACTACCAAACGCAAATGCGACATAATCAGCAATCTTGCGGCTTCGAGGTCTTCTTCCTCCTTAAGCTTTTTGGCGAGACGTGTTTCTTCTTCCGCTGTTAGTAAGGGGATGCGGTTAACCGCCTGGATATATAAATCCAGGCTCGCTATTGGTGGTAACGACAATGATGTAAGCGCGTTTGACATATGTTATCTCCGTTTACGCTATTTTAGCACTCTCTTCAACTGAGTGCCAAGTTCTACGAAAGTTCTGTTGGATAACCTAACGTATTGTTAACAATCGATTTTTTTGAGGTGATTGTTGGATGATAGCCAGGCACCGAGAAGGCTGAGGCCAATGCTCAACACCAAGGGAGAGCTTAGCGTAATTAAGTTAGGGGCCAGGATGACGAATCCGAGTGGTTCGAGCATTGGTTGCATCGCAGTTAGGCCGAATTTTAAGCCCAAAAAGATGATCAAAACGGCACATAAGCCGCCAAGCAATCCTTGTATGAATCCGTAGTAGAGGAACGGCCGTCGTATGAACCGCCCAGTTGCTCCGACAAGCCGGGCTACTTCAATTTCGTCTTTACGGATTGTGATTTGAAGTTGTATGGTTGTGAAAATAGTCGCGACAAACCCAAGCCCTATGAGAAGTACGACCAGCATAACAAGAATTTTCGATAAATTGATGAATGATTCTAGTTTAACGGCCCACTGAGCATCGAAACTAACTTCCTCGACAAAAGACCAGCTCTCTATTGTCCGAGCAATATCTGTCAATTTTTCTGCGCTGTTATCTTGGGGTGTTAGAACGAACAGATGCGGGATTGGATTCGTATCCAAGTTTTTGATTAGGTCGCTAAACTCCGAGTTTTTTGATAATTCTTTAAGTCCTTCATCTTGGTCAATAAAATTGATTTCGCCTTCGAATAGCTCAGTGAGCTGTTTTTCAGCGATTTTTATTGTTTCATCAGACGAATCAGCCGTTATGAATACATTAAGCTGACTTGTGTTATTTAATTTTCGGGAAAACTGATCGGCGCCATCGAGTAACATGTAGCATCCCATGGGGATCGATAGGGCAATACCCATACCCAAAATGTGGAGTATCGAAGTGATTGGTTGTTTTATAAGTCTAAAAACACTGTCGCTAAAAGCACTAAATCTCAAATAAAACCAATTCATGCTTGGAGTTCTCCTTGCTTGAGCTCAATGATGCGCGCACCTAAACCTTGGATCATGGCAGGGTCATGCGTGGCGATGACGACTGTCACGCCTACACGGTTAAAGGCCCGGAACATCGCTACGATATCTGCGGCATAACCTGGATCTAGGTTACCTGTTGGCTCGTCTGCAAGCAAAATTGCTGGTTTATTCACAACGGCGCGCGCTATGCATAAACGTTGTTGTTCTCCACCGGACAGCGTCAGTGGATTAAAGCTTTCCTTTTCGAGCAATCCGACCTTATCCAGGGCTGCTCTAACCCTTGTCATTATTTCCGACTTAGAAAAGCCAGAAATTAGTAATGGAAGAGCTACATTATGAAAAACGCTACGGTCGATCAGCAGTTTATGATCTTGGAAAACGAATCCGAAATTACGTCTGAGATAAGGCAATGCCGAACGATTTAGTGATGAAAGT
>CAJQIK010000134.1 GCA_905478365.1 uncultured Burkholderiales Genera incertae sedis bacterium
CAGCATTAGCGCCCCACGGTAATCCAATAGCTGCCTTTCTAACCATTCTATAGCGGGAATATCAAGGTGATTTGTCGGCTCATCTAATAGAAGTAGATCAGGCTCACGGACAAGGGCTCGAGCGAGTGCAACTCGTTTACGCCAGCCACCAGAGAGTTCCGACATGCGTTTATCCTGAGGTAGTTCAAGCTGGGTGATCACAGTGTCGACTTTCTGGCTAAGGCTCCAGCCATCTTTCGATTCGAGCTCTGCTTGTACAAGCTCTAATTCCGCGCTCCTACCGGTGTCATAATCTAAAGTAAGGTGGTGATAGCGTTTGAGGAGCGCACCAACCTCTGCAAGGCCATCAGCTACAAAGTCGTAGACTGTTTGCTCGTCCGCATTGGGGAGGCTCTGTTCTAGCCATGCTACTTTTACTCCTGGTCGAATCCACCGTTCGCCCCCATCTGGATAGATGACGCCGGCGACCAGTTTCATTAACGTTGTTTTCCCCGCACCATTTCTACCGAGCAATCCGATACGTGATCCACGCTTAATCTCAAAATTGACATCATCTAAGAGAATATGTGTACCAAAATTAAGCGATATCTTGTCAAGTCTGATTAAGGGCATTCGTCAGCATTCAAAAGGTGGGGAGTTGGAAAGGCATTCTATCCTTTCTGAAACTTTTCGCCCATTTAAAAGACCATTTTATTCGCAGCGGAAAAGTAAAATTAGGGTAAGTGACCATAATTCAAGCTGAAAGAAATTCTTTATTATCTGAACAACTGGGGGAAACATAATTGGGTTAGATTTGTAGAGATAAATCAAAAAATCCGCCAGGAAAATACTTTTTAAGTGTAAGGTTGCGTAAATGCGAAAGTTAGTTCATTTATCTTTAATCTTATTCGCCAACCTGTGTCTCGCTCAGAGCGCGGAACTCCGACATGCTATCAACTCGTGTGCTGTAGGTAATAGTTCCGATTGTTACGAGGTGGGAGAAACCTATTCTAAAGGTGATGGTGTTGAACAGGACTACATCAAGGCGATCGAATTTTATAAAAAGGCCTGTGATGGCGGCGTGGAAAATGCGTGTGAATCAATTGGATATACACGCTATGACGGCGTTAGCGTGAGGCATGATTATCTAGAGGAGGTGAAGGAGTACCTAAAGCTTTGTGATTCTGGTGTGGCGCAAGCGTGTAATTCACTTGGACATGAATATTACAAGGGTAGTGGTTTGAGACAAGATTTTGTGAAAGCGATTGGCTTCTATGAAAAAGGCTGTCGAGGTAATGTGGCAATTTCATGTGATGCTTTGGCGTTTGCTTATTACTTCGGTATTGGTACCGAGTATTATAGAAATGCTTGTGAGCTCGGTGAGATTGAGGCGTGCATGAAAATTGCGACTGCTTACGAGCGAGGTATTGGTGTAGACATAAATGTAGATCAAGCCTTAATATTTTTTGGGTTTGCATGCGACATGGAAGATCAGTGGGCGTGCGATGAATATCAACGATTAACCCAGCAATATTGAGTTGTGCCGTTCTAGAGTGTTGTTTGCCGATGGGATCTTGTTATGCTAAGCCGGTTTTGTATATTTTATTGAAGATCTGTGCTGAGTGAATTAATGAACTTACGACATAATATGTGGAAATTGCTGGCATTTATGGGTGGCGCAGGATGGCTTATGTTGCTGGTTCCTGAACTGCATTTTCTCTATAAAAATCTGATCCCTGCTCTCGGTGAAGGTAAATATCTCGCTTTTATAATTATGGGCTATGCGATGTTTTTCTGTCTGCCGGTCGTACTGATACGAAAAGTCTTCTCGGTATTTTTACCGGAAAGATGTGAAAGCCCTATTGAAAAAGTGGTGATGGGAATCTTATGCTTCTTATTTGTTCTGATTTCTCGGGCTTTAATGTAGTGGGTTGGGAAGGTCTTGTTTTGATGTTGACACTTCAAGATGATTCCCGTGGTTTAGCTTTGGATTGATGATGCTGACGTAAATGTATGTAGTTCTAAATCCTTTACGTTTATTGTGTTTTTTTGATGTTCAGATATGATTAAAATCCATTTTAATAATTGCGGTGATTAGACCAAAAAAACTTTAAGTAAAGGGCTGTGAATTATGATTGTGTTGAGTAGAAATGTTTTACTGGGGTTGTTTTTATTATCGGTTATGTGCAGCGCTGTAGCTGGCCACCATCAAGACGAGCACATGGAGCATAGCGAGATGATTCATGAGCAAAAGTCGTCATCATGTGCTGATGATGATTCATGTGAAATGGCCCATGGGATTGTGGTAAGTCTCAATAAAGACAAGAAAAAGATAGTACTAGATCATGGGGAAATTAAAAATATCAATATGTCTCCTATGACTATGCCTTTCAGCGTGGAGAGCACGTCATTGATGCAGGATCTTGTAAAAGGCGATCATGTTCTGTTCTATGTAGAAAACGTTGATGGCGAGTTGATAATCAAAGAGATGGTAAAAAGTAAGAAATAGTTAATTCAGCTCTTTATAATAATGCTAACCGTACCTAGCTAAGACCCATCCAATGATGCGACATGAGCAAAGGAATACATAATACAAAGCTAACATTTTGAGCATGCTTACTGAAAAAAGAATCTCAAGCTTCCATAGTTTTGCACTTTCGAAAACAAGGTCATAGGCCCAAAACAATATTAAAAAAAACCAGTAAGTTTGATTTATTGGGAAACATTCCTTAAAAGTATCGGGTTTTGCAGGATTCCAAGATCCATCACTCCAACCTTCCCAAGGCCAATAGAATATTTTCATCTTTTTTGAACATTTCTTGGAAAAATAAAACTTTA
>CAJQIK010000135.1 GCA_905478365.1 uncultured Burkholderiales Genera incertae sedis bacterium
ATGAAGATCGTCGTCGTATTTCATTGGGAATGAAACAATGCACTCCTAATCCTTGGGATGAGTTCGCTGCGACTGCTGCGAAAGGCGATCGGGTCAAGGGTGCAATCAAGTCCATCACAGACTTTGGTATTTTTATCGGACTTCCAGGTGGTATTGATGGGCTAGTGCATACCTCAGATCTCTCATGGACTGATTCAGGTGAAGATGCAGTAAGAAATTACAAGAAGGGCGATGAGGTAGAAGCTGTCATCTTATTAATAGATGTGGAGCGTGAGCGAATCTCACTAGGTGTCAAGCAGTTAGAGGACGACCCACTAGGAAACGTGACTGCAAACTTTGAGAAAGGCTCGATATTGGAAGGGACGGTCAAGTCCATTGATGCTAAAGGCCTTCTGATTGATCTGGGCGATAGCGTAGAAGGTTTTATTAAGACGAGTGACCTTTCAAGGGATAAAGGCGCCTCAGCCGATACATTCTCTGAAGGACAAACGGTGCAAGCGATGGTTAGTTCAGTGGATCGTAAGACTCGGGTAGTTAATTTATCAATTAAGGCGAAAGATGCAGCCGAGGAAGCTGCGGCCATAAAGAAACATTCGGAGGATAGCGACGGGCAGAATGCTGGTACAACCAACCTTGGCGCGTTACTCAAAGCTAAAATGGAAAACAATTAAAAGGTTTTAGCCCTGATTAAATTGAAAAAGGTTTTGTACTGTCATGACTAAATCTGAGTTGATAACCAAACTAGTTAGCCGATTACCATCATTAAAGGAAGAGGATGTTTCTTTTTCTGTTGCATTGGTCCTTGAGGCAATACGCTCCACCTTAGAGAAGGGGCGCCGAGCCGAAATTAGAGGTTTCGGTAGCTTCGCCCTTAATTATCGTCCACCTCGAAACGGGAGAAATCCTAAGAGTGGTGAGCAGGTATCAGTCCCGGCCAAGTACGTACCACACTTTAAACCGGGTAAAGAGCTGAAAGATCGCGTAAATGCTGCATTGCCGATAGCAAACCAAGATCTTTGATGAGGTTGACCTTTGTTTGATTGAAGGGGAGTATTCAAGGCGATCGAATTGTTTCGGTCGCTTTTTTTATGACTGTGTCTGAGTTCTTTGTTGGTGAAAAGGCTGAAAATGATTAGATTGATATCTGGATTATTCAAGTTGGCAGTGTTCGCTGTGATTTTGGTCTTTGCGATTTATAATTTTGAAGTGGTAACGTTGCGGTTCGCTAATGTTTACGAGTTTAATTTGCCCTTCGCGGTAGTGTTGTTTTTAGTATTCGTTTTAGGCATGGCACTCGGATCCACGATGACATGGGTAAGTAAACTAGGTATTAAAAACCGAAAATAGTTCGGAGGGTTCACCGATGGATTTTGAGAACTGGTGGCTATTAGCTTTCCCCTCTTTTTTCTTGCTGGGTTGGTTAGCGGCTAAAATCGATGTTAAACAGTTGATGAATGAGTCCAGAAAGATTCCCTCCACCTATATTGAGGGGTTAAATTTCTTACTCAATGAAGAAAAAGACAAGGCCATAGATGTTTTGGCGAAGCTGTCTGTTAATGAGCCTGATTCGGTCGAGTTGCAGTTTGCCGTCGGGAGTCTTTTTCGTAGTAATGGTGAGATTCAAAAAGCTTTAGCGGTACACCAAGGACTACTTGATCGGCCGGATCTAACAAATGCGCAAAGAAGTCGCGCTGTGCTCGCTGTCGGTGAAGATTTTTTTAAGTCCGGGATGTATGATCGCGCAGAAGATTTCCTTAAGCGAGTAGGGAGTGGAGAGTATTCGCCACATGCGCTTAGATTGCTCATCGATCTATATGTGAATCAGAATGAATGGCATCGTGCTGTCGATGTAGCAAATCAGTTGCAATTCGCTACTGGTCGATCTAGTAGTCGTGAAATTGCGCATTTCATGGTTGAGATTAGTGCGCTGCACCGTGCGGGGGGTGATGATGTCAAGGCAATAGATTGGTTGCGTAAAGCTCTAAAGGCGGAACCGAGCGCTCCACGGCCTCGTGTTATGTTGGGGGAAATATTAAAGTCGCAGGGTCGTTATCTAGAGGCTATTCATGAGTGGAGCCAATTAGAGTCTGAATCAGTAAGTTATATTGGTCTTGTCGCAGATGCGCTTATTGAATGCCACGATAAACTCGGGACTAAAATCCAGTGCCTAGAAAAATTTAAGCAACTCGCAGAGTTATCTCCAAACCATGATCTTTTAATCCGTACCTTTAAGCTAAGTGTTGAGCTAGAGGGGCAGGAAGATGCATGCGATTTATCTAGAAATTTCTTGAAGAGAACGTCTGACCTTGGGTGGGCTATACCCTTACTTGATTTGATTAAAAATGATGTCGCTGAGGTATCCAAGGCAGATATGGACTTGCTCATTGAGATGGCTACAAAATATCGTCAAGATGAAGGTTACCTCTGTGATAGCTGTGGTTTTCGAGCACATGCGCATTACTGGCGCTGTCCTGCATGCAGACTGTGGGATACGTATACCCCGGCATCGATATCGAAGGGAGTGTAGAAATGAAATCGAAGGTAATTGTCGCGTTGGACTTTTCTAGTGAGCAACAAGTAATGGATTTCGTCGATCGTCTGAGTCCAGATATGTGTGGTCTTAAGGTGGGTAAAGAGCTTTTTACCAAGCTTGGTCCGAGACCGGTTGAAGTGCTAATCAAGAAGGGTTTTTCAGTATTCCTAGATCTTAAGTTTCATGATATTCCGAATACTGTCGAGCGGGCGTGTGCCGCCGCAAGAGACCTTGGTGTTTGGATGGTTAACGTGCATGCGTTAGGGGGTGCAGACATGATGCAGTCCGCGAGAATTGGACTTGGTGCGACATCTGATCGACCATTATTAACTGCCGTTACTGTGTTAACTTCAATGGATTCGGCGGCATTAAGTGCTGTTGGACTTGACGCTACCCCAGAGGAATTAGTTAAACGATTGGCGCGTTTAGCTCAGTCCTCCGGTGTCGATGGAGTTGTTTGTTCCGCTAACGAAGTTCGTGAACTGACGACTATATTAGGTGATGAGTTCATTAAAGTAACTCCGGGCATTCGACCTGCTGGAGTACCTAATAATGATCAAAAGCGGGTGATGTCTCCGTCGAAAGCTATCGAGGAAGGTGCGAGTTACCTAGTCATTGGTCGTCCAATAACGCAAGCGCGAGACCCCGTGGGTGCGTTAACGCAGGTTCTAGAAGATATTGCCGGAGGCGTATGAATCTCGGTCGGATTCAAAAAGAAGGTACACTTTCCGCTGTGAAGTTTGACATCAGAGTGACATGAATATTAGCGAACTAGAACAAAGCTTGAAAACTGTCCGCATTCTTGTGGTTGGAGATGTTATGTTGGATCGGTACTGGTTTGGTAGCGCTGATCGCATTTCTCCGGAGGCGCCGGTGCCGGTGGTACGAGTAAGCCAAACTGAAAATCGGTTGGGCGGTGCGGCAAACGTGGCGTTGAATATTGTTAAACAAGGCGCTCAAGTCACTTTGCTCTCTGTTAGAGGTGAGGATCAGGAGGGAGAAGAATTGGAGTCCCTCCTTCGCGCGAATGGTATCGATTCCGACTTTATCATTGATAAAAAACTTTCAACGACGATTAAGACCCGAGTTATAGCGCGACATCAGCAACTGGTTAGGATTGATTTTGAGAATTCTCCTACTCATGAGGTGCTGGATCAGACTCTTGAGCGTTACTCGGCTCTGTTAAATGATGTGGATGTCATCGTATTCTCAGATTACGGTAAGGGGGGATTGCAACACATAACGCAGATGATCGCGGAGGCAAAAAAGGCTGGTATTTGTACACTTGTTGATCCTAAAGGCGCTGATTTCGAGAAATACCGTGGTGCGTCTTATATTACTCCAAATAAAGTAGAACTTAGGGATGTCATAGGTCCTTGGAACTCTGAAGATGAATTAAATGAGAAGGTTTATTCGTTACGTAAAAATCTCGAGCTAGATGGTGTACTTTTAACGCGAAGTGAAGAAGGTATGAGTCTTTATCAGTCGGAGAATGTAAGTCACTTCCCCACTACAGCACAAGAAATTTATGATGTGAGCGGTGCGGGAGATACTGTTATTGGGATTGTAGCGGTCTTGTTGGCAAGTGGTTGTGATATCAATCAATCAGTGACATACGCGAACCGTGCGGCGGGAATTGTAGTAGGTAAGCTTGGCACCGCTACAGTAAATTTTAGTGAGCTATTTTCTCAGGGTGACTAAAGAATGACGGTTATCGTAACGGGCGGTGCAGGCTTTATTGGTTCGAATTTGATTCGGGGTTTGAATATGCAGGGCGTAACAGATATTTTGGTTGTAGACAATTTAGGATCCTCATTAAAATTCAAGAACCTTATTGGCTGTGAGTTTCGGGAATACTTACAAAAAGATCGTTTTCGTGAACTTATTTGTGAAAGACGATTGGATAGTCAAGTTTCGGCAATATTTCATCAGGGAGCTTGCTCGAACACGATGGAGTTAGATGGTAATTATATGATTGATAATAATTATCAGTATTCCGTAGAGCTATTGGATTTCGCAACTGAAAAGGAGATACCTTTCATATACGCGTCTTCAGCGGCGGTATATGGCGCGAATACTCAGTTCAAGGAGGATAGGGTTAATGAGTCTCCATTGAACGTTTACGGTTATTCTAAATTGATTTTTGATGAGCTCGTCCGAAGGAGGCTGGATAGCGCTAAGTCGCAAATTGTTGGCTTGAGATACTTTAATGTTTATGGCCCGAGAGAGGGCCATAAAGGTCAGATGGCATCTGTTTCTTATCATTTAAGTAATCAAATGTTCAAAGGTGGAGCCTTAAAATTATTTGAGGGTAGTGGTGGATATGCGGCGGGTGAACAAAGAAGAGATTTCATTTATGTTGATGATGTGGTGAAGTTGAACTTGGAGTTTTTGGATAATCCTGAACGATCTGGCATATACAATTGTGGTACTGGTCAGTCACAGACTTTTAATGAGGTAGCGGTGGCCACAATAAATTCAGTTAGGAAACAACATGGCAATCAAGCGCTGACACTTGATCGAATGTTGAGTGAGGAAATCATTACTTATAGGTCTTTTCCAGAGGGCCTGGAATCTCGGTATCAAAGTTTTACTGAGGCGGACATGGGGCTTTTAAAAGCCGCGGGGTCAAAGGTCCAATTTCGTGATGTTGACGCGGGAGTTAAAGCTTACGTTGATTTCCTTTTTCAGACGAATCCTTTTAACTCTTGATTATCGATATGTCTTATAAAACGCTTGATGATGTAGTAGGAAATACCCCATTGGTAAAATTAAAAAGGATGCCGGGTCATACTTCGAACGTGGTACTTGGTAAATTAGAAGGTAATAATCCTGCGGGATCTGTAAAAGATCGTCCTGCATTATCAATGATAATGAGGGCGGAACAGTCTGGTCGCATCAAGCCTGGAGATACTCTCATTGAGGCGACGTCGGGTAATACGGGAATCGCCTTAGCGATGGTCTCTGCGATGCGGGGTTACAAAATGATATTAGTAATGCCCGAGCACTTATCTATTGAGCGCAGGCAAACGATGGCTGCCTTTGGCGCGAAGTTTGTGTTGACGTCGGAGCAACAAGGTATGGAGGGTGCGCGGGATGTTGCCGAAAATATGCAAGCGCGGGGAGAAGGTATTATTTTGGATCAGTTTGCGAATAGCGATAATCCTCTCGCTCATTACGACAATACTGGGCGAGAAATATGGGAGGAGACGAATGGACGCATTACCCATTTTGTTTCGAGCATGGGAACTACCGGTACGATTATGGGCGTGTCGCGATATCTGAAGTCAAAAAATCCAAATATAGAAATTATCGGATGTCAACCAACGGATGGATCACAAATACCCGGCATAAGAAAGTGGCCCGAGGCCTATTTACCTAAAATTTTTGATCGTAGTCGTGTTGATCGGGTGATGGAGGTGTCGCAAGTAGATGCTGAAGAGACAACTCGTCGGATGGCTAAAGAGGAAGGCATATTTGCAGGTATCTCAGCTGGTGGTGCGATGTGGGTTGCCCTTCAATTGTCGAATGTAGTTGAGAATTCGACTATTGTTTCCATCGTATGCGATCGAGGTGACCGTTACCTGTCCACAGGCGTTTTTCCAGCGGAGTGATTGTACGTAAGATGCTTCCGACCCTTACATTTGATATTGAGACGGTGCCCGATATAGCTGGGATTCGTCGACTGAGAAATTATGATGATGGGTTAAGTGATGGAGAGATTGCCAACCTCGCATTCAAGGAGCGTATGGAGAAAACCGGATCAGAGTTTCTCCCGCTACATTTGCATCAGGTCGTTGCTATTTCATGTGTTCTGAGAGCGACCGATGAAATACGCGTATGGTCTCTAGGAGATGTAGACGACCCAGAATCGCAGCTAATCAGACGTTTTTTTGATGGGATTGAGAAATTTACGCCTCAAATAATATCCTGGAACGGTAGCGGATTCGACTTACCCGTACTTCACTACAGAGGTCTATTACACGGAATTAGCGCGACGCGGTACTGGGATATGGGTGAAGATGACCGTGATTTTAAGTGGAATAATTATATAAGCCGTTATCATACGAGACATCTTGATTTAATGGACTTGTTGGCCCGATTCCAACCGCGGGCTAATGCTCCGCTTGACGAGATCGCACAATTACTGGGTTTTCCTGGCAAGGTTGGTATGTCTGGTGGTCGTGTATGGGAAAAATATCAAGAGGGTAAACTCGTTGAAATTAGGGATTATTGCGAGACGGATGTAGTAAATACTTATTTGGTGTACACCCGCTTTCACTTAATGCGAGGATTGATTAGTCCAGCCGCTTATGAAGAAGAGATCGACTTAGTGAAAACGCATATCAAGACGTTGAGTGGTGAGCACTGGTCTCAATTTTTAGAATCTTGGAGTTAAAAACGGACCACTATGGAAGTTTTGATTGAGTCTGTTGATCATGAAGCACGTGGCGTTGGGCGCAATGATAATAAAGTTGTGTTTGTTGAAAACGCACTGCCTCAAGAAATTGTTGGCGTTGACATTAGGCGACGTAAACCGAGTTACGAGACGGGGGTCTCGACATATATTAAATCGGTTTCTGCTTCTCGGATTAAACCCAGGTGCGTTAACTTTGGTGTTTGTGGTGGGTGCAGTTTCCAACATATTGACGCGAGGACACAGTTGGCTATTAAACAACGGGTATTGGAGGACGCTCTGGAGAGAATTGGTAGTGTCAGACCAGAGCAGATCTTATCACCCATATGTGGCCCACAATTTAATTATCGGTCTCGTGCTCGCCTGTCTAGTCGCTACGTTATAAAAAAAGAAAAGGCGCTTGTGGGTTTCCGAGAAAAGGGTAAGAGCTACGTTGTCGATATGGCCTCATGTGAGGTCCTGCCTGACCATATTTCGAGGCTTTTACCAGAGCTGAAACTGTTAGTTCAATCATTTTCTATCCGAGAGCGAGTGCCGCAGATAGAGGTGGCATGTGGGAATGACGTTAACGTGCTGGCTTTCAGGATGCTAGAGGACCCTAGTCTTGAAGATTTAAGGTTGTTAGAACAATTCGCGGCGAAACATGATTTAGTGATTTTCATGCAGCGTGGCGGCCCCGCAACTCTAACTCAGATATATCCCGATGAACCGGTAGCACTCACATACAGCATTACCGATATGAACTTGACTTATGAATTCGGTCTGTCTGAGTTTACGCAGGTAAACACTGATGTCAATTCGGTACTGGTTCGTCGTGCGATGAGCATGCTTGATCTGAAGCCGACCGATCGTGTAGCTGATTTGTTTTGTGGGCTTGGGAACTTCTCGTTAGCGATCGCTAGAAGCGGTGCTCAGGTTATTGGACTTGAGGCTAATCAGGAGTTAATTGATCGGGCGATAGACAACGCTGCCCGTAATGAATTGAGTGATCTTTGTGATTTTAAGGTTGCCAATCTTTTTACTGACGGTTGTCCAGATTATCGGTCTCTTCAATCTATGGATAAGCTACTCATTGATCCCCCCAGGGACGGAGCCGCAGAGCTGATAAAAGGTGTTGGGTCCGATGGACCAAAAAAGATTGTTTACGTCTCTTGTAATCCCGCGACCTTAGCCCGTGATGCGGGCACTCTTGTGCACGAGCACGGCTATCGATTATTGTCTGCTGGTATTGTTAATATGTTCCCCAATACGTCCCATGTGGAGTCGATCGCCTTATTTGGTAGGTAGATAAGATAATAATTAAAAAAGGCGCGATAAATCGCGCCTTTTTTAATGTGTCTAGGACTGTTGTTCTAATCTCTGTTGCCTGCTAAAGCCATTAATAAATGAAGCAAACTCACGAAAATATTAAATAAACTCAGATATACGCCGGTCGCGGCCATAATATAGTTGGTTTCCCCACCGTTCACGATTCTACTAACATCGTGTAAAAGAAACATGGAAAACACGCCTATTGCTAGTGCTGAAATTGTTAACGCAAGCGCGGGTATTTGAAGAAACATATTCGCGAACATTGCGACGATCAGCACGATCATACCTACGAACAGGAATTTCCCCATAAAACTGAAGTCGCGTTTAGATGTGGTCGCAATTGCGCTCATAACTACCATGATTCCTCCGGTACCCGCCGCAGCTAGACCGATTAGCTCTGGACCGTTTCTTAAGGATAGCGCCACGTTCAATATTGGACCCAACCACCAGCCCAGGATGAACGTCATGCCTAGCAGTAGTCCTGCACCGAGTGCGCTATTTCGGTTGGCAGCAATCGCATATTGAATGCCGATGACAGCTCCTAGCATGATTAGTGAGCTCATAATAGGATGTTTGAAAACAATGCCGCTCGTGGCCATACCCACAAATGCTCCAATAATTGTAGGAACCATAGTGAGGGCTAACAACAGATAAGTATTTCTTAAGACTTTTAATTGTTGCGCTCCTAAGACAACGCCGGCAGATGAAGCAGGAATGTTTGATTGCATTTGGTCTACAACTCCTTATTTTAAATAGTCAAAGTCGGCGCATTTTGCTGACACATCAGTGCGCGCCTACTGCACTAATACCCGCACAGTTTAATGGTCCTAGTATAAAGGTATTTTAAATAAATGAGATAGATTTTGTTATTTTTACTTGGTGAACTTTCATGAAATAGGGGATAATGGCCATGTGGAAGCGTGGCAGAGCGGTTGAATGCACCGGTCTTGAAAACCGGCAAGGGCGCGAGTCCTTCGTGAGTTCGAATCTCACCGCTTCCGCCACCCGGCTCCATAATTTCGTCGTGATTGAGCCGTTGGCTTTCTTCGAGGCGTGTGAGTTTGAAAAGGGCAACATGGAACTATTCGATACCTGCTAAGTCGGATTTTTACGGTCAAGTTAACAAGGAGTTAGAGTGGGACGAGCAAAATTGAGAGGTAGACTTGGCTGGATTGCAGTTCTTTGCGCTGTGGTATTTGCAGTTTGGCTCCCGTTAGGGATTCTCGATTTAGTTCCTTTTGTATTCGAGATTCCTGGAGAAACACTGTTGCGGTCACATGCTGGTCTAGCAGTTGGCTCGTTGATGGTGGCTGCTTGGGGTTTTTGGGAAAAATAACTTAAAAATAATTGTAAGAGGAGAGGGTCAATGGTCAAAGTTTCAGATATGTTTATTTTAATTGCAGTCTTAATTTCTTTTGCAGTGTCGGCGTACTTGTGGTTTTCTGGAAATAAAGAAGAGGGTTTATTCACTGCGACTTGGGTTCCGTCAATCTTATGCTTTGGCATCTACTTCAACGTACTAGCGTTAAAAGGGGGCAAAAAGTGAGTGATAACTTGATTTTGATTATTGGCCTTTTCTGCACGGCATTGACCATTCTTGGCGCCATAATGACGATCCAAGAATTTAAGAAACAAGAGAAAAACGGATGAAGGGCGGGGATTAACATTCCCACCTGATTCGCAAGTAACTAGCCACCCGGAAGGGTGGCTTTTTTGTTTTTCAAGGCTACGGCAGCAGTAAATGTAGATGATTTAACGCCGGAGTAATATTAATTTGGCATTGCATTTTTTTTTATAATGTGCAACGGTATATATAACTCTATATAAATTAGAGAGTTAAAACATATAAAAACTAATATAAGAAACCGGTTAGCCGAGGGTAGGTTTAGTAAGTCGCAACGTTGGCTAACTAACTATTTGGAAGGGGAGCTTAATGTATTTCAACAAAAAAGCTGTTACTGCGGTTGTAATTGGTGTGTCTATGAGTATCCAAATGGCACATGCTGGAGCTAATGATCCGCTAGATGGACCGGTGTACGATGCGCCAATAGATGAGAATTGGGCGCCGTCAAAATACTGGGGCGCTGATGATAAGGCCGGAAGTGCTAACCACATGAAAAATCCCGAGAATGTGAAAAGAGCCTTATCAACCGTAAAGAAATTTAAAGCGATTAGTGTTGGTAAGTATTATCACCGGGAAGCGCCAGCATTTGGCCCTAGAGGATGGAATATGACCATTCCAGGCACTCCGACGGGTGGTCCGTTTGGCGCCAATGCACTTTTTTATCATGATGAGTTAGTCACAACGGAAATTGGACAAATCCAAACCCAGTTTGATGGGCCGGGTCATATTGGTGTCAATACATCAAACGGTATGTTTCTGTACAACGGATTCAATCCTATGAATCCCGAGAACGGTTACGAAAGAGGGGCTGGTGGACGTGTCGTTGGACTTGGTGATGCCGGAGTCGAACATGTTGCGGAAACGGGCTTTGTGTGTCGACTTGTCGTGCTAGATGCGGTGGCATACAAGAAAAAAATCGGACAAATTTCACTAAGCGCTGAGATGTTGCCGATTCCTAAGACCTCTGCTGATGTCGGTGGAATCGTTACTGCTGATGACATCGATGGTATTTTGAAGATGCAAGGTTTAAGCCCTATCCAGTCGGGAGATTGTGTTGCTCTTCATACAGGACAAGGTAACACATGGAGTAACGATCGCTATAAAGCCATGAGTTCCGATGAGCGTGCTGCTGCAAGAGCGATGTTTGCGCAAGGAGAGCCTGGTTTTGGGTACTCCGCATGCGAGTATTTTGGAGAGAGAAATATAGCGCTCACGATGGGTGATACTTCAGCAAATGATGCGCAACCTGGAAATGAAGTAGAGGGCTGGGCAGTGCCTTGTCATACTGAGCTTC
The DNA here is from genome assembly GCA_905478365.1 of uncultured Burkholderiales Genera incertae sedis bacterium. Lineage (GTDB taxonomy): Bacteria > Pseudomonadota > Gammaproteobacteria > Burkholderiales > Eutrophovitaceae > Eutrophovita. The sequence continues at coordinate 11,180 of CAJQIK010000135.1, forward strand.
AAGTTAAATATGGTGTCTGGAATCTCGAGAACGTTGACACCAAATCCTTGGTTGACGGGAAAATCTATGAAGGCGCATTTATTTGGTCCCCATTGCGTATTATTGGTGCGACAGGATCTCCTGGCAATCCAATTGTGCTCTACTAAAGGAATTCAATGTGATGTGTAATAAGTCTTAATTTAGTAGTGCTTACTCTGCCGGCTGAGCAAAACCTCAGTCGGCTTTTTAACTCAGTTAGCTCCTGATGGCGTCATTTAATGAGGTGGTTTCTATGCCACGATAAGGATGAAAGCGCATTTAAAAATTTTATTCAAATCGATTATTTGTAGTTATCTGTTTGCCAGTAACTTGCTGATGGCTCACCCTGGGGCTGAAAATTCGTTAATTACCGACTTTGATTGTAATACGTCTTACCCGGATGTAATGAGCTCTCTGCCGTTTCCTCTTGCAGAGTTTGGAGCACTTATGTGCTTTGGTAATGGACAGTCGATTATGGCTAAGCCGACATGGTCTTGGCGATATTCAGGAAGTTTTTTTGACACACCACGAATTCCTGCTAGCGCTCACGATGACATGACCGCCGTTCCGCCACCCTATTATTTTCGCGTAACTTTCTCTACCACTCACGCGCGGGAGATTAAAGCAGATCGAAAGACTCGATATTTGGACCGATTGATGAGTGACGTCGTAACGTTTAGGCCGCAGGCACCAATTTCTGAGCTTTATGCTATTGATCTGACAAACAACCACCATGTCGTTATTCGTGTATTCGTTGCTTTAGAGACAAAAACTAACGGCTGGTTGCTCGTTTGTAATCCAGAGTGCCGGCCAGAATATGTGATTTTATTTAAAAAGCGCAAGAGCAATCGGTAGACATGAGTCATGTACCACCTTCTGGGTGAGTCGGATCAATCCAAAGGACCTCTTCTGGTGTCTCAATTGGCTGGATGTTCATATTAATTGCTATCGCTTCGCCATCACTGCGGCACAGTACGCACTCAAGCATTTCATCTTTGCTAGCATTAATTTCTTGGTGAGGGACATACGGAGGCACATAAATGAAATCGCCGGGTCCAGCTTCTGCGCAAAATTCGAGCTGTTCTCCCCAGCGCATTCGTGCTTTACCCTTCACCACATAAATGACGCTCTCCAAATGTCCATGATGATGCGCACCGGTTTTCGCATTAGCCTCAATCGTAACTGTTCCCGCCCACAATTTCTTTGCTCCGGTGCGGGCAAAATTAATTGCCGCTTTGCGATCCATTCCAGGTGTTGATGGAACGTTTCCGTCTAGTTTCTGATTTGAAATAACCTGAACGCCATCGTTTCGCCATTTATCCTCACTCATACGGGCTCAATTTCCTCATTGATTGTTATGTTATGCGGCGATCGAGTTTTGAGTGACGGTCGAGGACAAGGACTTACGGAACTTGTTGAGGTCCTGAACGGAATTGAATGTCTGTTTCAAAAGGATTCCTAAATTCTGCAAAATGCGTCCTGACACTTTGCCTTCCCAGGTTTTATCAAACTGAATTTGTTTGTCCAGCCAGTGTTCCAGCCAGCCTGGTTCAGGCATTCTGCTTTGCACTGTGTCGTTTGGAAATAAGGCCTCGTTCACGTGCAGGTTAGTAGGATGGAGCGCTTGATTTGTGCGTCTCGCTGCAGCCATCAGCACTCCAATTTTGGTAAATGCCTTTTGCGCCTCTTCTTTATTATTTTTGAGTTCTTTCTTCATAAATTGAAGATAAGCCCCTCCATGACGGGCCTCATCTTTTGCTACGGTGTTGTATATGGATTGAATAACGGGTTCAGTATGCCACTCTGCAGCTCGTCGATACCAATGATAAAGTCGAATCTCACCGCAAAAGTGAAGCATTAAAGTCTCAAGCGGTGGAGCCTCATCGAATTCAAACCGAATTTGATGTAACTCTTCCTCTGTTGGCACTAAGTCTGGTCTGAATCTTCTGAGATATTCAATGAGTATTAGGCTGTGTTTTTGTTCTTCGTAGAACCAGATTGACATAAAAGCTGAAAAATCACTGTCATGCTTATTGTCTCGTAAGAACATTTCTGTCGCTGGAAGTGCAGCCCACTCTGTAATGGCGTTCATTTTTATCGTTTGCGCTTGCTCATCCGTTAATAGCGATGCGTCAAATTGATCCCACTTAATGTCATCAAAAGTCCATCGTGCGCGCTCAAAATCAATGTATATTTTAGGGTAAATCATTTCGTTTTCTTTTACTTCCATATCTGTCCAGTCACTAGATTTAAAGGTTGCGAAGCGCCCATGAGCTCGATAGAAACGAGGGCTTTAATCGTAATGGTTTCATGCTTGTTAGCTGCACTCATTTTTGATTTAACCCTTCCCTTTATTTTAACCTAAATGAATATCGGTCTCATTGTGCTAGAGCTATTTTTAGCTCACTTGAACATTGTCATAAGCTTGAGATATAAACCAATCGGAAGAATATTCAATAACTTAAATATCCAACTCATTCTCTTGGGGAAATGTGTTTCGAATCGGCCTTTTTGCAGTCCTTCAAGCGTAAGTTGAGCGACTCGGTCTGGAGTCATGATTAGCGGCATTCTAAAATTATTCTTTTTGGTAAGTCGTGTATCCACAAAGCCAGGTGAAATGAGTGAGATATCAATGTTGCTCTCTTTTAACTCGATATGCGCGCTTTGTGCTAGATGCGAAATGGCTGATCGACTTGCACCGTAGTCAGATGCATTAGGTAATCCCCTGTATGCGGCTAAGCTAGAGAACCATATCCAATGGTAGTTTTTATCCTCTAACGGGTTGGCATGCCAGTGTTGTATCATTCTTGGAAACAGATTGAATGCCGCCAAAATGTTGGTCTCTAGTCGGTCTAGTGCGGATTGTGGTTCTAAATTGATGAGATTCGTGGGCTGGTAAAGAGCGGGTAACCAAAAGACTGTGTCAGGGACCATATTTCGAGTGACTAGCAGTTCCATTGATGTTTCGATTTGTAAGGTGTCAGTTACGTCAATCGGCAGAATCTGTGCGATATCTTCAAACTCAGCACTTAACCTTGATTCGTTCCTAGCGGAGACGATGATTTCGGCTTTCTTTGTGTTCAGTCGGTGGGCAAGAGCCAACCCTATTCCCTCGGATGCGCCAATAATCCAAACACGACGAGCGTGCCAATTGGATATGGGAACATTTGATTTAAACATGTTGATGGGTAGTTACTTGTGAAAGCTAACAACTACGTCGCCCAAGTGTAACCCGAATTTTGAAAACTTCGCATGATTTACCATAACGCCCGTTTCCGACATCCACATCTGGTCATCAAATTTGAGATTAATCTTTTTGCCTCCGACTTTGAGTGTCAGTGTGTAGGACCATCTTAATTTGTCGTTGTTTATCGTTCCTGTTGCGGTACCTATTACGTCGGGTGCCGTACCTGACCACTCGTTCTCGCTAATACGCTTCAAGGTCCAGGTTCGATTCTCAACTTCACCGTCGTTCCAAGAAAATGTTTCTTTTAATGTTCCTGCGTCGTTATTGAAGTCTCCAACTGTTATAACTTCAAATGTTCGGATTATTTCCCCCGATCTATCCTGAACGAATCCGGAACCTCGAGTGTTCCCGGAAAAAAAATCAACGAGATCAAATGTTGTCATTGTGTTTATACCCTGTTTAGGTGTTTCTTCATTCGAGCACCCAAAGAGGGTAAACATTAAAGAAAAAACGGTTAAGCTAATCTTGATTTGGTTCGTAAATGTGGCCATGTTGATGATTATGAACGCTTAAAAGTATTAACGAGATTATTTTCAACAATATGGGGGTAGCCAAATAAATTACGGCTAGACCCTCATGTTTAAGAGTTAACCCTGGTTGATAACCCCAAAAACTCAGAAGGGGTAGGGCAAGTCCCGCCGCCAGCGCTAATCCCAATTTCATTAATAGACCCCAAGTGCCCAATATGATTCCCGAATTATCCTCTTGATTTATATATTTTATATTTTTGATCAATAACATTGAGGATAGGAGAAGTTCGGCCCCTACAAACAATCCAGTACCAATGCAGATTAAAGTGAATAATTCTGCGTTGGTATTGTCTAGCCAAAACCCTTGTAAGAATACGATGACAGTCATCGAAATGGTCAACATATATGCCTTTATTGTATTTCCACTTGCCATAGTCTTCTGCCAGAACCATATGCCGACTAAAGCAGAAATAAAATAAATGGCTAGAAGTTGTCCGCCATGTGATTGGGATAGCATTAGGTAGTCAGTGACGTAAAACATGAACAGTGTTGCTGCTGTTGCGTTGGCTAAAGCGCTGAGAAATAAAGGGCTCATTAATAATGCCATGGAGCGTAAGCTACCCCAATCAAATGCTTTACTAAAACGCGCCGCATTCCGAGCTGCCGGAAGACTTAGGATAGATACACTTGTGATAATGGTTACTACCAATAAATAGGTCGTAAATATTTTTGAATTGGCTGCTGTAGATAAAGTGGAGGCGACGATAATGCCGATAAGAGTCAATTGCTCCCTTCGGCTGACCAGTTCTGATTGCTCTAGGGTATTTGTGGTCCATTGAATTGGCCATGCTTGTACTGCTACATTGAAGGCTCCGGCGGCGGTAGAGACCAAAAGCGTACAAACTGCCATGTAAGTAAGAATTTCTACATCGTTGCTTAGTCCCTCGGGCGGGTGAATAAGTGCGATATATCCAACCGTCATTAAGATCCCAGATGGTACCGTCCAGAATTGAAACTTTTTATGGCTCTGAGTCTTGTCTATTAGTTTTCCAAAAAAAGGATCGGTTACTGCATCCATTAATCTGATGACCATCAAGATTATCCCGATCGTCGCTAGTGATAGTCCGTACGTCGTCACATAAATACTTGGTACCAGAATATATAAAGGAAGACTTGTTGACGACACAAGCAAGCCCGCTAAGCCATATCGTAGGGACTGAGTTCGGGTGAGTTTCAATGCCTTGGGTCTTGATGCGTCAATTTATCTGACAGGTTTTATTGACGAATGCGATAAGGTGTACTGTACGACATCGATATCGCCATTTAAAAAACCAGATCTGCAGTAGCAAAGGTAAAACTCCCACATCCTTTTGAACTGACTTGAAAACCCGAGTGTTTCAATCTTCAACCAATTACCCTGGAAGCGGTGAAACCATTCTTGCAATGTCCAGGCATAATCTTTTCCGAATGCGTAGTTATCTAAAATATTGAATTTATGTTCCTCGGCTAGATTGGTGAATTGATTTTTGCTCATGAGCATCCCACCTGGAAAGATATATTTTTGGATAAAATCAACGCCTGCTTGATAGTTTCCCGCTAATTTCTCGTTGATAGTGATGGCTTGGATCACGGCTCGACCATTTGGTTTTAAAGATTTCTTAAGTGTCTCGAAAAATGTCCCCCAATATGCTTTCCCAACCGCTTCGATCATTTCAATGGAGATAATCCCGTCATACTGCTCACTGACATCTCTGTAGTCTTGCAACAATGTACTATTCCGGTCGTCTAACCCTGCATCTTTTATTATTTTTTTAGTCCAACTTTTTTGCTCTTGGGACAATGTAATGCCTACATGTTTTCCTGGATGGGTTTCTAGCCGAATTTTAGATAATTCCCCCCATCCGCAGCCAATTTCCAAGGTTGTTGACGTTTCATCGAGTATTCCTAGTCTGGAGATGGCTCTTTTTATTTTAAAGCGCTGCGCTTCTTCGAGAATATCACTCTCATTCCCCTTTTCTTCATCACGAATTGCGCTTGAGTAGGTCATTGATTGATCTAACCACAAACGGTAGAAGTCATTACCAAGATCGTAGTGTGCTTCGATATTGTCTCGTGCTTGATTTTTGGTATTTTTATTAAGTAAGTGACGAAGACGATTTAATATATTCGCAAATTTGAAACCTCTTATAGCTGTGTTCAAGGGTTGTCTGTTTTGACCGATGACCCATAACAGGTGATTTAGATCAGGCGTATCCCATTGACCTTCTATGTAAGTCTCCCCGAATGCTATGTCTCCGCGCAGAATGATGCTTCTAAACATTTTCCAGTTTTTGATGTTTATTAAAGCGGGCTCAGTCGTTCGGCTTAAATCATTGCCAAAACTTTTTTCGAAGCCGTCAGGCCCTTTCATGTCGATACGCCCGACCTTTATTTGGTCTAAGAGTTTAAATATGGCTTTTGCCCAAAGGTCTTCTTTTATGGCATTCATTTATGTCTTTCGGATAATGTCAATGGTATTTTTTTTGCCCATAAAATAACCGCGTTTAGGTGAATCTGAATAATAATCTTTAGCGTAATGAAGGGGTATTTTAGTAAGACTTTTAGCGCTGAATTATTCGTTAGTGGCGCAGCCACTCCGGTCATATACGTTTTAAGGATTAACTGGTCGGTGTAGTAATCAATCCGTGAAAAGTCACGATTGGTGTTCTGGTCATAGTGAAACTGAAATTGATAATGACCCGAGATGGATAGGAACGGTGAAACGAAGAACGACTTTGGAGTGGAGATAACGTCCCCGGGTTTAAATCGTCGCTGGTTAGTTTTGGGCCGCAAAACATATGTATGTCGTTCTCCGAACGTATTATGAACTTCAGCGAGTACTGCTACGAGTTCATTGTCTTTGTTTTCGCAAAACCAGAAGCTGACAGGTTTAAACTGGTATCCCAGAACCCGGGGAAAGCACGTCAACCAAATTTCACCATCGACTGTATCCTCTAAATTATTGTTTTTGAGCGTTTCAGATAACCAATTCTTTATATTATCGCCCGAACCGTGGTCTTCATTGTGTATTGAGATTAAGCTCTTTCGATTGATCCCAAAAATCCAGTTCCCATGACTTGTTTGGTTGCGGCCGCGATCGAGTAGGAGCGACCTAATGGGTATTCTTAAGTAAAACGTCTTTGACTTGAGAGAATGAATACGTGGACTCACC
>CAJQIK010000136.1 GCA_905478365.1 uncultured Burkholderiales Genera incertae sedis bacterium
CTCTCCTACATCAACTTTTTGAAATCGCCTAGAAAGAGCATGATCCTTTTCGAAAATTCCCCGATATTCGTTATAAGTTGTGGCTCCAATACAACGCAGCGCACCCGAGGAAAGCGCTGGCTTTAATAAATTGGACGCATCAAGAGTTCCGCCCGAGGCCGCGCCCGCGCCGATAATTGTATGTATCTCGTCTACAAACAGAATAGCGTTTGGCTGCTTCTCTAGTTGCTTGAGGACGGCTTTAAGTCTTTGTTCAAAATCGCCTCGGTATTTGGTCCCTGCGAGCAGAGCCCCCATATCTAGCGAGAATACTTCTGCTTGGTCTAATATTTCAGGGATCTCCCCCTCGACAATTCGACGCGCCAGGCCCTCTGCAATCGCAGTCTTACCGACCCCAGCCTCCCCTACTAAGAGCGGGTTGTTCTTTCGGCGACGACATAAAATTTGAACTACGCGCTCCAACTCTGAATCACGGCCAATGAGAGGATCAATCTTACCCTCCACCGCCAACTCATTCAGATTGGTTGCATAACTGGCCAAGGCGCTGTCAGCCGCCCCGCCCTTGGCATCGACTGATTCGTCGATTTCTGCACCATCTTTTTTACCCTCTGACTCTGAATCACCAACCTTAGCAATACCATGAGCAATAAAATTTACAACGTCGAGTCTAGTTACGCCTTTCTCGTGCAAAAAATAAACTGCGTGAGAGTCTTTTTCTCCAAATATTGCTACTAAAACATTCGCTCCAGTCACCTCTTTTTTACCTGATGACTGAACATGAAGGATTGCACGCTGTATCACCCTTTGAAAACCAAGGGTAGGTTGTGTTTCCGCGTCACCATCTGCGATTAGTGGCGTATGCTCCTCAATGAAATCCACTAACAATTTCTTGAGCTCGTCAAGATTTGTTCCACACGCTTTTAACACTTCTAGCGCTGATGGATTCTCAAGCATTGCAAGTAGAAGATGTTCTACCGTAATAAATTCATGCTTTTTTTGACGAGCATCCATAAATGCCATATGGAGACTAACTTCAAGTTCCTGCGCGATCATGCTTCCTCCATCGTACATTGCAGTGGGTGTTGGTGTTGCCGCGAAAATCCGGCTACGAGTTCTACTTTGGTTGTTGCCACATCTTTTGCGAACACGCCACAAACCCCAACGCCCTCACGATGCACTTTCAACATAACCTGTGTTGCTTGCTCACTGGTCATGGAAAAAAATTTCTTAAGCACCATGACAACGAATTCCATCGGAGTGTAATCGTCATTCAAAAGAAGTACTTTGTACAGTCCCGGCGGCTTAATAGCCACTTTTTTTTCCGCTAAATGCGTATCTCCCTGCTGACTACTCACAACTTAAACCCTCGGTCTTTTGACTTCTCAAGTATAACCTTTAATTTCTAATATTTACCGCGAAACTTCAAGCGATAACTTATCAGACGAGTTATATGCGTTGCAACATTTGTTGGCATTTAAATCGTCATCAGCACTTACGACGTTAAACTGAGCATAAAGTTGCTTGACTTCGTAGCGGTAATCGCCTAAAAATTGTTGGGAGGTTTGTATTTATATCTCTTATAGTCGACCGAGTAATAGGCGACTCAAGAGATCTTGATTCAAACGAAGGTTAGCAGCCTAACAGCTGCATTTTTAAAACAGTATTTGGGGATTAGGGGTATGGCAACTGGTACAGTAAAATGGTTCAACGACGCTAAAGGATATGGGTTTATCACGCCAGATGACGGGAGTGAGGATCTTTTCGCACACTTTTCAGCTATTGAAATGAATGGGTTTAAAACTCTCAAAGAAGGACAAAAAGTAGCCTTCGAGGTAACGCAAGGACCCAAAGGAAAACAGGCTTCAAATATCAAAGAGTCGGAATAGACCAGCAGGCATTACTCTCAAAAGAGAGACTAAAAACGGCAACTTTGGTTGCCGTTTTTTTATTTGTTCAGACCATATAAAGCCGAATAACTTAGGTATAATTTACTTAATAGTAAAATTATCTTTCACATTATGAAATTATGACGCTTTGCGTCAAAACATCACCTTGGAGAACTGCAATGAGTCAGCAATATGACTGTCCAAACGGCGTAACAATCACCGGCGAATTCAAAGAAGCCTATGCGGAAGTTTTAACAAAAGAGGCAATTGAATTTCTGGCAAAGCTTCACCGAAATTTTGATGCTACTAGAAAAGAGCTCATCAACCGCCGAGTTACGCGACAGGAAGAACTCGACGCTGGGAAGCTACCCGATTTCCTCCCAGAGACCAAAGCAATCCGGGAAAGTGACTGGGTGGTGGCACCAGTGCCTCAGGACCTCCAAGACCGAAGAACTGAAATTACTGGACCAACAGATAGAAAAATGGTCATCAACGCGCTTAACGCCGGCGCCAAAATGTACATGGCAGATTTCGAGGATTCCAATACCCCGACTTGGGATAATCAAGTCTCGGGCCAAATAAATATGCGGGATGCTGTTCGCAAAACAATAAGTTTCACTAATGATGCGGGGAAATCCTATTCACTGAATGAAGAAACTGCGACTCTCCTTATACGACCTCGAGGATGGCATCTCACAGAGGCCCATGTCATTGTTGATGGTGAGCCAATGTCCGGCTCGTTGTTCGATTTTGGACTGTATTTTTTTCATAATGCAAAAGAGCGACTTTCACAAAATTCGGGGGTCTATTTTTACCTTCCTAAAATGGAATCTCATTTAGAGGCCAGACTCTGGAACGACGTATTTGTCTTCAGTCAAAATGATGTCGACATACCGCAAGGTAGTGTGAAAGCGACTGTTTTAATCGAGACCATCATGGCCTCATTTGAAATGGATGAAATACTCTACGAGTTGAAGGAACATTCGGCTGGCCTTAATTGTGGCAGATGGGATTATATTTTCAGTTGTATCAAAAAATTTCGGCATCAAGAGAACTTCATTCTCGCGGACAGAAACGTCGTAACAATGACCAGCCCATTCATGCGCGCGTACTCACTTCTATTGATAAAAACATGCCATAAGCGTGGGGCATTCGCAATGGGTGGCATGGCAGCGCAGATCCCGATAAAAAATGACGAAACGTCAAATCAAGCTGCAATAGATAAAGTAAGAACAGATAAAGAGAGAGAGGTGACCGATGGCCACGACGGCACTTGGGTAGCCCATCCGGGTTTAGTAAAAATTGCTCAAGACGAATTTGATAAGGTCATGAAGACACCGAATCAGATCAGCAAACAGCGTCCGGACGTAGACATCTCCGCGAGCGACCTCATTGAATTTAAACCGAGTGGTCCGATTACGGAGGAAGGGCTTCGCGCTAATATCAATATTGGTATTCAATATATCGGGGCATGGATTGCTGGGACGGGCTGTGTTCCTATTTTTAATTTAATGGAGGATGCGGCTACGGCGGAAATCTCGCGTGCTCAGATATGGCATTGGATCCGAAGTCCCTTAGGCGTTCTGGAGGATGGGCGAAAAGTCACAAGAGAATTATTCAGCAGCTTAATTCCAGAGGAACTCGAAAAAATAAAAGGAATGCTGGGGGCTAATTATAAAAATGGACGATATGCAGAAGGTGCCAATATGTTCGAAAAACTAACATTGGATGATGAGTTTGTGGAATTTTTAACACTCCCTGCTTACGAGGAAATTGTTAAGAATGGCGCTTAAATCATAAAAGACTGAATCAATGTTTGTCGATTCGGTCTGCTTGATACTTCAGTGGAAAAAGCATATCTGCAAACAGTAAACCACAAAAAGCAATTAGTAAATTCAAAGATGGTCTGGAAACCAAACGTCACAGTGGCTGCGATTATAGAGCAAGATGGTCGGTTTTTACTTGTGGAAGAAAATACGAGCCAGGGCGTAAAACTCAATCAACCCGCCGGTCATCTGGAACCAGGGGAAACCCTGGTAGAGGCGATTAAACGCGAGGTGCTTGAAGAAACTGCATTCACGTTTGAACCCAAGTTCGCAACGGGAATACAACTCTGGACAAGAGCACCTGATGATCCAACATTTCTTAGAATCACATTCTCAGGAACAGTCGGACAGTTTCATCAGGAGAGGGAATTAGATAGCGGAATCATTCAAACTATTTGGTTAACGCCAAAAGAAATAGAAAACGCAAGTCAAAAACTCAGAAGTCCCCTCGTACTAAGCTGCGTAACTGACTATCTAAATGGACACGTTTTTCCACTCAGTATTATTCGACCTTAAATAGCGAGCGTCATATTTTGAAAAAGAAAATTGTTCTTGGGCTTTCAGGCGGAGTCGATTCTGCGGTAGCCGCATGGCTGCTTAAGGAGCAAGGCTACGAGGTCATCGGTGTTTTCATGAAAAACTGGGAAGAAGATGATGACGAGACCTACTGCAGCTCGAGGGAAGACTTAATTGACGCGGTTTCAGTTGCAGAGACGATCGGTATCGAAGTGGAAACTGTAAACTTCTCGAAAGAATACCGAGACCGAGTATTTAATGAATTTTTAAATGAATATGCCAGGGGTCGAACACCAAACCCCGATGTATTCTGCAACTCTGAAATCAAATTCAAAGCGTTTTTAGAGCACGCTTTGCATCTGGGTGCCGACAAAATTGCTACTGGGCACTACGCACGACTGCGTGAACAAGAGGGATTTTTTCAACTTCTAAAGGGTGAGGACGGAACAAAAGATCAAAGCTATTTTTTGTATAGACTCAATCAAGAACAGCTATCTAAAACTGTTTTTCCGCTTGGTGACATATATAAAAGTGACGTTAGAGCGATTGCCAAACGGCTTGGTCTTGCGAACCATGACAAAAAAGACTCGACCGGAATTTGTTTTATTGGAGAACGTCGATTTAAAGACTTCCTTGCTCGTTACTTACCAGATAAACCCGGAAGCATCATAACCCCGGACGGAGAGAAGATTGGCGAACACAACGGGTTAATGTTTCACACCATCGGTCAGCGGCAAGGTTTGGGTATCGGTGGAGACGGTCTTCCTTGGTATGTCGCGAAAAAAGATATAGCTCTCAATACACTTACAGTTGTTCAAGGACATGATCATCCCTTGCTTCAGAGTCCAGAAATTTATGCAGAAAATCTGAATTGGATATCTGAGACTAGTCCATCCAGCCAATGGGTTTTTGGAGCAAAATCCCGATATCGACAAAAAGACGCTGCGTGTACTATAAAAGCAATCAGTAAATCTACTTGCCATGTTCAATTTGCTGAACCACAGTGGGCTGTCACACCTGGGCAATCTCTAGTTCTATACGAATCCAACGTATGCTTGGGCGGCGGTATTATAATGGACTCTACCGAGTAGAGAAGTCCAGAAAACGCTCTAATCCTGCCATATGAGGCGTGCTAAACTTAAAACTTAATTAATTATATTGCTAATCGAGTGAGCCATGCCTGAAGAATCATTAGCCTTGACAGCTATCAGCCCCCTTGATGGTCGTTACCACTCAAAAACAAAGTTGCTCGCTCCATTCTTTAGTGAGTATGCTCTAATCAAGCATCGAGTGATTGTAGAAATCGAATGGCTGAAGTCGTTGTCACTAGCGAATGAGCTCCAAGAAATCCAGAAATTATCAAAAGAATCAATTGCGGAACTTGATGCACTAGGAGCTAATTTTTCCGTAGACGATGCGGCAGCAGTTAAAGCAATTGAGAGAACTACCAATCATGACGTTAAAGCCGTCGAATATTGGTTACGTGAGGCGCTAAAGACGAAAAACGGTATTGCCCCAACGACGCCATTTATACACTTTGCTTGCACTTCAGAAGATATCAATAACCTCTCCTACGCCTTAATGCTCAAGGGGGCTCGTGACAAGGTCATTTTACCGAAGCTAAGCTCTATCATCTCAACACTAAGCAATCTCTCGATCAAATATGCTGGAGCCCCCATGCTGTCGAGAACACACGGACAGCCTGCAAGTCCTACGACACTCGGAAAGGAAATAGCGAATGTGGTTTTCCGACTTAATCGACAAAAGGATTCCTTAGCTCAGTTAAGTCTGCAAGGAAAAATGAATGGTGCAGTTGGAAATTTCAATGCTCATCTTAGCGCCTACCCGGACTATGATTGGGAAAGTCACTCGAACAACCTTATTCAAAATCTAGGTTTAGAAGCAATTCCCTACACGACTCAAATAGAACCACATGACGGTATTGCTGAGATTTTTGATTGCCTCATGCGCATTAATACAATACTGATCGATTTGAACCGTGATCTATGGGCATACATTTCCATCGGTTACTTCAAGCAAAAAACAATAGACGGTGAAGTTGGTTCATCAACAATGCCTCACAAAGTGAATCCTATTGACTTCGAAAATGCGGAGGGTAACCTCGGGCTCGCAAATTCAGTACTCGGACACCTGAGTCGAAAATTACCAGTTTCCCGCTGGCAACGAGACCTTACAGACTCAACTGTCCTTAGAAATATGGGCGTGGGTCTTGGATATGGACTTTTAGCTTACGAGTCCTGCATAAAAGGACTATCAAAACTAGATATCAATCTAGATAAGCTCGAGGCTGATCTAGAACAATGTTGGGATGTCCTTGCAGAGCCGGTACAAACAGTCATGAAAAAATACGGGATTGAAAATGCTTATGAGGAGCTTAAAAAACTCACCAGAGGTCAGGGTGGAATAACGAAAGAGGACCTACACGTCTTCATAAGAAATTTGGATATTCCCAAGAACGCTAAAAAAGCACTTCTTGAGTTAACACCGCACTCATATACAGGAATAGCTCAGAAACTCGCTCAAAATATAAATAAATAGCGATCTGTTCAAACTTATTGTTTATGAAAACGCACCTTTAACCATTCAATCAAGGCCGGACTTATGCTGAGCAGAATGATTAAAAATATAACGGTAGTAAGATTATTTTGAATAAACGGGAGTTCTCCTAAGAAAAATCCGACTCCGACCAAGGAGAAAACCCAAATACAAGCCCCGACCACATTAAACAATAGAAATTGAGGATATGAGTATCGCGCAACTCCAGCAACAAAGGGAGCATAAGTTCTAACAATCGGAATAAAACGAGCAATAATTATTGTTTTTGCGCCATATTTCTCAAAAAATCGCTCAGTGCGATCTAAATACTCCAACTTTAAAAACCGCACCTTCCCCGAAGTAAATATCCTGCGACCGAAAAGACTACCAAAATAATAATTAACTGCATCTCCCAAAATAGCAGCTACGATTAGTAGGCTGGTGATCAACATGAAATCAAAATCGCCCTTCGCCACAAAGGTACCAATCAGGAATAATAACGAGTCCCCGGGTAAAAACGGAGTAAGAACTAAGCCCGTCTCGCAGAAAATAATCAGAAACAGAAGTAGATAGGTCGTCGCACCGTACGTGGCGATCGCTTCCGCTAGATGGGAATCAAGGTTTGCAATAATAGAAAATATATCGCTAATGAATCCCAAAATAGATCCTTATTCCTACGTTACTGAAGAAAGCAGTGACCCTTGATCGCTATAAATAGACACAACATATAGATCAAACAACCGCTTCCTCTTTCTTAACCTCGGGTTTAATCAAATCTTCTCTGCTAATGCCTAACCATAGAATAAGTGGGCTGGCTACAAAGATTGAAGAGTAAATGCCAAATAAAATTCCAATTGTTAGTGCTAACGCAAAGTAGTGCAATGTTTCGCCGCCAAAAATCAAAATAGAAAGCACCATTAATTGAGTACTTCCATGCGTGATAATTGTGCGCCCCATAATCCGTGTAATTGCGTTATTGATTACCTCTGGCACTTCTGCTTTTCTCATTCTCCGAAAGTTCTCTCGGATTCGGTCAAAAACGACCACTGACTCGTTCACGGAGTATCCCAATATAGCCAATACCGCCGCAAGAACTGGTAGAGAAAACTCCCATTGAAAAAGGGCGAAAAACCCGAGAATGATCACCACGTCATGCAGATTAGCTAGAATCGCAGCTAATCCGAATTTCCACTCAAACCGAAACGCCAAGTAAATAACAATACCGAGAGAAACCACTAATAGAGCTAATGCACCCTTTTCAACTAATTCTTCTCCTACTTGCGAACCTACATAATCCACTCGTCGGAGTTCTAACTGAGAATCATCTTCTTTGAGCAATAAAAAAACTTGATCGGATAGTTTAGCTCCTGTTATTTCGGGTTTGGTCGGCAAACGAATCAACACGGTCCTTGAATCGCCAAAACTCTGAACAATTGCTTCACTCATACCGCCAGACTCTAGAGAATCACGAATCTTGGTAAGGTCTGCAGATTGAGAATAACCAACTTCCATAACAGTGCCGCCTGTAAACTCTACACCAAGGTTCAGGCCTTTGAACGTAAGCGCACCAGCTGCCAGCGAGAACATTATTATAGACAACACGTTAAACACCAAAGCGTGGCGCATGAACGGAATATCTTTGCGTATTTTAAAAAACTCCATAACAACTTTTCCTAATTTACATTACTTGGTCAGACGTAAACTATTTGGATTCCTTGTACCAATCCGAGTCTCCAATTGCGAGCTTGTCGATTCGCTTTTTACGTCCGTAGATGAAATTCACAACTCCTCGAGATACGAAAACAGCACTAAACATCGACGTGAGAATACCTATGCAATGCACAACAGCAAAGCCACGAATAGGACCAGTGCCAAAAAAGAATAAAGCAATACCAGCAATAAGCGTTGTGATATTGGAATCTAAGATAGTCCCCCATGCTCGCTCGTATCCAGCTGTTATAGCAGCTTGCGGTGTCGTACCATTTCTAATTTCCTCTCTTATTCGTTCATTGATCAGCACGTTTGCATCAATTGCCATTCCGAGTGTCAGTGCTACCGCAGCGATACCTGGCAAAGTTAATGTAGCCTGAAGCATTGATAGCACCGCAGCCAAAAGCATCATATTCACGCTTAATGCAAATACAGAGATAACGCCAAATGCGGAATAATAGACCGCGATAAAGAGAGCTAATGCGGCAAAACCAATCCACGTTGATTTGAAGCCTCTTTCAATATTATCGGCGCCAAGACTAGGACCAACCGTTCGCTCCTCGATGATTTCCATGGGCGCAGCCAAGGCCCCTGCTCTTAACAATAAGGCCGTATCGTGCGCCTCCGTTGTTGTCATACTTCCGCTAATTTGGACGCGACCACCAGCAATTTCAGCTCGAACCACAGGTGCCGTCACAACCTCACTACTACCCTTATCAACGAGCACCATAGCGATTCTACGTCCAACATTTTCTCTGGTAGTCATTTGAAAAATAGAGGACCCTCGACCATCTAAGCTCAAATGAACAGCAGGTTCTGACGTAGTATTATCAAAACCTGGTTGGGCATCAGAAATTCTATCTCCCGTCAAAATAACTTCTTTCTTAAGCAGGTATGGTGTCCCCTCACGGTCATAAATCAGATCATCACCCGAGGGAATACGGCCCTCTTGTGCTGCCTGCAAGCTCGCAGGATCCATCTTGTCCTCATCAACCAATCGAACTTCAAGCGTTGCGGTTCTGCCTAAAATATCTTTTGCTTTTGCCGTGTCCTGTACTCCTGGCAACTGAACGACCACACGGTCTGTTCCAGACTGCTGAACAATCGGCTCAGCAACACCAAGTTCATTCACCCGGTTTCTTAGTGTGGTTATATTTTGTTGGAGCGCGAATTCTTGGATTCGTTTTTCAACCTCCGGCTTGATTTGGGCTGTGATCAGCGACGTACCACCGCGCTCGTCCGTCGCATAGTCTAAGTCAGACGCTTTAATCTCGAGAGTTTTCACGGCCTGATCTCTCAGTGACTCATCCCTGAACTCGATATCGATACTTGTCCTACCTGATGTAATCTTTGAATATCTTATACTTTCAGATCTCATGACCTGTCGCAAATCCTGCAAGTAACTCTCTCTTGCCTTTTGAAGAGCCGAGGGCATATCTACTTGAAGTAGAAAATGAACACCTCCCCTCAGATCTAGGCCAAGATACATTGGTAGCGCATTTAAAGAAGTTAACCAGTCGGGCGAATTAGGTAACAAATTTAGCGCGACAACATAATCTTTTCCGAGGCCACTTTGAATCGTATCTTTGCCTTTCATTTGCGCGTCGGTATCTTCAAATCGAACTTTTACACCGTTCTTATCCATGTAAGACGCTTGAACGCTAATATCTTCCTTTAATAGCAGATCATCGATTTTCTTTAGTAGCTCTATATCTACTTTCGCGCCAGTACGTAAGGGCGAAACTTGGATCGCTGGCGATTCACCGAAAAAATTCGGAATGGTATAAACCACGCCAGCAATCACAGCGCCGACAATGATGAGGTACTTCCATAGCGGATATCTATTCATAATTCTGATGTTTTAGGAGTTATTGAGCTTTTGCTTATCAAATATGACAAGTAAAGCCTAGCTCGACGCCGACTTTAAAGTACCTTTCGGAAGTACCGTCTGCACCGCAGGTTTTTGAACAAGAACTTCCGTACCTGATGAAATCTCTATTGTGACAAACTGATCACCAACGTGAATCACTTTACCCAACACACCACCTCCAGCGACAACCTCATCACCTTTTTGGAGCGCTTCTAACATCGTTTTATGTTCTTTTTGCTTTTTTGCTTGCGGTCTAATCATTAAAAAGTACAAAAGAACAAACAATAAAACTAACGGCAACATACCCATAATATCCATTCCACCCGATGCTCCACCTGATGTCTGGGCAAATGCTGTTGATACAAACATACCATCTCTCCTTAATTCCAAATGATGCCATTAGTTAAAGCTTAACTTAGGACATCTCGAATCCAATTAATCTCGTTATTTTAACAGTAGCAACGACTATTGGTGATTCCATTAAGTCCTAGCCCTCCATAAAGGCTAAGTCCGACACATAAGCATCAAGTTGATCCAACTCAATCGCTGAACGCATACCTTTCATTAAACTTTGATAAAAGTGCAAATTATGAACGGTATTTAGATGAGCGCCAAGCATTTCATCGATACGCTGCAAGTGATGCAAGTAAGATTTCGAGAAGTGCTTACAAGTATAACAGGAGCAATTTTCATCCAAAGGCATCTCATCAAAACGATATTGTGCATTTCTCAATTTCACGATACCAGTCGACGTATATAACCAACCATTTCTGGCATTTCTGGTGGGTAGCACGCAGTCAAACATATCTACTCCTGCACTCACCGCATTTACCAAATCGGTTGGCGTTCCTACTCCCATCAAGTACCTCGGCTTGTCTTCAGGCATTCTTGGCGTTGTAAACGACATGATCCGTTGCATGTCCGCTTTTGGCTCCCCTACCGACAATCCTCCAATTGCATAACCGTCAAAATTAAGTGCGACTAATTTTTCTATACTTTCCCCCCGGAGATCTTCATACATACCACCCTGAATAATACCGAAGAGAGCATTAGGGTTACCTTGATGCGCTTCCTGGCTTCGCTGCGCCCACCGCATACTCAAGCGCATGGAAATTTGCGCCTCCGAATGCGTAGCTGGGTGGGGTGTGCACTCATCAAACGCCATAACAATATCTGAATTCAAAACTCTCTGAATCCTCATAGACTCTTCAGGCGTCAGGAAACACTTTGCTCCATCTATAGGCGACCGAAAGGAAACACCTTCTTCTGAAATTTTTCTAATCTCCCCAAGACTGAACACTTGAAAGCCGCCAGAATCCGTCAAAATTGGCTTGTTCCAACCAACAAAACGGTGCAGACCTCCATGAGCTTGGATAACATCCAAACCAGGCCGAAGCCACAAATGGAAAGTATTACCGAGGATAACGTCGGCACCTGAATCTTCAACTTGCTGGGGACGCATCCCCTTAACCGCACCATATGTCCCGACCGGCATAAAGGCAGGAGTCTGTATTACTCCATGTGCAAGTTTTAATCTCCCGCGCCTTGCCTGTCCCGAAGTCGCCAAAACGGAGAACTCTAAACTCATCTAATCGTCCTAATCATTAAGAAAACATATTTACTTCGCCAAAAACATTGCGTCACCATAACTAAAAAATCTATATTTTTGGTCAATAGC
>CAJQIK010000137.1 GCA_905478365.1 uncultured Burkholderiales Genera incertae sedis bacterium
CGCGATGGAACAAGCTTATATCGAGCACACTCTTAAGAATGGTCTTAACTTTCGAGCTGGCCTTCAGATTGTTCCCATTGGTTTGATTAATGAATACCATGAGCCACCAGTCTTTTATGGTATGGAGAGAAATAATATTGAAACCAAAATTATTCCATCGACTTGGCGGGAGATTGGTTTTGGATTTGCCGGTAGCACTATTGGCGGCCTAGACTATTTTGCTGGGACGACTACGACACCAGATGCAAGTAAGTTTACAGCTTCATCTGCATCGACAGGTTTTAAGAAAATGCGGGTTAGTGGCAAGCAAGTCACAGCTAACGATATGGGCTATTACGCTGGATTCAACTACACAGGGCTCCCAGGATTGAAGTGGGGCGGTACAATTTGGACTGGTAATACTGCTCAAGATGGTCAAGGGAAGGGTGCTGATGCTGCTGAGCTGGCTAATGTAGATGCTCGATTAACCATATGGGATTTACACGCGCAATACGATGCTAACGATTGGAAACTGACCGCGCTCTATGCTGCAGGCACACTTGATGATACCGAAGCAATTAACGCTTCAGCGAGTATTAGTGCAGGATCTGACGATGCGGCTCCAGAGGAGTTTTCTGGTTGGTATGTAGAGGCTGGTTACAAAGGATTAATGTTGGGGGATTACAATATCCAGCCTTTTTACAGATATGCCGATTACAACACACAGGAAAAAGTTGCTGCTGGTTTCACAACGGATCCCAATAATGCCGATACTGTAATGACTTATGGCATTAGTTTTTATTTGGACCCGGACGTCGTCCTAAAACTAGATTTACAAGACTTTGACAATAATGGCCAAAACGACTCGACAAATATTGGTATCGGTTGGATGTTCTAAATAAATCTTAAGACTCCCCTTTCGTTGCTTCTGCATAGTGGTAGCGAAAATTCAAATAGCGCTTTTTAAGCGCTGTTTGTTTTTATACATCAGATTATAGTGCTTCTTAAACCTCTAACTTAAGGCTACTTTGAGGTGATGCAGTCTTTTAATTAAAGGTATTCTATGTTCCTATTTAAGTGTTAATAAAGAATCAGCCAGTATTAGAGGCCCGAATGAAAGAGTCTTTTAGAAACATGAATGCCGCTGAAATTTTATCGGAGCAGCGAAAAAACCTTACTTTAATTGGCGCGCTGCCTCACGATTTGGAGCCTACCAATGAGAGTGCAGGTTACCGTTTGCAGGAGCGTGTGAACCGAATCTTAGAGGGATCATTAGGGCCGGTTGTCGGACATAAAATTGGTTGTACGACATCCGTGATGCAGCGTTTTTTAGGCATACCGACACCTTGCGCTGGCGAGATCTTTGCTCGCACAGTATTGAAAGGTCACGGGCGTGTGCCTCGCCAGGGTTTTAGGAAAATTGGGATTGAGTGTGAAATTGTAGTCTCAATTTCCAAAACGATTACACCGGATACTTATTCTGAAGCAGCATGTTCATCTCTAAATGTGATTGACTCTATGATGGTCGGAATGGAAATTGTGGATGACCGCTATAAGGATTACGCATCATTAGGGGTTCCTACCTTAATTGCTGATAATTTTTTTGATAGTGGGTGTGTGTTGGGTGAGGCGGTTTGTGATTGGCAAAAGTTAGATTTAAATAACCTGTTGGGCACTACCCGTGTCAATGGTGTTGTTTTAGGGACGGGAAAAGGTTCTTTGATAATGGGGTCACCTCTAAAGGCACTTGATTGGTTTATTAAGTCTAGAGTTAGTCGAGGTTTATCTGTAAAGAAGGATCAATTTGTCATGCTAGGAAGTGTTGTTGAGACAAAATGGCTGGAGGCGGGAGATATGGCAGAGGTTGAGATTGATTCCTTGGGTTCGGTAACTCTTGAGGTTGCATAGCCTACTTTACTTTAAATCCACGCTAGCAAATGATTAAATTTGAGTTTAAAGCTTAATTATCGTGTAACGTAATGCTCATCTATGGTGTCTATGGGCGACTAGTTAATTCATTTATTTGGGAGCTGAGGTGTTAACCGAAGAGCAAATTAGCCAATACCATACAGATGGTTACGTCATTGCACGGTCTGTTATTGACGAAGACTTACTCGGCCGAGTTAAGAATGTGGTTACCGAGATGCTCAACGAGGCGCAAGGATTGCGCGATCACGATGAAAAATTTGATTTGGAGCCATCTCATAGTCCAAGTTCGCCTAAAGTGAGGCGCATTAAAACACCACACAAATGGCACTCAATTTTTTGGGAGTTAATTAAAACTCGCAGGATGATTAGTTGTCTGACGAGCCTATTGGGTGAAGATGTACGATTGCATGGTTCAAAGTTAAATCTAAAGTCACCCCAGGATGGTTCGGCTGTTGAATGGCACCAAGACTGGGCTTTCTATCCACACTCTAATGACCATGTGCTCGCTGTGGGACTGATGCTTGACGATATGACTATGGATAATGGCCCATTAATGCTTGTGCCGGGAAGCCACCGAGTCGAAAAAGTTTGGGATCATCATCAAGATGGCTATTTTTGCGGTGCGATTTCCCCAAGTGTGAATCAGGATCTTGATTTCAGTAAAGCGGTACCTTGTTTAGGTCAGGCCGGTGATTGCTCATTTCATCACGTTCGCCTTGTTCATGGGTCTGCTCAGAATATTTCACCAGATCCGCGTCGGCTCATGTTGTATGAATGTGCGGCTGCGGACGCGTGGCCGTATTTGAAGTTCTTAGATTTAGAAGAATTCAATAGTCGAATGATCGTTGGTCATTCCACCTTGGAGCCCAGAGCGACGAATGTCCCTGTAAGAATGCCGTTTCCACCCGCAAAAAAACAAGGTTCTATTTACGAGAATCAAACTGCGCTAGCGGATCGGTTTTTCAAATGAGGAATTTATCGTGAATATGCATTCAAATGCACAGCTACTTAATGAAACTCAGTTGAACCAATATGAGCGTGATGGATTCTTGTCGCCGATTAGAATTTTTTCGGAGCAAGAAGCGTATGCAATGAGGTCAAAGCTCGAAGCCTATGAGGCAACTCATGGATCCGTGATGAAGTCTCCTTACCGTAACAAACCTCATCTCGTATTCAACTGGGTGGCAGAGGTAATTCGGAATCCTAAAATACTAGATCTTGTTGAAGGTATACTCGGACCAAATTTACTTGTTTGGGGGACTAACTTTTTTATCAAAGAGCCTGATGATGGCACATTTATCTCTTGGCACCAAGACTCGACGTATTGGGGTTTATCCCGGCCGGACGTTCTAACAGTTTGGATCGCTTTGAGCCCAAGTCAACGTAATAATGGTGCAATGAAAATGATCCGGAGAAGTCATCAATTAGATCAGTTACCACATACAGACACGTTTGAAGAAGGGAATCTTCTGACTCGCGGACAGAAGGTTGACCACGAGGTTGCCGAGGAAGATGTCGCTTGGATTGAACTAGAACCTGGGGAGGCCTCCTTGCACCATGTGCGCATCATTCATGGTTCCGAAGCTAATAAAGGAGTAGATCGACGAGTCGGGCTAGCAATCCGTTTTGTTCCAACAGACGTGAGTCAAGTAAATGGGGTCAAAGATTTTGCTACTCTCGTTAGAGGTCGTGACGATTATCAACATTTCCAACATGAGCCATGTCCTCAGAAATCGTTAGGCGTAGCCGAGAAAAAAGTACACACGGAAATTGCTGACGAATCATTTAAGTTGTTTTATAAAGGGACTGGTCGAGAACCAAAATTTGGTGACTGAGTATTTATGGTGTTGTCCTGAAACTTTACTCGGGATAGCGGTCCAACAATGTGATGTGTTCTCCTAAAGGTAGCGTGATCATGAAAAGATGTTTGGTGTGGATTGTTGGGTTTTTTTTCTGTTCAACTGCATACGCTGTTGAGTACTCAGTTGATTCGATTGCTGAAATCAGAGAAGGTGAAATTGCTAAGTTTTATCCAAATAGCGTTAGGGATAAATTTGGGGAACGTTATTTCGAAGTCATGATTCGACTCGTTGATGTGGAAGCTGTTGCGCCTCAAGCGTTATTTTCAAGAAGGATCACTTACCGGGCGCGATGCGATGATAAGGAATTAGCACCTTACGTCATTGATCTTCGCAATGTTGAGGGCAAATCATTAAAAATGATCATGGTCCCGCCTGGGGCAGAAGAGTTTAAGAAGCCTGTAATGGGTAGCCGAGAAGATGACTGGCTATGGCAGGTTTGTGGTTAGTGCCGACCAAGAGTTGACGGTTACCCATTTCCGGTTTCAGTCCATTTCTCCATCAGTTGATTAGACGGTAGTTGCGCATCCAATAGTTTATGAGTTGCCTCAATGCCGGCAATGGGGAATCCGGCTGGATCGAGAAGCCCGATCTGAACAAGTACAGAGGCTTGGTCCCAATAAATGTGTTCATTGTGGAGTTTATCTCCTCGAAACTTGACGATTGCTACCAGTGGTATCTCGACCCGTTTACCCGTTGGTTGGATGCCAGGAAGCATCCAATCAATTTCAATATCATGCGTGAAGCAAAAAACCATTTCGTCGACAAGTATGCCTTCGCCGACTGTTCTGGAGACCGGTATTAGCATCGTATCCTTCGGAGTTTTAGGGATGAAGTGGTGCTGATAAAACCGTTTTAAATCAATTTGCCCAACACCACCCGTCATTGTGGGAATGTGATTAACATAAGGTTCGCTCACCATGGTAGCCATCGTAGCGTCTACGTCACGCGTGCCAAATTCATACTCACAATGCTTATCCCATAAATCAGAAAAGTCGTAGTGTGGTCCCATTGATTTGCGAAATAAAGAAATCGAGCGTTGATGAGCGAGATCCGCTGTTGTTCTATGAAAGTGGCTAGATCCCGTTCTTGAGAAGCCATGATCTACTCCTGGATACACGTGAATATCTGTGTTTTCGTGTTCTTTTAAAGCTCCTTGAATTTTAGCAACGGTTTCCGGTGGTGCATATTGATCATCCTCGGCGAAGTGTAAAGCGATAGGAATGGAAATGTCTTTTGCTTCCACCAGGTAATCGTCTATGGTGACTCCGTAGTAGGCAACTGCGCAATCAACTCCTGAGCGTGCAGCTGCTAGATAAGCGAGTCTTCCACCGAGGCAAAACCCGAGGGCGCCTACTTTTCCGATTACCTCGGATCTATTCCTTAGTGCCTTAACGCATTCAGTAATGTCTTCCATGCCTTTGTCTGTATCAAATTGCCCGAAAAGATCAAAGGCTCTTCCGAAGTCTTTTTCGGTGTAACCCAGTTGGATACCTGGTTCAATTCGCCAAAACAGGTCTGGCGCCAAGACGACATACCCTTCTTCCGCGTAGTGATCGGCGACAGATTGAATATAAGCGTTTACTCCAAAAATCTCTTGGCACAAGACAATGCCCGGGCCTTTGCCGTTTTTTGGCAAAGCCAGATAGCCACTGAACGAATCGCCGTCTTTTGCCTCCACCTGAATCCACTGTCCTGTCATGATGAGTCCTCTTAATGAATTAAACTAAATTGCTCCAAGTTTTCTTAGTTGTATAGTCTATCTTTTTTTGCGCTAGTTATATCCTTGACAAATGAATACCCAGTCCTTAAATTGGATTTGATATTTCGAAGTTTAAATAGTTTGTCTCTAGTGCAGCGGCACAACGCACAGAGAGGATGTTTCATGAAAGGTTTTTCGAGGCGGGAATTTCTTAAAGCCTCAGGGTCAGCGATTGCGCTCCCATTATCAACGTCTTTGACATTAAAAGGGTGCTCTTTCGATCAAGAGATGCTCACGATCGCCTACGGGGCAAATTTGACTTCGTGGGACCCAACGACAGGGCTATCATCTTTGAACCCACAAATTCAGTCACTCTACAAGGCTGTATTTGATTCTTTTATTGGGCAAAGTCCTGATCGGAGTTTACGTCCCGGCATACTTATCGATTGGGGATGGAACGACGATCGATCCAAGATTCAGATGACCGTCAGGAGGGATGCCTTTTGGCATGATGGACTGCCAGTTACTGCAGATGATGTCGTGTGGTCTCTGGAGCGGGCTGGCAATTCAGTCAACGGTAATCCAATGCACTTTATTTGGAGCAAAATTACTAATTTTAGTGTCTCGGGTAATACAGTCACAGCGGATGTCAGCGAGTACGATCCGACGATCTTCAAGTGGATGGTCCACCTGACAGGATATATTTTGCCGAAGCATGCCTATACTGCTCTAGGTGCCGATGCGTGGGAGCAAACACCGATTGGCAGCGGTCCTTATATAGTTGACAAGTATGAGCAGAACAACTCGGTTTTACTTAGAGCATTTCCTCAATATTGGGGACCCAAACCTCAATTTGAAACTGTGCTGATCAAAATGATCCCAGATGCGCAAGCTCGCGTTGAGGCGCTTGAAGCCGGCAAATGTGATTTGGCTGTCGGTCTGTCTTTCAGTGAGTTTAATCGTGTAACCAGTAAAACATCGTGGACTGGAAACGCTTACCCGGTTACGGATGTAGGTCTGATCTTTTTAACGAACAAAGATGCATTAATGAAGGATAGAAATATTCGGCTCGCTATGCATCATGCCATTGATAAACAGAAATTAATCGATGAGCTGATGCTCGGATATGGAAGGCCAATGGATTCACTTCAGGTGCCGGGCTATGATGCATATGATCCATCCGTTGGCTTTGGCCGACCAATGGATTCATTTCAGGTACCTTTATTTGATGCGTACGACCCCTCAATCAAAACGGACTTTGACCCGTACCGCGCGAGAAATTATTTGTCAAAGTCAGGATATTCAAAATCAAAGCCCGTCAAGTTAACGATTCAGACAACTCAAGGGTATAGACCTAAAGACTACGAGATGGTCAAGATGATTACAGAGATGTGGCAGGAAGTCGGCATAGAAGCAAACATTCAGATCCACGCGGACAAGGAACACTTACGGCTGCGTGCAAGGCATGAACTGGCTCCAGCGGCTTTTTTTAACTGGAGTAATTCCACTGGAGATCCATTCATGTCTACGGGCTTAGCAATGCTTAGTAATTCTCCTGACTCTACATTTAAGAGTGCAGAATTGGATCGTTTGATCATGCCATTAATGAATGAGGCTGATGAGCGTAAGCGAATTCGGGGTTATCAAAAAATCGATCGATATATTGCGGATGAGGGGTTGATTATCCCTTTAGTGCAATTTTTTCAAACAGTGGCGCATTCTAGGGATATTGAGTTCACACCGCACTCGAGTGGTGAGGTTTTGCCCCAGGAAATTAGATCACTATAACTTTAGTAAACGAATAATTACAGATTATCAACTGTAGCTTTTGATTGATTAGCTGAAGCGTGAAACAATACCGCAGAGGACATTTCAAATTAGTAGAACGATTTTAAGGGAGCTTGAGAGATGCAAATAGACAATGCGACCGCGTTGGTGACGGGTGCCAATCGAGGTATTGGGTTGGCTTTTGTGGAGTGCTTGATTGCTCATGGAGTAAAAAAGATTTACGTTGGTGTTCGAGATCTTTCGTCGGCCAATTCTTTGGTCAGTCTGTATCCTGGGCTGGTTCATCCGATCGCGTTGGACATAACCAATCAGCTTCAAATAGATGCGGCGGTTAATGAAGCAAATGACATTACTTTATTGATTAATAACGCAGGGGCAAACAGCAACACAGCACTGGTCGCGGTTGATGGGTTGGATAATGCAAGAGATGAGATGGAGACTAATTACTTTGGTACTTTATCGATGTGCCGGGCATTTGCGCCCATATTAAAGAGTAATGGCGGTGGGACAATCGTTAATGTCTTGTCTATCTTATCCCTCGTGAATTTACCCGCGAGCGGTTCTTATAGTGTTTCTAAGGCTGCTGCCTATTCTATGAACCAAGGTGTTAGAGCTGAATTGGCGTCGCAACAAACTAAAGTGATTGGTGTAATGCCTGGGGCAGTGGATACCGACATGGCTAAAGAATTCGAGGGTCCGAAAGAAAAACCGCTTGATGTTGCCGAGGCTGCAATTAAAGCGGTTGAAGATGGCGTAGAAGATGTATTCCCGGGCGATATGGCGCAGGCAGTGAGTCAGGGACATGCCCAAGACGCTAAGGCAGTGGAACAAGAGTTTTCTGCTTACATACCGGGGTAATGGTTTCCGTGATGTATTAAAATGACGGAATAGTGAATATATTTTGAAAAATTTTATTTATCCCGAATTCTATTTTAAAAAATTTAAGGAGTTTAGACGTGTTGATATGTTTTAGAGCTTCAATTTTTGTATTAATCGGAATGGCCTTCTTGGTTGCAGGTTGTTCTAATGAATCGTCTACTGCTGGGTCAGACGCAGGCCTTGCTTACGTCACAAATCAAAAAGGAAACATAACAGTGATCGACTTGGCTAGTTTGGAGTCTGTTTCTGAAATTGACGTAAACGGTAAAGGTCCTCGTGGGATTGGAATTACACCTGACGGTAAAACAATCGTTGTAGCCAATGTTGATGGGGGTGATATCACATTGATTGCTCGAGAGAGCGGTGAGATTATCAAGCATATCGAAATTGGGGAAAATCCCGAGTTTGTTCGTGTGATTGGTAATCGAGCATATATCTCATTTGAACCGGCTTCTTTGGGTGGTCCTCCACCGACTCCTGGATCTGAAGCTGCTCAAAAGCTCGAAGAGGAGCGAGAAGAGGAGGATGCTGAGCCAGCTAAAATAGCGGTGGTTAACATCGAGTCTGGTATTGTAGAAAAGGAAATTACTGGAGGTATGGAGACCGAGGGTATCGAGCTGTCTTATGACCAAACTAAATTGATCATCACAAACGAGGCCGATGAAAATATCACAGTTCATGATTTAGAATCTGGCGAGATGATCAAAGAAATCAGCACTATAGAATACGGCCATAGGCCTAGAGGTATTAAAGCCTCTCCGGACGGCAGTATGTACGTGGGCAGTATCGAGTATGGCAACAGTTTAGTCGTTATGAATAGTGAATTCGAGGTCATAACTTCCATTAAGACTGGAGAGGTTCCATACGGTTTATCTTTTAGTCGTGATGGCAGCAAGCTCTACGTTGCTCTAGCGAAAGGAAAAGTGTTGCAAGTATTTGACACGAAGACCTGGGAAGAATTGGGTCGCGGAAAAACGGGTACGCGTTGTTGGCACTTTACTTTTACCCCTGATGACTCAAAAATTCTTGTGGCTTGCGGACGATCTGATGAGGTGGTTGTTCTAAATGCTTCGGATCTTTCAGTCGTAAAAAGACTAACTGGATTTGCAATGCCTTGGGGTATTGTTGCTTATCCTAAGTCGGTCGGTAGTCTCGATTCGGTTTGGCAGTAACACTAAGACAGCAAAAAAACCCCACCATAATGGTGGGGTTTTTTTTCGAAATTAAGAACGTAATTTGAAGGATAGATTACAAAAATCACCTACAAGATTGATTTCAGAGAGGTAAATATGTCTCGTTTAGATAATAAGGTCGCCCTCATCACTGGTGCGAGCAACGGAATTGGAGCCGTTGCAGCGCGACGCTTTGTTGAAGAGGGTGCTAAGGTATTCTTGGTTGGGCGGAGTGAGAAGGTATTGCTAAATTTAAGGGATGAGCTCACTCATGAAAAATGCGATGTTATGGCTGGTGATATCGCTTTAGAAAAGACCAATCAGGAGATGATCGAAGCGTGTCAGCATCGATTTGGCGGTTTGGATATCTCTTTGATTAATGCTGGTATCGAGGGTGCGGCAGCGCTTATCCCGGATTATCCGACTGAGGTATTTGATGATGTGGTCGCGATCAACATTAGAGGCGTTTTTTTGGGCCTCAAATATTCGTTACCATTGATGTCAAAAAATGGCGGTAGCGTCATCATTACTTCTTCTATCGCTGGACTGAAGGCACGTGGACTCGGAAACTCAGCTTATGTCGCGAGTAAGCACGCCGAAATAGGACTAATGAGAACTGCGGCGATAGAAAATGCTTCAAATAATATTCGGGTGAATTGTGTATCGCCCGGACCGACCGAGACGAGAATGATGCGGTCCATTGAGGAGAACCGATCTCCAGGTGCTGCTGAGTCCGCAAAGAAAGAGGTTTTAAAAGGAATCCCGTTAGGTCGCTACGGCACGCCTGAAGAAGTTGTAAATATGATTACATTTCTAGCTTCAGATGAGGCTGGCGCTTGCACAGGGGGGGTATATACGGTGGATGGTGGAATATCAGCATACTGAGAGTGAAGGAACCATCTCTAGATCTGGGAGGTACGATGGGTAATCAAATGTTAGGTGCAATGGTAAACGAGCACTACGGCTCAGAAGGACTGTTGGATAGAATTCTTACCGTTGCGCGCGAAACCGGAATCGAAATAGATGAAGCGCGTTCAGATGATTTTTCTGCAGTTTCAGAATTTCACATAGGTGGACGCAAGGCCACTATTGACCTTGGAAATATGGCTCAATTATCTGCGGGAGATAAAGTGCTCGACGTTGGCTCTGGGTTGGGTGGTCCTGCACGCACACTGGTTGAGAAATTTGCTGTGCGGGTTGAAGGTATTGATCTAACTCATGAATTTTGTTTGGTGGCTAACGAACTGACTCGCATAACTGGTTTCTCAGATCGAGCAGTATTCTCTCAAGGTAATGCATTAAGTTTGACCGGGGATTCAGATCATTATGACGTTGTTTGGACTCAGCAGTCATGCATGAATATCGAGGATAAACGCCGAATGTTGTCAGAAGCTTACCGCGTGCTAAAACCAGGTGGCACCTTTATATTTCAGGAAGTGTTCGCGGGAGATCGAGAGGGCGCGATAAGGCTACCGGTGCCTTGGGCGAGAAAGTCCGAGATGAGTTTCTTGTGGCCGGCGGAGGCCATTAGAAATTCGATCTTAGAGGCTGGATTTATAGAGAATATTTGGAAAAATGTGACGACTCAATATCTCGAGGAGTACCGAGTTACAGCAGAAAAGACTAGAGATTCGATGCAGTCCTCAACACTGGGTGTACACCTATTGCTTGGGAATGAGGCTAAGCTCATGCGAAAAAATGTCGTTGATAATCTTAGTAAAGGACTAATATCTGTATATCAAGGTGTATTTAAAAAGTAGATATAACGGTGTTGATTTGGAGGCCTTATGATTCCCAGTGAAGGAAGCATTCACACTCAGAGTAAAGACGGCATATTTGAAATAGTTATTGATCGCCCTCTTAAGTTAAATGGCTTTACGCCTAAGATGTATCGCGAGCTAATTGAGGCCTATCGAGCTTTTGAAGATGATCCAATGTCGCGTTGTGCAGTCGTAACCGCAAACGGTGAGCACTTTACGGCGGGTCTTGATCTTCCGGAAATGAGGTCACATTTGTCGGATGACTATATGCTCACTGGAGATGACGAGATTGATTTATTTGGGCTTCGGCCCCCGTATCGCAGCAAACCGATAATTTATGCAGTTAAAGGTATTTGTTTTACTTTAGGCATTGAGTTGATGTTGGGTGCGGATTTTGTTGTCGCCGCGTCGAATACTCGCTTTGCCCAGATTGAGGTAAAGCGCGGTCTTATACCCACGGGGGGTGCGACCACTCGGATGGTCTCTCGAGCAGGTTGGGGTAACGCAATGCGTTATTTATTGACTGGAGATGAGTTTGATGCAGAGACGGCAAGGTCGTTAGGCTTCATTCAAGAGATTGTCGATCCTGGTGAGGAACGTTCATGTGCTATGGCGCTGGCAAAGAGAATAAGTGACTGTGCTCCTATTGCGGTAAGAGCGGTTATTGAAAACGCGAGATCTGGATTAATAAATGGTGAGGCCGAAGCGCATAGAGCATTTGGCGTAACTCAAAGGGCGCTTGTGAATACACGGGACTTTGAAGAGGGAGTTAAAAGCTTTCTCCAAAAAAGAGAAGCTAATTTTCGTGACGAGTAGGTTCTAGTTGATTTTAGGATTTTTGGGTAAGCCATTATGGGTAGTCCGAAAAACCTGATATTTTTTTGGTCTTCGAGCGCCCTCAGGTTTGAATCCAGTACCCTTGGGTTGATATTGTGGGATAAGATGTTTTTTACCCGGGCCGATGAGGTTGGCTTTTCCCATTTTCTTCAACGCATCCCGTAACAACGGCCAGTTTTCCGGGTCGTGATATCTTAAAAATGCTTTGTGGAGGCGACGTTTACGCAATCCCTTTGGAATGGTTACGTCCTCACTGTCATGAGTAACTTTTCTGAGGGGGTTTTTCTCTGAGTGGTACATTGCTGTTGCGAGTGCCATCGGGGAGGGTAAGAATGACTGAACCTGGTCTGCTCGGAAACCATTAGCTTTTAGCCAAACGGCTAATTCGAGCATGTCTTCATCCGTAGTGCCGGGATGCGCTGCAATGAAGTAGGGGATTAAGTACTGTTCCTTCCCCGCTTGTTTTGAATAGCGGTCGAAAAGCTCTTTAAAACGGTCATATGTCCCTACACCTGGCTTCATCATTTTCGATAGGGGGCCTTCTCCAATGGCCTCGGGCGCTATTTTTAGGTAGCCACCGACATGATGCTGAGCGAGTTCTTTCACGTAGTTGGGAGATTCGATCGCAAGGTCATAACGAACTCCTGAGCCTATTAATACTTTTTTGATGCCCGATAATGACCGAACCCGTCGGTAGAGATTAATCAAAGAATCGTGATTTGTATTTAAATTCGGACAAATTCTGGGGTATACGCACGATAGTTTTCTGCATGAGGACTCTATAGTTTTGCTCTTACAAGCGAGTCGATACATATTGGCGGTTGGGCCACCTAGGTCGGATATCACACCCGTAAAGTCTGGTGCCTTATCTCGAATGTGCTCCACTTCCCGAACGATAGAATTTTCTGATCTATTCTGAATGATGCGTCCTTCGTGCTCAGTAATAGAGCAGAACGTGCAGCCACCGAAACAACCTCTTTGAATCGTGACAGAAAATCTAATCATGTCAAAGGCTGGAATTTTTTCCTTGCCATAGCTAGGATGGGGTTCTCGTGCATACGGTAGTTCATAGAGCTGATCCATTTCAGCCATTTCGAGAGGGATTGGTGGCGGATTGATCCATACATCACGGTCACCGTGACGCTGTACAAGAATTCGCGCATTACCGGGATTCGATTCGAGATGTAACACTCGAGAGGTGTGCGCATACATTATCGGATCATCGCGCACGGAGTCATACGAAGGCAATCGAACAACCACTTTTTCTCGAGAAATATTTTTTGTTTGAATAACGGCAGGTTTGTCGTCATTTTGTTTCGATGTGTTTGGCGTCACCATTTGGTAAGGATCTACCGGTGGAGAAAGCTTGCCAGGTTTATCCAGAGTCGTAGAGTCTTGTTCAACCCATTCTGGTCCGATCGCATCAACGATGTAAACAGTACCTCTGACGTCAGTGACTTCTTTGACCGGTGTGCCAGAGGCAATGCGGTGCGCCACATCAACAAGTGCTCGTTCGGCATTTCCAAATAGCAGGATATCCGCCTTCGCATCCATTAAAACAGAGCGTCGAACCTTTTCTGACCAGTAATCATAGTGGGCGATACGCCTTAGACTTGCTTCGATCCCCCCTAAAATGATAGGGACTTTTTTGTAAGCTTGTCTGACTTTCTGGCTGTAGACGATGACGCTTCGATCCGGCCTTTTGCCTGGAGCTGCATTTGGAGTGTACGCGTCATCGGTCCGAATTTTCTTATCGGAGGTGTACCGATTTACCATTGAATCCATGTTGCCTGCAGTAACGCCGAAAAATAATTTCGGCTCTCCGAGAACCTTAAACGCATCCAGACTATGCCAGTCTGGTTGCGCAATGATTCCAACTCTGAATCCTTGATTTTCTAAAAGTCGTCCAACAATTGCCATTCCAAAGCTGGGGTGATCGACGTAAGCGTCACCTGTCACGAGAATGATGTCGCATTGATCCCACCCCAATGCATCCATTTCGTCTTTCGACATGGGCAGGAATGGGGCGCTACCAAATCGTTTGGCCCAATATTTTTTATATTGGAATATGCTTTGTGGCGCGTTCATTGGTCTGGATACATAATTGGGCGAATAAGCGGTAGTTTAAAGTATTACAGGTCATATCTCGAATGGTTTTCGATAATTCGCCACTCGCCAGGCGATAGCCCATCGATAGAGAGTTCACCAATAGAGCGACGCACGAGTCGTAAAGTGGGATGACCAACAGCTGCAGTCATTTTACGTACTTGTCGATTCCGGCCTTCAGTGAGCCCTAATTCTATCCAGGCAGTTGGAATGGCCTTGCGATATCGAATCGGTGGATTTCTTTCCCATATTTTCGGTTCACTGATGCGTCTTGCGGTGGCCGGACGTGTCATGCGCCTCGCAATTGTTACGCCTTGCTTAAGTTGTGCAATAGCCATATCGTTTGGTTCGCCTTCAACCTGAGCCCAATAGGTCTTCTTTTTCTCAAATTTAGGATCAGACAATCGTCGTTGCAATTGGCCATCATCGGTAAGAATAAGTAGGCCCTCACTGTCTAAATCAAGACGACCAGCGGGGTATACTTTTTTGATGTCGATATAGTCCGAAAGTGTTGCTCGATTACTTTCATCGGTAAATTGGGAAAGAACACCGAACGGTTTATTAAAAAGTAAGATCAAAATGTTCCCTCTGATGTTCCTGCTCTTTTTGAAGCCGGCTCAGCTTGATTCTAGAGGATATCAAGCACCGTGCAGTGTATACTATCAACGTACGTATTGTACTTACACATTTTTTTTTAATTCTATTAAAAGAGATCTAAACCATTATGTCTTATAGATTTTTCTCCTTAAAATTTCTAACTATTAGCCTGTGCTTGGTCGGGTTGTTTAATATCTTATCTTTGCGAACTGCAGATGCTGCCGGTTCCGTTGCAATGCAAGCGGCCAGTCTTATGAAGTTGGCTCCTCAGGCCTATAACATGGGTATGCGTAATGGAAATGCTGACAAGTGGAACCAATATTTTGAGTCGAAATCACGTCGCTCTATGCCGGGTTCTTTAATTGAAGGTGCTTCAGCCATAGAGGCTTACTATAAGTGGGAGTTTGAAACTTTCAAGGCGAAGTGGACAACCAAGCGAGTCACCGTTCAAGACCTTATCGGAGCTATGGAGTACGAGTGGTCTGCGACTCACAAATCCTCGGGTGATAAGATTAAGATTAACGGAGTGGCTATTTTTGAACTTGGGATGAGTGGCAAGGTCAAGAATTTAGATTTCTATTTTGATACGGTGCCGGTAGCAAAATATTTTAAGGATGCGCCGGGATTAAATTGAGGATAAACAATGAGAGATATTGGTTTTTTAAAAGTGTCATCCTTTTTAGCTTCGGCAATATTTTGTATTAGTACTGTTTTTGGTGGTACAGCGCTCGCAGAGGAAATTTCCGAATGTCCCAAAGACGAACTATGGATGGAGTGTCGGGCAGCTCAGGGTGATGTGCTTGCTATATATGTCGTTGCTCGTGATTCCTATGACCTAGCTTATGCGCAGGTTAAAGAGCAAGGTCTTGCTGATTTTACCCAGGCATTAATGATGGGCCGGCAGCTCGTGGATATGGAGGAGAGGAATGGTGGACGTTTACTTAAGATGATTCATCTTCAACTTAGCTGGGGAAATCATATTGATCGAGACCAGGCCTTAGCTTGGTTAAAAGAAGATCGAGATCAGCGTGATCTGGATTATCTGCCGGTGCTAATTAATCGGTTGGCGCCCGGTCATACTCAGTAAATTAACTGAAACAGAAAAAAAGGCAGCTCTTCGAGCTGCCTTTTTTATGAGACTAATATAAGTCTAGTAACAATATCTACTGGTGCTCTTGGCAACCGATTTTCCATTCGACGCTATCCTCGATTGGCTCTTTACATCTCAGTTCATTTAAGATGAAGTCTGTCATTACGTATAAGTTCTCGTCGCTGAAGTCCCCTTCAAACGCAGGCATTCCTAATGCGGTGCGTCCATACTTGATTGTGGCCATTAACATTTCACGCGGCAACGGTGTCTTCCTTAAATTTTTACCCCATCCGCCCTCGCTATGTCCTCCTTGCCCCATATATTTGTGGCAGGTAATACAGTAGCGGTCAAATAGTTGTCGTCCTCCAGGCCCTCTTTTCTTGATCTTAGGTCGTTCGGCCTGAGCGGTTTTTGTAACGTCGGTGGTTATGTCTAGTGTGAGCACTAAACTGAACGCAATAAAAGAACCAATTAGCCCTGTTATCGTTCGCTTAAGCAATATTTTCATCATCATTAAAAAGCCTAATATCTCGTTGTTTCAATATCTTTGGGACGAATCCCAGATTTAAAAACTTACGGGACCGTGAAGGTCCCGTAAGTTCGTACTATTTACCTCTATCTTCCGTAACTACCGATTTAAATTAATTTGGTAGCTCGAAGACATAAAGGACATTACTAGGGACCTGAGCTTTAAGTTCAGGTGTAGCGCTAACGAACCACTGAGGCCAAGCACCACCTAGTCCAACCTCAATCGCAATGTACTGCTTACCACCAGCCATGTAGGTCATTGGTGGCGCATTAATTGCGGATCCAGTCTCGAATCTCCATAGCTCTTCTAAGGTCACCGCATCGTGCGCAACTACTGCACCTTCAGCATAACCAGAGAATACTAGTCCACCAGCGGTGGTTAGTAGCCCGCCTAACTGAGGATACTTTGTTGAATGCTTCGCTACGACTTTACCGGTTTGTACGTCAATCGCAGTGATGCTTCCCCAAATACGTCCGCAATCTGGATCTTCATATGTTGAGTAAGGTGCACCTCCGAGGAACAACTGCCGTGGCTTATGTTGTCCAGGAATAGTTACCTCAGTAAACGCCTTATTACATCCATCAATTGTTGGAATGTAGTAGTAGTTAGTTTGAGGGCTGTACGCTGTTGGCGGCCAGTTTTTTCCACCCATATGTCCAGGCTTCAAAGTACCTTCGATGGTTCCACGGCCTTCGGTGGCAGTACCACGCATAGCAGCAGTTCCAGGAACGTACGTTTGAACGTCTTTGTTGGGATCATAAGTGTTAGGTCTGCAGTTTTCATCAAGACCACCACTCCAGTTTAGCTCCTCAACGAATTGAGTTGCCCACAAACATTTACCTGTTACGCGGTCAAGTGCATACGCATAGCCATTTCTGTTTGCGTGCAAAGTAGCGCGCTGGAATTTACCTTCGATGTTCGTGTCAACAAAAGTGTTTTCGTTGATAGAGTCGAAATCATAAGGATCGTTTGGTGTGTGCTGGAAACCCCAAACAATTTCTCCACTGTCCGCATCCACAGCAATAGTACTGTCTGTCCAAAGGTTATCGCCTGGACGATATGCTGAATCCCAGTCAGGACCTGGATTTGCTGTACCCCAAACAATGATGTTTAGTTCTGGATCCCATGAACCTGTAACCCAAGTTGTACCGCCACCTGTTTTCCAAGCGCCGTAATCATCTTTCCAAGTCTCTGAGCCTGGCTCACCCGGTGCAGGGATGGTATAAGTTCTCCATACTTGCTCACCAGTCTTGATATCCATAGCTTCTAAGTATCCACGAACACCAAATTCAGCGCCGGCCATACCGGTAACAACTTTATCACCAGCAATTAGTGGTGCGCCTGTGATGGTCTCACCGTTACCTGGATCAGCTACTTGAGCTTCCCAGACAAGCGTACCGTCGATTTTGTTAAGCGCTAGGATTCGACCATCAATAACCGGAGAAATGACATAGTCATCCGCTAGAGCAACACCTCGGTTGTTAATACCGCAGCATGCAACAGTGGTAGCGTAGTCTCTATCTGGAGCTGGGTCATAAATCCACACGATACGAGGGCTTCCGCCGTTTGTATCAAGCTTAGTTACAACACCCCAGCCGGTGGTGAGATATAAGAATCCGTCTTCAGCAATTGGTGTGCCTTCCAAGCCCGCAAATGGAAAAGCAATAACTTCTTTTCCGCCGCCTTGTGTTCCACCCATCGCGTAAGTAAATGCGACTTTAAGATCCTGAACATTATCTTTGTTTATGTGTGCAAGACCTGAGTAGCGGTGAGCCTCCAAGTTTCCGTGGTGGTTCAGCCAGTTTTCAGGTTCTTTTTCACTGTTTACAAGACGATC
>CAJQIK010000138.1 GCA_905478365.1 uncultured Burkholderiales Genera incertae sedis bacterium
GCCCTAGTTGCTCAGCATAGATTAACGTGGTCGGATGCGTATAGCCGAAAATGCTTGCGGATAGTATGCCGACTGCGCTGGCAGATCGATAGCAGTACTCCTTTAATTGATCCATTGTCTCGTAATTTTGCTGCTCAAGATCCATCATCATGCCATCGATGATGAGTTTGAAATATTTCTGTTCAAGTTTGTATGGCTCTATGAATTGTTGAATGGCTATTGTTACGGGATGCTGAGGAGTTCCTAACCACATTTTTTCAATTTCTTGGCCCCACCAATTTAACTTTGATCGAGCAACATGCTCATCTGAAGCGTCGTCTACAATGTCATCAACTTCTCGACAAAATGCGTACAGTGCCGTGATAGCCTCGCGTTTCTTTTTCTCAAGAAATAAAAAGCTGTAGTAGAAACTTGATCCACTTTGTGCGGTTTTTTTTGAGCAGTACTCTTGCGGCGTCATTAGGGGCGGAAAGTCGTCTGATATAAAATTTTTATTAAATCTAGTGGATTGATCTGATGATTCGTAACAAAGACATTTCCTCTAGAGGCGTCTAGCTTAGTTAGGACCTGTAATCCTGATTTCACAATCGTTTTAATTTCGATGCCCATTCTGCCTGGAAGTTTTTTGTATAGCTCTGTGCCGTCATGCAGATATTGTCGCGCCCGCTCTAGCTGGAAAGACATAAAGTTTAGCCAATTAACATCAAAGGTTCTGTGTTTTATATGGTTTTCGGTTACACCAAATGAGTCCATTTCATCCTTGGGGAGATAGATCCTACCAAGATCATAGTCATCCTTAATATCTTGGAGAAAATTGATGATCTGAAGGCTAGTACAAATAGAGTCGGACCATTTGAAATACTCTTCGTTTGTGTGTCCAAATAAATGCAGCAAGAGCCGTCCAATCGGATTCGCTGAGTGAGCGCAGTAGTCTTGAAGTTGATTGAAATTTTCGTATCTATGGACGGTCAAGTCCCGCTCGAACGCATCGAGCAACTGGAAGAACAGACTGATCGGAAGCTCATGTCTTACGATTAATCCACCAAGTTCTGAAAACAACGGGGTGAGTGTTGGCTCATCACATTCGATTTTTTTCAGTTCTGATCGAAAAAATGTTAATCGATCTCGCTTGAATTCGGATGGTAGGTCTTCAGAGTCAGCAATGTCATCCGCGGATCGGGCGAAGCGATATATCGTCTCGATGGGCCCTCTCAAATGCGCGGGCAGGATAATAGAGGCGACGGGAAAGTTTTCGTAATGATCAACGGGCAAAACAATATGTCCATAAAATAAAGCGGTGGATGGTTGTTACGCGAACTGGAAAGTATAAAGGTTAGTTCTAAACAACCGCATTATTAGGATTATAGTAGAATGCGAGTTATGCGAATGTGGCGGAATTGGTAGACGCACCAGATTTAGGTTCTGGCGCCGAGAGGCGTGAGAGTTCGAGTCTCTCCTTTCGCACCAAATTTATGTAACAGCTCGAGGCGCTAGATGCGTCGTTTTAAAGCAATCGGTTTTTACTCGAGACCGGTTGCATGCACATCTTTTTTGGGAACAGTATGGACGCAACATTAGAGACGGTCAGTAATTTAGAAAGAAAAATGTCGATTTCAGTACCGATGTCAGAAATCAATTCAGAGGTGGTCTCTCGGCTTGGTAAGTTGTCCAAGACTGTTAAAGTGGCTGGATTTAGACCAGGTAAGGTGCCAGTCAAGATTGTTGAGCAGCAACACGGTGGTCAAGTTCGCAGTGAGGTTATGAGCGACGCAATTGGTAAAAACCTCGGGGAGGCCCTAGAGCAAAAAGAGTTGAGAATAGCTGGTCTCCCGAAAATCGACGTTCAGGCGAAGGAGCAAAGCGACGATCATTTCGTTTTCGTGGCTTCTTTCGAGGTGTATCCGTCTATTGAAGTCAAGGATGTTGCAGGGTGTTCAATCGATAAACCTACGGTGAAGGTGGGAGAATCAGAGGTTGATTCAACCCTCGCGATCATGCAAAAACAAAGAGCGACCTTTGAGGTCAATGAGAAGAGCGCAGAATCCGGAGATCAAGTCAAAATTGACTTTAAGGGTTCCGTTGATGGAGAGTTTTTCGAGGGAGGCTCTGGGGACGGAGTTGTTATGTCGCTTGGCGAGGGCAGATTAGTACCAGACTTCGAAAATGCACTGACAGGTATGAAAGCATCAGATGAGAAGACCTTTGATGTTCAGTTTCCAGAGGATTACCCAAGTAAGGATTTGGCCGGTAAAAAGGCTCAGTTTGAGGTCAAAGTGCACGAAGTCTTAGCGGCTGTATTGCCCGAGATTGATTCGGAGTTTGCAAAGCAGCTAGGGTTCGAAGATGGTGATGTGGAACGGCTTCGTGTGGATGTTAAGAAAAACGTGGATACAGAAGTGGCGAAGCGTTTGGAATCTCGACAAAAAGATCTAGTCATGAAAGCTTTGCTGGAGCAGGCGGAGTTTGATGTTCCTCAAGCCCTAGTGGAGGAAGAGAGTGACCGACTCGCGGAACAAATGAAAGAGAATATGAAGTCGCGCGGGATGAAGGTAGATGATGCGCCGCTTCCAAAAGAGGTTTTTGCGGAGGAGGCTACTCGCCGCGTTAAACTTGGATTGATTATCGCCCATATTGCGGAAAAAAATGAATTGCAGCCCAAACCGGATCAATTAAAAGAAGTGGTGGAAGAAATGGCCGCGGGCTATGAAAAACCCCAAGAAGTCCGAGATTGGTATTATAAAAATCCACAGAGATTGAGAGAAATAGAATCCTATGTCGTCGAAAAAAACGTAGTAACTTGGGCATTGGAAACTGCCAAAACCAATGACGTGGAAATGGCTTTCGATGAATTGATGGGGTTGGAGAAATGATCGTGAATAATGGATTATCTCAAGAGCCTTCAGCTCTGGGCATGGTACCAATGGTGATTGAGCAGAGTGGTCGGGGCGAGCGGGCTTACGATATCTACTCTCGCTTATTGAAAGAGCGCGTTATTTTTCTAGTTGGGCCGGTTAATGAGTTAACTGCTAATCTTGTGGTTGCGCAGCTTCTTTTTTTAGAATCTGAAAACCCAGACAAGGATATATCCTTGTATATAAATTCTCCAGGCGGAGTTGTTTCGGCAGGTATGGCTATTTATGACACCATGCAATTCATAAAACCTGATGTAAGTACTTTATGCATAGGCCAGGCAGCAAGCATGGGTGCGTTTCTATTAGCGGCAGGCCAAATGGGTAAACGGTTTGTTTTGCCAAATTCAAGAGTAATGATTCATCAGCCGCTTGGCGGTTTTCAAGGTCAGGCTTCTGATATTGAGATTCATGCCAAAGAAATTTTATATTTAAAAGAGCGTTTGAACGGTTTATTAGCTGAGCATACTGGGCAACCTATTGAGACACTGCAAAAAGATACTGATCGTGATAATTTCCTAGGAGCCGAAGAAGCGGTAGCATACGGTTTAGTGGATGAGGTACTTTCTAAGAGACCATAGAACTTGGTGGACCTATACTTGTCGTAAGCTGAGTGATTGGAAAACATAACTTAAAAGACGAATAGTGCTTCATGACTGATAAAGACGAAAGTAATCCAGAAAAGCTTCTCTACTGTTCTTTTTGTGGCAAGAGTCAACAAGAAGTTAAGAAATTAATTGCTGGTCCGTCGGTGTTTATTTGCGACGAGTGTATCGAGCTGTGTAACGACATCATTCTTGAAGAGGCTTTAGCGGATACAGATGGTTCCGAGAAAACGTCTTCGCTGCCGGTACCACAAGGGATTAGGGAAGCACTAGATGAATATGTAATTGGTCAGGAATTAGCTAAACGCACACTGTCAGTTGCGGTGTATAGCCACTACAGACGGCTGCATGAGTCTAGCGATGATGGCGTCGAGTTGTCGAAATCGAACATATTGTTAGTAGGGCCTACGGGATCGGGAAAAACCTTACTTGCCCAAACGCTTGCGCGTTTGCTGAATGTGCCTTTTGTCATGGCGGATGCGACTACCTTAACTGAGGCAGGTTATGTGGGTGAAGACGTTGAGAATATCATTCAGAAATTACTTCAAAAATGTGATTATGATGTGGACCGTGCTCAAAGGGGTATCGTTTACATCGATGAGATCGATAAGGTCTCTAGAAAAACTGACAATCCTTCGATTACCCGAGACGTTTCCGGTGAGGGGGTTCAACAAGCATTGCTAAAGCTCATTGAAGGAACAATCGCGTCAGTACCACCGCAAGGTGGGCGTAAACATCCAAATCAAGAATTTGTTCAGGTAGATACCAGCAATATATTGTTTATTTGTGGTGGTGCATTCGATGGGTTGGAAAAAATCATTCGTGATAGATCGGACAAAAGCGGTATTGGGTTTGGTGCTGAAGTCAATCCTAAAAGTGCGGCGAATGATTCGAGCCGCGTATTAAAGAGTGTCGAACCTGAAGATCTTATAAAGTTTGGTTTGATTCCAGAATTTGTAGGACGACTGCCGGTATTAGCTACTCTCGAGGAGCTGGATGAGAGCGCGCTAATTCAAATTTTGACAGAACCAAAAAACTCTTTGTTAAAGCAATATAAAAAAATGTTTGCGATGGAAGGGGCTGAATTGGATATCCGATCAGATGCATTATCAGCAATCGCAAGAAAGTCTTTGGCACGTAAAACGGGTGCGAGAGGATTGAGGTCGATTATTGAGAGTGTCCTTTTGGATGTAATGTATGAGCTTCCTTCTTTGAAGAATGTTGAAAAAGTCGTTGTTGATGGAGCATCAGTTTCAGAGGG
Source organism: uncultured Burkholderiales Genera incertae sedis bacterium (assembly GCA_905478365.1). GTDB lineage: Bacteria > Pseudomonadota > Gammaproteobacteria > Burkholderiales > Eutrophovitaceae > Eutrophovita. The sequence goes on from CAJQIK010000138.1 coordinate 4,776, forward strand.
AACTAAGCCGCTGCTAATTTATTCAAAGCAAGACGGGGTGGCTGACCAAACAATGGCATCTAGCGCTTAGATCAATTTTGGTCTTGAAATTTTTTATTTAGCCTCAATGTAATCGTAATACCTCACAACGCTAAAGGTCCGAAGATGAGCGATAAGCACGAAGAGAACGAGCCGAACAGTACCTTTCCTTTAATACCTCTAAGAGATGTCGTAGTGTTTCCGCACATGGTTATCCCCTTGTTTGTTGGTCGCGCGAAATCTAATAAAGCTCTTGAAGTCGCCATGGAGGCAGGCAAGCATGTGATGCTTGTCGCGCAAAAGACAGCTGCTAAGGATGATCCGGAGGAGTCAGATCTCTACAAAGTGGGAAGCGTCGCGAATATTCTCCAAATGCTGAAGCTTCCAGATGGAACAGTTAAAGTGCTGGTGGAGGGCGTTAATCGTGCTCGCTTAGACAGCGTTCTGAACGAGGAAACTCACCTGAGTTGTGAGACCTCGGAGATTTCATCAGAGGCTACTGATCCAGCGAAGCTCGAAGGTATGAGGCGTGCCTTGGTGACCCAGTTCGAGCAATATGTCAAAGTCAACAAAAAAATCCCACCAGAGGTTTTATCATCTCTAGCTGGGATTGATGAGGCTGGAAGACTGGCGGATACCGTTGCGGCCCATCTACCGCTAAAGATTGACCAGAAACAAGAGATTCTTGAGCTAGCTGACGTCAAGGAGCGCTTGGAGCATTTGTTAGGTTTGTTGGAGTCCGAGCTGGACATTATGCAAGTCGAGCGACGTATCCGAGGTCGGGTTAAGCGACAGATGGAAAAAAGTCAAAGGGAGTATTACCTTAACGAGCAAGTTAAGGCGATTCAAAAGGAACTTGGGGATTCAGAGGATGGTGCCGATTTAGAGGAGCTTGAGAAAAAAATTAAATCAGCCCGGATGCCCAAGGATGCTAAAACTAAGGCAAATTCAGAGTTTAAAAAACTAAAACTAATGTCTCCTATGTCAGCTGAAGCGTCGGTTGTAAGGAATTACATTGAGACTTTAGTTGGACTGCCTTGGAAGAAGAAAAGTAAAGTTTCTGCCGACCTTAAAGCAGCTGAAAAAATCCTAAATGAGGATCATTATGGCCTTGATAAAGTAAAAGAACGAATCATTGAGTACCTCGCTGTCCAACAGCGGGTAGATAAACTAAAGGCTCCGATATTGTGTTTGGTTGGTCCACCAGGAGTTGGAAAAACATCTTTGGGTCAGTCGATCGCAAAGGCAACGAACAGAAACTTTACGCGGATGTCATTAGGTGGCGTGCGGGATGAGTCTGAGATTCGTGGTCACAGAAGAACTTACATAGGGTCGATGCCCGGTAAAATTTTGCAGAATATGAGTAAGGTTGGTGTTAGAAATCCATTATTTCTCCTAGATGAAGTTGATAAGATGGGCATGGATTTCCGTGGAGACCCGTCTTCTGCGTTGCTTGAGGTTCTGGACCCAGAGCAAAATGATAAGTTCGCGGATCACTATGTAGAAGTTGATTACGATTTATCTGATGTTATGTTCGTTGCAACGGCAAATTCGATGAATATTCCAGGTCCGTTACTGGATAGAATGGAAATAATTCGGTTGGCTGGTTACACCGAAGACGAAAAGATAAACATTGCGTTGCGTTATCTACTTCCGAAGCAGATGGAAAATAATGGTATTGATGCTCAGGAAATTTCTGTGTCTGACGGCGCTATAAGGGATATCGTTAGGTACTATACGCGTGAGGCGGGTGTTCGCTCTTTAGAAAGAGAAATTTCCAAAATATGTCGCAAAGTCGTCACTGCAATTTCAGTAAACAAACTGAACAAGAAAGTTAGCGTTACAGCTAAGAACTTGAGTGACTATCTTGGGGTGCGTAAATTCAGCTTTGGTCTCGCTGAGAAGAACAACCAAGTTGGTCAGGTTACTGGGCTTGCATGGACAGAGGTTGGGGGTGAGCTATTGACCATTGAGTCAGTCATTTTGCCAGGTAAAGGAAACATACAGCGAACCGGTTCTCTTGGCGATGTAATGAAGGAATCTGTTGAGGCCGCTCGCTCCGTCGTTCGGTCTAGGGCTCATGTGTTAGGGATCGAGGACGACGCGTTTGAGAAGCATGACATTCACGTGCATGTTCCAGAGGGGGCAACGCCAAAGGATGGGCCATCAGCAGGCATAGCAATGACGACAGCTTTGGTGTCTTCGATTACTAAGATTCCTGTTAGATGTGACGTTGCCATGACCGGTGAGATTACGCTAAGAGGAGAGGTGTTACCTATTGGCGGGCTCAAAGAAAAACTATTGGCCGCTCACAGAGGGGGTATTAAGACCGTATTAATTCCCCATGAGAACGTTAAAGATCTTGCTGACATTCCGGATAACATTAAAGGGAAACTTGAGATATGTCCTGTTAAATGGATTGACGAAGTCTTTGATCTGGCTCTCGAGCACCCTCCAGTCGCTCTTCCAAACGATCCTGCTAATGATGTCACCATTCCTAACGTAAAAAATAATGATGGAAAATCCTCGCGAGTCAAGCATTAACAAAATTTATTTATTTTTTAGTCTGTTTGCTTGACACGTGCTTTTTACAGTTGCTACTCTTTCGGGGCTAGAGGGCATAAAAAATTTGTTGTACCGATGGTTAGAATCACCAAACAACGGGTCATGGACAAACCTGTTTTAAAAAATCAATATCACAATTATTAAAACGAAAGGATTCGATGTGAATAAATCAGAATTAGTTGAAGCAATGGCCGCTGCTGCGGATATATCAAAGGCTGCGGCAGAGCGTGCTTTAGACGGGGCGACTGCTGCCATTACAGGTGCGCTCAAGGGTGGTGATCAAGTGACTATTGTTGGTTTTGGTAGCTTCTTGGTTGGTGAAAGAGGGGCTCGTATGGGACGTAATCCACGTACCGGTGAAAGTATTCAAATTAAGGCTTCAAAATCTCCTAAGTTTCGGGCTGGTAAAGCGCTCAAGGATGCAGTAAACTAGCGCGCTTTCTAAGATAGTTAGCACGGATATCTACTCAGAACCTCGAGTTTAACCTCGAGATTCTTGGGTGCTTAGCTCAGCTGGTAGAGCGTCGCCCTTACAAGGCGAATGTCGGGAGTTCGAACCTCTCAGCACCCACCAGACCGATGTTAAGGAGTGGTAGTTCAGTTGGTTAGAATACCGGCCTGTCACGCCGGGGGTCGCGGGTTCGAGTCCCGTCCACTCCGCCAATAGAAAAAGGCGAACGCAAGTTCGCCTTTTTTGTTAATCTATGCGATCGATAATTACGGTAAGTAAACTAGGTTGACTTCATGTTTGATTTCATAAGTAAATACAAAATATTTTCGCAGGCAATTTTAGTCCTAATTGTCCTAACGTTTGCCCTTTTCGGCGTTGATTCATACTTCCGCGGTCAAGATTCGGCACAAGTCGTTGCTGAAGTCGGCAATAGCGCCATTTCTCAGCAAGAGCTGAGTATGATGGTCCGTCAAGAGCAGGACAGGCTTCGACCTCAAACACAAGCAAATCCGCAAGCCGCTGAATATCTTCAAACTCCAGAATTTAAAAACTCTGTACTGAACAATATAATTCAAAGAAGGTTGTTGCTTAACCAAGCTAAAAGTATGGGGATGATGGTCTCTCCAGAGGAGCTAAGAGAAGTCATTTCAGGTGTTCCCGCATTTTTTGATGACTCCGGTGAGTTCTCAGTGGAGAAGTATGAGCGCCTTTTGAAGGCCCAGAACCTTAGTCCTGCTGAATTTGAAATTCAAATTACACAAGATTTGTTGGTTGGACGGTTACAAAATGTCGTAACACAAACTGCAATTGTGTCAGATTCAGTGGTAAGTCGGCTTGTAAAGCAACGTGGTCAACAACGAGAGGTCAGCCAATTGATTTTCTCGCCAGCAAAGTACCGTGAAGCAATTACGGTGACAGATGAAGAGGTGAGAGCTTACTTTGATGATAACCGTAGTCTTTTTGTGTTGCCTGAACGAGCTAAAGTCGAGTACCTAGTGCTCAATGAAGAATCTGCAGCGGCCTCGGTATCAGTTTCAGAGGAAGAGTTAGAACAGACTTATCAAGATCGACTTTCCGAATTTCAGACTGTTGAGGAGCGAAAAGCTAGCCATATTTTAATTTCAGTCATTGAGGATGCGCCCGATTCTGAGAAAGCTGCGGCAAAAGCGCAAGCCGAAGAATTATTGGCAGTCATTAAAGATGATCCTAGCCAATTCGGACCCTTGGCTTTAGAGTTCTCGAATGATCCTGGCTCTGCAGAGAATGATGGAGATCTAGGATTTCTGTCGCGAGGTCTTATGGTAGAGCCTTTTGATAAGGCGCTGTTTGAATCGGATAAAGGAGCGATAGTTGGTCCAATCCAGACTCAGTATGGATTTCATATCATACGAGTCGATGATGTTAAGAACGTGGAAACAACGCCATTTTCTGAGGTTAAAGCCGATATAGAAAAAGACATTCGTAAATCAAAGGTGGAGGAAACGTACCTAAGCGCGTCTCAATTGTTTAGTGACCGTGTTTATACAGACTATGACAGTCTATTACCTGTTGCTGAGGAATTAGGATTGACGGTACAAACGAGTGATTGGGTTACGAGAGAGAGTGCAGGGTACAACACATTACTCGATAAACCAGAATTGCTGCAGGCTATTTTTTCAGCGGAATCATTGGATGAAAAGCGGAATACTGAGGCCTTTGAAGTTCAACCAAAAACGCTTGTAGCTGCGAGAGTGATTGAATACGCCTTAGAGGAGGACATGGCATTTGATGATGTCGCTGGCGAAGTTAAAGATTTTTTAAAGTCGCAAGGAGCATTAGACAAGGCTGTCGCAGAGGGTGAGTCTGCATTAGCTGCGCTTGAGGCAGGACAAGAGGTCGAGGGTGCTGAGTGGTCCAATCCTGGAATGGTGACTTTAGTTAAACGCCAGGGTCTTCACCCAGAGGGGTTAAGAGCGGTTTTCGGCGTATCCAAAGATACATTACCTGCGCATGTTGGAATGCCTATAGATGATGGTCGCTACGTCGTATTTCGAGTTTCTAAGATTGTCGATCTGGAAGAGGTTACGGAGGATGATCTAAATACGGCGAAAAATCAGCTGGAGCAGATGATGCAGCAGCAGCAAATGTCTGCTTACATTGCGAGTCTGCGTGAGAAGGCTAACGTTCGTATTAATAGTGACGCGATTGGATTAGACGGGTTAAGTAATTAGTCGACTGGAGCTTTATTCTATAGGAGCGATTCCTGAGGTGTTGAATCCCGCATCAACGTAAGTTATTTCTCCAGTGATACCGCTGGCCAAATCGCTTAGTAAGAATGCTGCCGCATTACCTACTTCCTCAATGGTTACATTCCTTCCTAAGGGTGCAGTTTTTTCCGCAAATGAAAGTAGCTTAGAGAAGCTACCAATCCCCGCGGCTGCCAGTGTTTTTATTGGGCCCGCCGATATTGCATTGACGCGAATGTTGTCTGTCCCGAGGCTAGCTGCCATATACCTAACATTAGCCTCCAAACTTGCCTTAGCTAAACCCATAACGTTATAGCTTGGAAACGCTCGTTGTGAGCCCAGATAAGTCAAAGCTAAGAGAGATGCATTGTTCCCTGACATTAACAACGGGCGCGCAGCTTGAGCGAGCGCAGAGAAGCTGTAGGAGCTTATATCGTGAGCAATTTGAAATGATTCTCGAGTCACAGAGTCGAGATAACTGCCGCTTAGAGCCTCTCTTGGCGCGAAAGCGATCGAGTGGACAAGTCCGTCCAGTTGTCCCCATTCGGCCTTCAGAGATGTGCACAAAGCCTTAATTTCTTTATCTTCGCCGACATCACAAGGAAAAACCAGATCGGTATCGAAATCTTGCGCAAGATTTTTCACTCGTTTCTCAATTTTTTCACCGCCAGCGTAACTGAATGCTAGGGTAGCACCTTCGCGCATAGCGGCTTGAGCAATACCGTACGCAATTGATCGGTTACTTAGCAATCCGGTAATGAGTAATTTTTTATTCGTTAAGAATCCCATGGCTATACCGTTTTTTTTCTTGGACGTTATTTTAACTCTCTAGCATTTTTGAAACACGAGGAACTGCGAGGTCTTTGTAAATGATTAGTTTTTTTCCAACTCGTATTGTTGAGGTTTTTAAACCATTCCAGTTTTTTAGTGCTTTTACAGATACACCGTATCTTTTGGCAATACCTGACAAGGTATCTCCGCGTTTTATTCGATATGCAAATTCTTTTCCGTAGAGAGAACTAGCATGCGAAAATTCTGGCCGTGTCCACGTCTGGTTAAGGTTTGAAGCCTCTTCTTTACTAGTCCAGGGTACCAGTATGGCTTGTCCAACTTGAATTGGGAAGTAGGGTTTTAAGCCATTGATTGCTCTTAGTTTATCGAGCTTGAGTCCAAATTGTTCTGCTGTTTGGGAGAGTGTGTCCCCCTTTTTAAATTCATAGGTGCCCCATGTGGTTAACGGGCCGGAATAATTGTTTAGGTTTTCATTAAATGTATCCACACGATTACTTGGTATAAGCATGGGTGTTTTTCCATCTGTGGTGAAGACGGGCCGATTATGTGATGGATTAAGCATCTCAAATTCTTCCAAATCAATCTCGGCAAAATTAGCAGCTAGTTTTATATCAATTAAATTGGGTACTATGACCGGAGTGAAGTAAGCGTAGTCGGCCACATGTGGCAGCGTCAGTGTGCCTAAATGAGCTTCAATTACTATATTTTTCATAGCTTGTAATTTAGGAACATAGTTTCTGGTCTCCCGCGGCATCTTCAAGTCAGCGTAACGTGTTCCTTTCCCACGCTTTTTGTTCCGTTTGATAGAGCGTCTTAGACCGTTTTCTCCCCAGTTGTATGCGGCTAAAACCAGTTGCCAGTCATTAAATTCTGCGTGCAATACCTGAAGGTAATCTAGCGCTGCCTTAGTGGATGCAATGACATCTCGACGCTCGTCTCGCCACCAGTTCTGTTCAAGTCCGTAGTTCTTTCCAGTTGATGGGATAAATTGCCATAAACCCGCTGCATGTGCCCTAGAATATGCCACGGGGTAGTAGGCACTCTCAATCATTGGTAGCAAGGCTAACTCTGTTGGCATCTGTCTTTTTTCTAACTCCCCTAAGACGAAATGGATGTATTTTTGACTTCGATTAAATATGCGTGACAAGTAGGGTAGGTTAGCTTTGAAGCGTTTCTCATAATTTCTGACGCGCTTGCCTTGACCGTCTTTGTGTAGGACTAATTTTTGTCCTACTGTTATTAATGAGCCCCTTAAGTTGTTCCAAGTTTTAATTGCTCGTATCGAGACACCATATCGAATGGAAATTGCGGACAGCGTATCCCCTCGTTTAACAATATGAATCAACTCACTATCGTGGAAGATGTCAGGCATTCCGAAGCCAGCAATGAGACGAGGCCAAATACTGGGTATTGAATCGAGAGCTCTGGGCTTCAGTTCCCTATGTGAGCCTAAATCAATATAGTTAAAAGACCAAAAACTTACGGTCTTAATATCATGTTCATTGAGCGATTCTTCAATGATTTTTTCGTCGCTTTGGTTCGGTGTTTGTGCGCCAGCGTTGCCAGTCATTAGGCCGAAAGAGAGCACAACTGCGAAAGCGGAAATATATGTTAGGAAATGCATGATGTGGTGCGGCAAAAGAACCAAGATTAACTTTAAAAATTATCTTTCCAAGCCCGTATCGTAGCAAACACCTCTATATCATTGGAAACAGGAGTTTTAGATCGAGTTCGGGCAGCCTCTATTACGGAGGGTTCGTTGTATCTTAGAAAGGGGTTGATGGATTTCTCTAAACCAATAGAGGTGGGCAGTGACGCCTGTTCCTTGGCCAGTTTGGTTTTTACGATTTTTTCGTAATCTACGAGATTTTTGTTCTCAGGCTCGACTGTTAGCGCGAATCTTATATTGGATAGTGTGTATTCGTGAGTACAGTAAACCTCCGTTGAATCTGCCAGGTTTGTCAGCTTTTCAATTGAGTGGAGCATTTGTGAGGGAGAACCCTCAAATATTCTTCCGCATCCGCATGAAAATAGTGTATCTCCGCAAAATAGTCGTTGATTATTAAAATATGCGATGTGTCCAGCTGTATGTCCAGGTATGTCAAGGACTTTAAAGGTAAGATCTAGGCTATCTATTTGGACTGAGTCTCCCTCGCCAAGCTTCTGTGTCACCGGTGGAATGGTTTCTGTTTTTGGTCCGTAAACTGGAACGTCATAATGACTCACAATATTTTTTATACCACCAACATGGTCAGCGTGGTGATGGGTGACGAGAATGGCGGCCAGTGTCAGTTTGTTGGACGTTAAAAAGTCGATAACGGGTTCTGATTCGCCAGGATCAACAACTACCGCATGGGTTTTATTGTGTATCGTCCAAATGTAATTGTCTTGAAATGCTTTAACCGGATAAACTTGCGTATTATTCATAGACACATCTTTGATGCCTTAGCGTCAAATGTCAATATATATGGACGGAGTTAAATTGCCCAATTGCTTTGATGGATCGCTTGGGAGAGATTTGCTTGAAATAGAGCGGTCAATTATCGACAGCATGGTTTCAGATATTTTTGGATTTAATGCCATCCAAATTGGAGGACATGGGCATGATTTCCTATCGAATAGCCGTATCCCAAACAAATTTATTTTTTCTGAATGCGAGTTAAGCGA
>CAJQIK010000139.1 GCA_905478365.1 uncultured Burkholderiales Genera incertae sedis bacterium
TGTAACGTATCGTTATTTATGTTACAACATCACATATCGATAGTATCGATGCAGACAATATAATCGGGAGACACACTTTAATGACTAATACTAATTTTCGCTGCCTCGTTGCCGCACTCAGTTTCTTCGCTGTAACCTCAGGTCACGCGCAGGAAGATGTAAGCGATCTTCGTGAAGCGTTGAACGAACTTAGAGGTGAATACGAACAAAGAATTTCTGATTTAGAGAAAAAATTAGAAGAAGCAATTCAATCGAGCGCAAAACCCACCGACTCCAACGCCGTTGTTGAAGCTGGAGGCCGGGCTATCAGAGGAAATACTTTTAATCCATCCATTGGAATCGTTTTGAATGGACAATTCAAAGAGTTTTCCGAGCGAACAGCACCAGAAATGACTGGATTTGCGGTTGGTGAAGAGGGAGAAAGAGGAACGGGTGGACTAGGCCTTGATCACACCGAGATTAATTTTTCAGCAAGCGTGGATGATAAGTTTTATGGGGGCTTAACATACGCTCTCGTCGAAGAAGGCGGCGCGATCGTAACTGAAGTCGAAGAGGCGTACGTTGAGACGCTACCGGGCGCAGGAGCTCCTGCTAAATTCAAGTTCGGTAAAGCGCTTTGGACACTAGGTTACCTAAACGAACAACACGCGCACACCGATGACTTCGTTGACAGGCCGCTCCCCTACAAAGTGTACTTAAACGGGAGTTTTAACGATGACGGAATTCAAATCAGTAAAATTCTACCCACGGAGCTTTACAATGAAATTGGTCTTGGTTTGTTTAGAGGAAGTGATTTCCCATTTGGAACTCCAGACGGGCAAGGTATCGGAGCAAACTCTCTATTTTGGCGGGTAGGTGGCGATATTGGCATGAACGGCACTTGGAGATTTGGCGCTTACCGGGTTGACGGTGAAACCGGAGGAAGGGTAACTGAGGAAGGTACGATTACCTTCATCGGTGATACCGACCTAAAAGCATATGATATTCGTTATACATACGCGCCAACAGGAAACGAAAATAGTCAAGAATTTACGTTGACAGCTGAGCACTTCACTCGCAACGAAAATGGAACCTATGGGGCTACAGGGGACGAGGCCTTTGCGACGGCGGCCTACGATGCGCAAACCAGCGGTTACTATGTAGCCGCCACATACAAATGGATTCCTCAGGCTCGGGTTGGTATGAGATACAGCAAAATGAAGAATGTGGACTTGACGGGCGCGCTGAACGACACAGCTGTTGATGGCCAAGGGTTTAACCCATCACAAAAGACAGTCATGCTTGACTGGACTAATAGCGAGTACAGTCGAATTCGTCTTCAACTCGGCCAAGAAGAACGATCAGCAGGTAATAACGATGATCAAATCATTCTTCAGTACATCATGAGTTTTGGTGCGCACGGGGCACACAAATACTGACACTCAAATCACAAGAAAAAAAACGCGGTTCACCGCGTTTTTTTATGTTTGAAGTAATGATCTAATTAAGCAACATCAATCAAGAACGCCTTTTGTGCAGATTGCTGCTATCTACGCATGGAACACACACCTCAATCCAAACCCTTACTCGCTCGAAGATAACTGACAAAAGAAGGTAATGCAGCAACAATGAACGAAGCCGCAAAAACCATAAAAATCATGTAGGCACTGTTGGATGTGAAAATACTGATGTTGATATGCAAACCAAATGTTTCAATAAGATAATCGCGCGAAAGCAATAAGCAACCCATTAAAAGTAGCAACCCAAGAATTACACCAAGAAACGTGATTAAAAACGCTTCTAGTTGAATTAGAAAAAATAAAAAGCGTGGGGGTGCGCCAATGACACGCAACAAATGAATTTCCTTACGACGCTCGCGAATAGACGCCAAAAGCATCGCACTAACGCCAAGACAAGCGGCTAAAAATACCAAAACGGAAACCAATAATAGCGTTTTCTCTAGAACACCCATCATTTGCCAAAGTTCCGAAAGCGCTACACCAGGCAAAATTGCAAGTAATGGTTCACCCTTGTAATTATTAATCCCCCTTTGAACACGAAAAGTCGCCATTTTCTCTTTCAAGCCCAACATAAAAGCAGTGATACTCTCAGGTTGTAACTCGACACCATCAAAATCATCAATGGAAGTTGATGAGTTCGGCTGCTTGACTCCATGCTGCCAATCCATGTGTATTGCCTCAATGCCCGCTAGGCTGACATGTAGCGTTTGATCAACTGGAGTGCCGGTAGGACTTAATATCCCAACCACGTCGAACGGCCGATCCTCATGCAAACTAAAGCTAGTTGATGCCATACCGTGGGCAAGGACTAATCGATCCCCCATTCGGTAATTCAACTTTCTAGCAACCTCCGCCCCCAACACAACGTCAAATAAATCTTTAAAAGCCCTTCCTTCCTTAAATTCAAGTAACCGCTTATCCCCATAACTGAAATACCTAAAATAATCAGCTGAGGTTCCTAACACACGATAACCTTTGTGCGAGTCTCCGAGGGAAATGGGGATCGCCCAATGAACTTTGCGACTCGACGCGATTTTCTTATAGGTATCCCATCGAATATTATTAGTAGGATTGCCCACTCGAAATACCGAATACAGCAGCAAATTAACGCTTCCAGTTCTCGCACCAACGATCAGATCCACACCGGACACCGTGTTGGAAAAATTCTCTTTCGTCTGGTGCCTAATATGCTCCACCCCCAGCAAAACAAAAATACTGACTGACATAGCTAGAAGCGAGACTAATACTGAGCCTTTTCTGTCCAATAAGCTTTTAATAGCAAGACGAATAAACACTTAAGATCGTCTCCCAGCTAAATTAATCTCATTCAGAGAAACGACTCTATTAAAGTGGTTAGACAAAGACATGTCATGGCTGACAAGTAACAAAGTCATTTTGTGCTCGTCTACGATATTCATAAGCAAAGTCATGAAAGCATCCCGGTTGACGTGGTCAAGGGATGAAGTTGGCTCGTCAGCGATTAAAAGTTGAGGTTTATTAATGAGCGCTCGGGCAATCGCTATTCGCTGCTGTTGACCAATACTTAGATTGTTGGCGGGCTCACCCCATTCAGCTGGCGCTATGTTCAAATTAGCCAATAAACTCTTTATTTCCTGATCGATCGTATCGCTGCGATCACGATGACCGAAACCGCCGGCGAGTCTTATATTATCGATTGCACTCAAATAAGAGATCAAATTGAACTGCTGAAATACAAATCCGATATTTTGAGCTCTAAATTCATCTCTTTGATTGGTTGACATTTCAGTTAAGGATTGACCAAGTACAGTCAAGCTTCCTGTTGTTTTTATCAAGCCGCTCAAAGCGGATAAAAGGGTTGATTTACCGCAACCAGACGGCCCATATAAAAAAGTCTTCTCCCCCTCAGAAACTGACCAAGAAGGGATATTCAATACAGGTCTCTTTGGATGACTTGGATAACTATATTGGACATTCTGAATGGTAATAGCCATGGTAATCTTCTAATCAATTGTTTATTGACTCACTGTTACAATATAACAAATTCTTAGCCGACATCATGATCTAAAATCATAGCGATGATTACAATGCGATTCTCTAAAACAGCAATAATGATTACAGGGGCTTTACTGGTTTCCGTCCAACATCAAAACCAACTGCTGGCGCGTGACGTAGATTTAGCAGCTTATGAGGAAATCGAATGGACTGATTTAATGCCCGCAGAAGACTTAGAGGCACTTCAAAATCCCCCAGATTACATAATGGATATCGAAGAAGGTTCGGCAGAGGATAAGGTAATTAACTCAGATGACGCGTCTACAGATATTTTCTTTGATGATGAATACCAAAGAGCACTGCTGTCGACAACTGTCGTTTCAGAGATGAATGGAAAACCAATTCGAATACCAGGTTTTATTGTCCCGTTAGAATTCAACAACGATAAAACAGTGTCTCAGTTTTTTCTAGTACCTTTCTTCGGAGCATGTATTCACGTACCACCACCCCCACCTAATCAAGTGATCCACGTTAAATATTCCCAGGGTATTGAACTGGAGAATCTGTACACACCACATTGGATTTCAGGTGTTGTGAATGTGTCCTTTACAGAGAATGAAATTGCGAGTGCTACATATGCTATGGATGCAGTGAGTGTCGAGGTGTACTGGGAAGACTAACATTCAGTAAAACAATTTACATTGATATAGCAAACTTGCCTTAATCGCAGTTCGATGGTTCGTGCTGCTGACACAGCTTGTAGTTAGCGATATGCCCCCAAGCAATCAACCCCGCACCAAGCAATGTAAGTAACTTCTCACCTGCTTGACCAACTAGACCTTCAAGCACTAGAGCTAATACTAAACTGGTCAAACCAAGTAGACCAAGGATTAAAATCTCATATCTTTTGTGCTTTTTACAGCCTAAGGTCAGCGCAAAGGTACTGAAAGGTAATACGGCTACAATCATCCAGACATGAAAGGTCTCGCTCCCAAGTGGCAATGACGCGAGACTCGGTACCGCCACCAACAAAACAGGCACTAACAAACAGTGCACGGCACAGACTAAAGACAATCCGATAGATGTTTGGTCTGTTACGGCTTGAAGATTTCTCATAAGATACCTTTATATTTTCATACGCGGACTAACCGTAAAGGCTTAATGTTATGTTATAACGTATCTTAAGTCAAACCTGATGAGGTTGACGAAAAATCACTGTGTGCGCTCACATCTCACTTCGGCTCAATACTCGTCCATGTACACAAGCAAAAACGCAGCATCGAAAATATTAATTCAACGGTACTTTTGATGCCTCTGCCGTCAAAGTAATTGCCCCCTGATTTCCCTCCCTCAACCACATCACTCGTATCCTCTCAATACCAGGAAAAACCTGAAAAAGATGAACTTGAATTTCAGACAATCTGGATAAGTCCTCACATCTAAACTGATAAGCGCCAGAAATATCCCCGTGTGCTTCGTGGTCATCGTGTGCTTCATGGTCATCGTGCGCTTCCCCCAGAACTCCAGCGAGATTCACAGAAGAATCAATAAGCCGACAAGTGGCGTCCAAAAAGCTAAAGATTGCATCGGGTTCTGCAAGACGCGCGGCTGCTTTCTCAACAGCCTCTATATCTTTCTTCGACTGTGCCTGATATTCGAAGCCGACTATATTCATTGCCGGTGATTCAAATTCTATTTCAATGTCGCCCCCCTCGATTGCGATCGTCAAATCTGATAATCCGTGCACGTGGGCGTCTAAACCACTCTCCTCAGCTCTTAAATCTGTCAAATTAACCAATTGAGTTGCGACCAAAATAACTGCCAATATTGTTGGCCCAAATATATCGTTCACACGTCGTTCCATGTTAATGATCTCCTTAAAACCGCAACATAATTTGACATCAAAAAAATAACTCTTTGTAACATCTCATACGTCTGGCTCTGTAAACGCCCAAAAAATCCAAGATTGATTTACCCTTACGTCACACAACTGCCCAGGCTATGCACTAGAAAGTCTAGATCTAACCAAGGCAGCAAGTGCGCCAAGAATTCCTAAAACCGCATAAGTTGTTACCAACACCGGACCCGTAGGCGCATCAAGCATCGCAGATAATGCAATGCCAATAACAATAGCTGAACCACTAAATAACCATGCCCACAGCAGCCGTCGGCTTTTACCAATAGTCACTAAAGCCGGCAAAATAAGGCTTGCAAAGACCACATAAATACCGACGAGTTGAACGGATGCAGTAATAGTCAAAGCGAACATAAAATAAAAGCCCAACCCTTGCCTCACATTTGGCACCGCCATCCATGTAATTAGAATAGCGATAAAAAATGGTAGGTGAAGCATAACGTCGCGCATCGAAGCGAATAATATCTGCCCAGAAAGAAGGTGCTTTAACTCCTCATCGCCATGGGGATTGTTCATAAGCACTAAGATGGACAGGGATGCGGATAGCACGAAGAAAACACCAATCCAAGCCTCTTGTTGCTTTGGGAAATGTTTTTCAATGTCCCTAAAAATGAGGCCACCGATAAGTGCGAAACATAGTGCGCCCAAAGACGGACCTAAAGCGAATCCTGCGGGATCTGCATGAACATGATTCTGCTGGCCGTATACAGTGCGACTCAACGTCTCAACAACGATGTAACCCAGCCCTGCTATCTGAGCAATCGCAAGATCAATAAAGATTATTCCTCGTTTTAACACCTCAATCCCGAGTGGTGTATGAACTGAAGCAACCATCAAACCGACCAAAAGCGCTGGCGTCACAATATCTAATAAGTCAGCCATAAATAACTTAAATTAATTCAAGAGGAGTTCTATCGTACGGTCATACAGTTTAAACAGATCTGTCACCTCTGACGAGCCTCCAATTGTGAATGGGAGCGTTATTACACGTACACCTGTTTTTTTAACGACCCATTTGTTTGGCCCTTCCGGATCAAAGGGTGACGTAATCACTGCAAGTGGTGGAGTTTTCTCAATAATTGATACAACCGTAGCAAGATGGCGTGCAGATGGCGGAATTCCAGGCCTTTCTTCGAGCGAGGTCAAGGTGTTCATCCCCAGGAATTTCAACAAGTAACTAAAAGATTTGTGATAAGTGATAACGCTTCTGCCTGCTAGTGGTTCTGCAGCAATTATCCAATTTTCTAGGGCAGCATTCCAACGCGAGTTAAACGATGTTAGATTGTTTTTATAAGTACCTGCGTTATTTGGGTCTATCAGAGACAAACGAGCCTCAATGAGTGCCGCTGCCTCTAAAATGATTTGAGGATCCAAATGAACGTGGGGATTGCCTTGAGGATGAATATCCCCCAGGCTGCGATCTACAACATCCGGTATCTCGATGTTAGTTACGTAATCACTGATCAATAAATGACCAGGTTGCCCAGCTTGCACCGCTTTATTGCCATTTCGAAGCAATAATGGCAACCACCCCACCTCAAGATCAGCCCCAGAACAGACAATTAAATCTGCACGTCTTATTTTGCTCATTAAGCTCGGCTTCACGCGAATAAAATGTGGGTTTTGTTGACCATGAGTCGCTGAATCGACCTTAATCAACTCACCACCGATCTCTAACGCGAGTGACTGCCACTCCGGCTCACACGCGAGCACAAAAGGCTTCGCCTCAACTTTATTAATCGTTAGCGCAAATATAAATCCGAGCGCGATGATTACCTTCATAGCCACGTTCTCCTTTGAAATTTCGCTCCAGTAATAAAAAAACCTTGAAATGGCGGAAGAGGAATTTTCGGGGAAAAATCAATATACCATTTCAAGGTCGTAAGCTTTTAATGCGCGGCTACTAACGTCAACACAAGTAGTGTTGAGCAATAGCAACATATGTTTAACGTTATGTTACAACATAACATATATAAAGCCAACTATTTATTTTCAACTAATATTCCCTTAATCAATTACCGAAAGCACCAGTTACCACCAATTCCGCGATAGGAACGAACAGGCAGTACAATACTCTTACCTTGCAAGTAACAATTTTTAGCTAAATTAAATATAGCAACAACTCAATTATGAGCACGGCATCTAACATAAAGAGAAGCATCCTAGTCCTATCCATCAGCTTTACGGTGATGGTCGTTGAGATTTTAGGCGGGTATGCCTTTAACTCCATGGCTTTACTTGCAGATGGATGGCACATGGGCACCCACACCATCGCCATCGGCATCACAGTACTCGCATACCTTTACGCTAAAAATAAAGCTAATGATCCTTCCTTTGCCTTTGGGACGTGGAAGGTTGAAATTCTTGGTGCCTACACGAGCGCTTTGCTACTTATTTTCGTTGGTCTTACGATGGGTTATGAATCAATAGAACGACTGTTCAACCCAAAGACGATCGACTATGGATATGCGATAGCAACAGCTTTGATTGGTTTGCTTGTTAATGCACTAAGCGCTCTTATTTTAGGACATCACTCACACGATCACCATCATGGTCATACTCACACTGTTAGTCATAGTCATGGTCATGGTAGAGCTGACGACTCTGATAACAAGAGCCCTTTAGAAACTGATCTCAACTTAAAAGCCGCTTATATTCACGTGATCACAGATGCGATTACATCATTGCTCGCAATCATTGCACTAATCGCGGGCTTATTGTTCGATTGGAATTGGATGGACCCGCTAATGGGGATCGTAGGTTCCATTCTTGTGCTTTTGTGGTCTCGCTCACTGATAAAGCAAACAACAAGTATTCTGATTGACTCTGGCGCTCAAGACGAAACTTCTGAAACCCTTCGCGGAAAAATTAAACATTTAGTCACTGACGTTAGCGACATCCAGGACTTACGAATCTGGAGAACGAGTAACAGTCATTACGCTTGCATCATTAAAATTCAAGGAAACGCAGACACTAACGTTCGCGATCACATAACGTTAGCGCTTTCTAAATTACCTATTTCCTACGCCGCGATCGATATAGATGAAAAAGTGAAACATCAAAAAAATTCAGACCTTTTGAATTAAACTCGAGGAAATCGATAGTTCTTCCCGATTGAACCGAAGAACTTGTAGAGGAAAATTAAGGGTGTCGGTGGGGTGGACGATGGGGCTCGAACCCACGACCACCGGAATCACAATCCGGGGCTCTACCAACTGAGCTACGCCCACCACAGACTTCATCAACATCAGACCAAAAACCACTGGCACGCCCGACAGGAATCGAACCTGTAACCCCCAGCTTAGAAGGCTGGTGCTCTATCCGGTTGAGCTACGGGCGCAACTAGGACGCCTAAGCCATCATTATTGGTCGGGGTGGAGAGATTCGAACTCCCGACATCCTGCTCCCAAAGCAGGCGCGCTACCAGGCTACGCTACACCCCGACTGAAGGGCCGAGACTATATCGCCTCATGCCTCAAACGTCAATCTGACAAACCTAATTTTACATCTAAAATTGCATAAATGAGATAAATCTGATATACACACCTCTTTTTTAGATAGCGAATAGTTTTTTAATATTAAAGCCCATGGCCACAGCAAAAAAAAGCACAACGAAATCAAAAGCAACAATGAAAAGCACATTTAAGCCTTATGTTCCTAGAAAAGGCGAGGCCTACATGGGCACAAAACAGAAAAATCACTTTAAGAAAATCCTCTTGGAGCTCAAAGGGCAACTCGGTGCGGACATTGATAAAACCGTGCACACAATGCAGGACGAAGCCACTGTCTTTGCTGACCCTAATGATAGAGCCAGCCAAGAATCAGATATGGCATTAGAACTAAGAAATAGAGATCGAGAAAGAAAGCTCATCAAAAAGATCAATGAGACAATAGGTAGAATTGAGTCGGGTGATTATGGCTACTGCGACAGCTGCGGCATCGAAATTGGTTTAAAAAGATTAGAGGCGAGACCGACAGCTTCGCTATGTATCGACTGTAAGACATTGGATGAAATTCGAGAAAAACAAATGGCCAAGTAGTTACCGACCAAACCATTTGCTAAGGAAACCCATAAGGCATCTTTCGATGGATTTTTTTCTTATTCGGAGCAATTCACTGTTACACCTAATTCTCTTAAGCGATGCGCGAACGCATTAAGCCAACCATCGTCAAGCTTCGATAACCTCGCCGACTCAGGCTGATGGGACTGTCGGGCTAGTCCATATAGGAGAATACCTTTAAACGGAATACCTCTAGCTACAGCCTCCCCGATCAACTGAACATAAGCGTCTAAATCAGATTCAGCGGGGTGCAGCCCATCCAGTTTGAATAAACACGTTTGTATCCAAGTGGGGCAAGCCTTTGCTGATGCCTCTAAATTGGACAGGATCCGGGATTTATTGATTTTAGTGTCGTTGATTAACTGAGCACCCTCTACCGTCGCGCGATCAATCTTGAACCACACCTCTCCATTTATACCCGCCAAATCCTTCACACCTTTCATCACTTTGTGCTGATGCATTAGGCTACCGTTAGTGATCAAAACTGTTTTAACGACCTCAGGAACGTTCGCCCTTACTCTTACTCCGTGAATGGTTTTGACAGCGTCAGCAAAATTTGGGGCCGAAGTCGGCTCGCCATTACCGGAGAAAGCAATATCGTTTAAACGCCGCTGTCCCTTTGGCACCTGATCTTCTAAGTATGACCCAATCAAGATTTGAGAAAGAAAGACGCTTAACTCCTCTTCAAGCGCATCCAAATCAACTGGTGGGGGCGCCCCTCTTATTAGATCTGGCACCTGACAATAAATACATCGCCAATTACAAGCATTATTCGTATTTAAGTTAATGCCTAAAGATAAGCCTCCGGCACGTCTGGAAACCACTGGATAGACATATTCAAAGCCCTCTTGAAAACGATTATGGTCTTTGATACTCAGCATATGATTTATTTCGATAGAAATGGATCAGACGGCGTGAGATCGTCTGCCATCAATTCCATAGGCTCACCATGCGGCGTGCGCTCGGCGACTCTAGCCCACCCTGCTCGGTACTGCTCTAAGCCCTGAATCGACACAATCCGCTTCTTAACTAAAAGCTTTTCTAAGGCGCCGAGTACGTGAACATAGTATTCAGCTCCCGTGTCTACCGAGGCTGAATTACCCTTAATTTCAGCTCCTAATTCATCAGCCCATTCTGACCAAGAAATTAAATTCTGTTTCTCAAGGGCAACCAACATCGCGAAAGTATCTGCTTCCCAAGGTTCAGAAAATACCGGGTCTTTAATACTATCAGGTGAACCCATTGAAAATTGAGCCCAGGAAAATTTCTCAATCATATTCAGGTCTCAACAAATAAGGCTCGAACGCATCGATCAAATTACTGACAGTAGAATCAACTGCTTCGCCCCAAATCTCACTCCCCTCGAATTCGACGGTATACAACCATTGAGGATCTTCTTTTCCGTGGCTCACGACCGCATCAGGGAAAACGTGTCGACCTCTAATAGCAATAATGGTCCCGATCTTGTCCCTCGCATAACGAGGCAAGCGAGTATGACCAGTGATACGTAACTCCTTGGTGATCACCATATCTCCGACGCAAAACCTCGGCTCACCCATCCCTTCGCGCTCAAAATTGCCTCTGACAAAAGCCTTGTCAGTATCCCTGGAAGTCAGCGGGACTAGTGGTGCCGATGAGCTTACGGCATCGGCAATACCAGATCGAAATTCTTCATCGCTAAATAGCCCTCGCTCCAGAGCTGTCGCGATTAGCGTATGCGTCCATCGCTCATAATAAGACCAAGATAAGTATTCGTTCGGACGAATACGTTCCTGCGCATGCCGAAACACATCAATATTCCATAACCCCAGATAGAGAATCGATCTTTGAAGACCTAGAACACTACCCTCCCATTTTTCATGAAATACAGGTTCATCATGTTCTGGCCTGACGGGACCGAAGCCGTCCATGCCTCCCAAATCGTGAATACTATCCATGATCTTTACTCTCGGCTGAAAACGAAGCCACCCCGGTCCCGATCATACTATCTCTAGTAACGAGTTTAGCCAACTCAGATTCAGATATGGCCTCGGTACCAACCGGCCTTTGAGGTATGACTAAATAACGCGTCTCAGCAGTTGAATCCCACACTCTTACTTTTTTTCCGACTGACAACTTTAAGCCAAACTCTTTGAGTACTGAGCGGGGATCACTAACGATACGTGAACGATAAGGCGCCGACTTGTACCAAACAGGTGGCAAACCTAGAACATCCCATGGGTAGCACGAACACAACGTGCAAACCACCACGTTATGCAACGAGTCGCTGTTCTCAATGGCAATTAAATGCTGCCCAACCTCCGGAAAATCCGATTGATGATTGATTGCCTGAGTTGCGTCCTTCAGTAACGCGTGTTTGAACTCTGGGTTAACCCACGCTCGCGCCACCACTCGGGCCCCGACATGAGGCCCAACTTTATGCTCAAAGTGTTCGATAATCTGATCAATCGCCGCACGTTCAACTAACCCTTTGGAAACTAAAATTGATTCGAGTGCTTTAACTCGTTTTTGTATATCAGTAAGAGTTGATCCGTCTTCATGTGAATGATGATGATCTGAGTCCGACATAATTCATACTTTCGCTAATTATTTGGAATAGAAGACATCATAAACTGCTAGGGCTACGGTGCAACCCCCCCCGGCCCCTCATAATCTAGAAAATATAGAATTACGATCGGCCACATAAACTCGCACGCAAACACCAGAGCAATGATAAATCTTTCAAATGAACGCAATACATGACAACGCGTAAAATTGTACCTTTTAGCATCTTAATTTTGATGATAGAGAAAACTTAGTACGCAATAGAGGGTCGATACATATTCAGTTACGATATGCTTCAAAATCACAGCCCGCAACAAATCAAAACACTTAAAATGAATAAACCCCACGTAGTTATCATTGGTTCAGGCATTTCGGGCTTATCTGCTTGCTGGCATTTAAGAAATCATGCCCGCATTACCCTTATAGAAAAAGGCAATTATTTGGGCGGCCACACGCATACGCATGGCCTCTATGTCGACGAAAAAGTAGTGCACGTAGATTCAGGATTCATTGTATTTAACGACAAGACGTATCCCGGGTTGATTGACTGGTTTTCTACTTTAAATATAGCTAACCATCCTGCAGATATGTCATTTTCTGTGTCCCTAGGTAATGGGGAATTTGAGTGGTCAGGCTCAAATTTAAAAACAATTTTTGCTCAAAAACAAAGAATTTATGATGCCGCCTTTTTAAAGATGCTCTTAGATATTTTAAGGTTCAACCGAAATGCACCCAAAGATGTAGCCCGTTACCAATCAACAAAGAAAGCGTCGATTAGTCTGGGGGAATACCTGGACGAAGAAAGATACAACGCTTATTTTCAAAATCGATACTTACTGCCAATGGCAGGCGCTATTTGGTCATGCTCCACCTCCGAAATCCGCAAGTTTCCGCTCAAGTTTTTAGTCTCTTTTTGTGAAAATCATGGGCTCTTGTCCGTACTGAATCGCCCACAGTGGTTTAGCGTGAAAGGGGGAAGCGAAAGTTACATTAACGCAATGCTTAAGGTGACTGCCGACCTCCCCATATCCATTAAAAAAAACACGAAGGCTTTGTCAGTAAAAAAAACACCTACAGGTCTCAAAATTACGACGCTGGAAGCCGATCAAACACACAAAAATATTGATTGCGACCATGTTTTACTCGCATCGCATGCCGATGAATCGGCGCAAATCTTAAAAACGATGGGCCACGCAATGACTTCGGTACTATCACGGATTAAATTCCAATCGAATACAGCCGTTATGCATATGGACTCATCGCTGATGCCAAAACTAAGCACCGCTTGGTCATCTTGGAATTATCTATCCCACGATTCGCTAGACGCGAATCCTCGTATCGGGGTAACCTACTTTATGAATAAGCTCCAGGACTTACCAACTAGAAAAAACTTATTTGTCACATTGAATCCCACAAAACAAATAGATCCCTCCAAAATTTTCAAATCTATTGAATACTCTCACCCAGTGATGAACCAAGATAGAGAGATCGCTGTAAGAAATATTCATCGCTTTCAAGGCGAAAATAATGTTTGGGTAGCAGGAGCATGGATGGGTAATGGCTTTCATGAGAGCGGCTTCCAATCTGGACGACATGTAGCTGAAAAAATTATCGAAAACTACAATCGATGAAAAATTCGCCGCAAATTATTGAAGGGTATGTAAGCCATGAACGGGTGAGTCCACGTATTCATTCTCTCAAGTCAAAGACGTTTTACTTAAGAATACCCATTAGGTCGCTCCTACTCGATCGCGGCCGCAACCAACCAAGTCATGGGAACTGGATTTTTGGAATCAATCGAAAGAGTTTAATCTCAATACACAATGAAGATCACGGTTCGGGCGATAATATAAAGAATTGGTTATCTGAAACGCTCAAAAACAATAATTTAGAGGATACAGTCGATGGTGAAATTTGGTTGACGTGCTTTCCCCGGGTTATGGGATACCAGTTTAAACCTGTCAGCTTCTGGTTTTGCGAAAACAAAGACAATGAACTCGTAGCAGTACTCGCCGAAGTTCATAATACGTTCGGAGAACGACATACATATGTTTTGCG
>CAJQIK010000140.1 GCA_905478365.1 uncultured Burkholderiales Genera incertae sedis bacterium
TGACGGGACGATTTTTGATGGAGATCAACTTTTGTATGTGATTGCCAGCCATCGAAAAATGCCGAATCAAGGCGGCGTAGTTGGTACCTTAATGACGAATCTAGCAATCGAAAATGGATTTAAGGCACTAAATATCCCATTCGTACGTTCAGCGGTTGGAGATCGCTACGTCTACGAAAAATTAATCGAGAATCGGTGGGTGTTAGGCGGAGAGGGGTCGGGCCACATTATTTGTCTTGATAAACACACGACTGGTGATGGCATTGTCTCCTCGCTTCAGGTTCTCGCCGTTTTGCGCGAGCGGGGTCAGTCCTTGGGACAATGCTTGTCTTCGGTAGATCTATATCCTCAGATACTTCATAACCTTCGGCTCAAGGATAAGTTGAATCAAGGGCAAATTACCGAAGTAAAGACATTGGGCGACGCGGCTCAGAATCGGCTGGGGCCAGAGTATCGTGTGCTTATACGTGAGTCTGGAACAGAATCCTTGTTGCGGATCATGGTTGAGGGGCAGCGAGTGGATATTGTTCAGGCTGCTATTCAAGATTTGACTGAATCCATCGGGACATTAATCGACAAAACTTAATTTCTGACTTTGATCTAATGATTTCGGCTAGTGCTTAATTTTTTGGCGCTAATGACGAAGCTTTTACGGCTGTAACCTTGTTGTAATAAAGCGCATGTATAACAGTCGAAGCTTTGTAATTTCACACTACGATGCTTTTGTGTTCACTAGACAATATTCAAAGGAGTTTTCAATGTCTTTTCGTACTTTATTTGTAGCTGTCGTGACCCTTGCGATGACTGCGCCGGCTGCTGCGCGGGACTATGTGTCTTTAGCTGGCTCGTCAACGGTTTTTCCTTTTGCGACAATTGTGGCAGAAAAACTTGGCCAAAATCCTGCCTTTAAAACCCCAGTCGTTGAATCCGGCGGATCTTCTGTAGGAAAAAAGGGAGTTTGTGATGGAACTGGAACGCAGTTCATCGATATTGGAAATGCTTCATCCAGAATGAAGCCTCAGGAGCTTAAGTATTGTGAAGGTAACGGCGTGTCCGTGACTGAAATTAAGGTAGGTTACGACGGAATTGTTTTGGCCAACTCAAAAAAGGCACCTTTATTTCAAATTTCCCGAGCTGATTTAGGCAAGGCATTAACCGCTGAGGTACCAGACGCATCTGGCACTAAGTGGATACCGAACCCGTACCAGAAGTGGTCTCAATTAAACGCAGCATATCCGGATATTGCTATTCGAGTTTATGGTCCACCAACCACATCAGGAACACGTGCATCATTTGCTGAGATGATTAATCAAAAATCTTACTGTGATAAGGACAAGGTAGCCAAAGCGCTCTCAGTGGAACGTGGTGACAAAAAGGGCAAAAAATGTCGTGCTATGCGGACTGATGGTGCATACATCGAGGCGGGTGAGCAAGATAATTTAATTGTTCAAAAACTTAATGAGGACGAAAGTGCATTTGGTATTTTTGGCTTCTCCTATTTAGATCAAAATTCTGATACCGTTCAGGGTGCAGAACTTGACGGTGTTTTGCCAACATTTGAAGCAATTGGAGCAGGCGAATATAAGGCTTCCAGAGCGCTATACTTTTATGTTAAACATGCCCATGTTGGAGTTGTTCCGGGTATTGCGGAATACATGACAGAATGGACGAAACATTGGGGTGATGACGGCATTCTTTCGGATGCTGGTATGATTCCATTGTCGAAGGTCGAGCGAAAAGAAATGATGGATCGGATGAATGATCTGCCAGTCCTCAAAGAGGGCGACCTTATAGATTAACAGGCAAGAGCGGTTGGTTGAAGAGCCGGCTTTTGGTTGGAAGCTGGCTCTTTCTCATTAAAAGGGATGTATTACGGTGTCATTAACAAGTCTAATTTTTTTGTTGCTCGTTATTGGCGTGATCTATTTTTATTTGGGACGAAACTGGGGGACGAGGCAATGGGCGCTCGGCTCCATCAAGTTGCATTCCCTCCCGCGGTATTATGGATTTTGGACGGGTTTGATCGCTACTGTTCCCGCGGCACTTCTTCTTGTCTTTTTGTCAATCGCGGACGATTTTCTTTTTAAGTCGATGCTTAAAAACTTCTATCCTTCTGATGTCGTTGAAGGGGATATCGTCGCGCGTGCTATAGCCTTTACCAAGGTGATGAATTTGGTTGAGGGTGTGCGCTTTGGTACGCCAGAGCCTTGGGTTGAGGCTGCGGCGGCGGCATGGATTGGCTGGCAAAAAATTGCCGATCAGGTCATCGCTCTAGTCACCATTGCATGTTCTGTCATATTGGGTTTTATCGCATTTCGACAAGTTAGTCCGACATTCCGAGCTCGGAATGGCGTAGAGCGCATCATTTTATGGGCGCTAATATTGAGCTCTTCAGTCGCGATATTTACTACGATTGGGATTGTACTATCCGTGTTGTTTGAATCGATACGGTTTTTTAAATTGATTCCTATTCAGGACTTCATTTTTGGACTTGAGTGGAATCCCCAATTCGAAGGTGCGGAGCGGGCCGGTTCGGGTGGCGGTACGGCAACTTATGGCATGTTGCCAATGTTTGCGGGTACTTTTTTAATTTCAGC
>CAJQIK010000141.1 GCA_905478365.1 uncultured Burkholderiales Genera incertae sedis bacterium
GGGATATCAAACTGTTGGATATATTGGGTGACATCGGCGCACAGATTAGCTGGGCCGAACGTAGGTTATCCGTTTCGATGCCTAAAAATAAAGCTATTCGGGCCTTCGACTTGGACCTTAATCATATCCCAGATGCGGCGATGACCTTGGCAATAATTGCGTTATTCGCAGATGGTCCATGTCGGCTGAGAAATATTGGGAATTGGCGTGTTAAAGAGACCGATCGTCTTTCTGCGATGACTACTGAGATGCGAAAGCTTGGGGTGAATGTGAGTGAAGGTCCTGATAGTTTGGAGATTGAGCCACCGACGTCTTTTAATGAAGGAGTTGCCATTGATACGTATGACGATCATCGTATGGCGATGTGTTTTGCCTTAGTAGCATTTGCAGGTCTGGATATTACAATTAACGATCCTAAATGCGCCAGCAAAACGTTCCCTAATTTTTTTGAGAAGCTGGAATCAGCTTTGCAAGCACCGGTTATAACGATCGATGGCCCGAGTGGTTCAGGAAAGGGAACCGTGGCACGGCAAGTTGCTAATCGACTCGGATTTTCCTACCTTGACAGCGGCGCATTATATCGATCCGTAGGGTTGTTTTATTTAAACGGAGGAGAAAGCAACAACCTTAGTGATCCAGTTTCAGTTAAGAAATTTATGGACGAGATCAGGATTGAGCTTTCTGGTGACACGATTTTCTTGAACGGAGAAGATGTAACGAAGCAAATAAGAGAAGAATCAGTCTCCATGGCAGCAAGTAAGGTAGCTAAAAGCGAGATAATAAGAGGTCTCATGTATGAACTTCAACGGAATGTTCGTCACGCTCCTGGATTGGTTGCGGATGGAAGGGATATGGGAACTACTGTGTTTCCGGGTGCTCGGTTAAAGATTTATCTAACTGCTTCTCTAGAGGAGCGAGCTCGAAGACGTTACTTGCAGTTGGTAGAAAGCGGTGAGCGTGTTAAAATGGAGGGTCTTGTCGCTGAGATGGGTAGGAGAGATTTGGAAGATTCTTCTAGAAGTTCTTCGCCGATGCGGCAAGCGGAGTCCGCGATTGAAATTGACAGTACTGGTAAAGGTATTGCTGAGGTAGTTCAAGACGTTCTAGATGCGTTTTACAGTTCTAACTGTAATTCTAGTCAATAGGAACATGATTGAGCCCATTTTAGTTGTGGTTTTTTTAACTTTAATCGTGAGAATCTAACCTTACAAGTTTACGTTCTCCAAGAAATTATCCTATGACAACCACTGATATAGAAAATCCATTAACCGAAAGCTTTGCTGCAATGTTCGAGGAGAGCTTGCAACGCCAAGAGATGCGAGCAGGCGAAGTAATAACAGCCGAAGTTACCCGTATTGACCATAATTTTGTGGTAGTAAACGCGGGCTTGAAGTCCGAGAGTTATATCGCACTCGACGAATTTAAAGACGACAAAGGTGAACTTGAAGCACAAGTTGGCGATTACGTTTCAGTGGCTATTGAATCCATCGAGGATGGATATGGGGAAACTAAATTATCGCGGGAAAAAGCGAAGAAGCTCGCTGCGTGGATGAGCCTTGAGAAGGCAATGGAAGAGGGTGCGATTGTCGAAGGTTTCGTATCTGGACGCGTGAAAGGTGGCCTTACAGTTACCCTTGATAGTATTCGAGCATTCCTACCGGGGTCATTAGTTGACGTTCGTCCGGTAAAAGATACAACTCCTTATGAGGAAAAGACGCTCGAGTTCAAGGTGATTAAACTCGACCGACGTAGAAATAATGTAGTGGTCTCAAGACGAGCTGTTCTTGAAGATAGTCTTGGAGAAGAGCGCCAGAAAATACTAGAGAGTCTTGAAGAAGGTGCGGTTGTTAAGGGCATTGTTAAAAATATTACTGATTATGGCGCCTTTGTTGACTTAGGCGGCATAGATGGTCTGCTACATATTACCGATCTGGCTTGGCGCCGTGTCAAGCATCCTTCTGAGGTTGTCAATATTGGTGACGAATTAGAGGCGAAAGTGCTTAAGTTTGATCAGGAGAAGAGTCGTGTTTCTCTTGGTTTGAAGCAGCTAGGAGAAGACCCTTGGATTGGTCTGTCTCGCAGGTTGCCTGCGACAACAAGGTTGTTCGGTAAAATTTCTAATCTCACTGACTATGGTGCATTCGTTGAAATTGAGCCAGGTATTGAGGGGTTAGTGCACGTATCAGAAATGGATTGGACCAATAAAAACGTTCATCCATCTAAAATTGTGCAGCTCGGGGACGAAGTGGAGATCATGATCCTTGAAATCGATGAAGATCGTCGTCGTATTTCATTGGGAATGAAACAATGCACTCCTAATCCTTGGGATGAGTTCGCTGCGACTGCTGCGAAGGGCGATCGGGTCAAGGGTGCTATCAAGTCCATCACAGATTTTGGTATTTTTATCGGACTTCCAGGTGGTATTGATGGGCTAGTGCATACCTCAGATCTCTCATGGACTGATTCAGGTGAGGATGCAGTCAGAAATTATAAGAAGGGCGATGAGGTAGAGGCTGTTATCTTATTGATAGATGTGGAACGGGAGCGAATCTCACTCGGTGTGAAGCAGTTAGAGGACGACCCACTAGGAAACGTGACTGCAAACTTTGAGAAAGGCTCGATATTGGAAGGGACGGTCAAGTCCATTGACCCTAAAGGCCTTCTGATTGATCTGGGTGATAGCGTAGAAGGATTTATTAAGACGAGTGACCTTTCAAGAGATAAAGGCGCCTCAGCCGATTCATTCGCTGAAGGACAAACGGTGCAAGCGATGGTTAGTTCAGTGGATCGTAAGACTCGGGTAGTTAATTTGTCAATTAAGGCGAAAGATGCAGCCGAAGAAGCTGCGGCCATAAAGAAACATTCGGAGGATAGCGACGGGCAGAATGCTGGCACAACCAACCTTGGCGCGTTACTCAAAGCTAAAATGGAAAACAATTAAAAGGTTTTAGCCCTGATTAAATTGAAAAAGGTTCTGAACGGTCATGACTAAATCTGAGTTGATAACCAAACTAGTTAGCCGATTACCATCATTAAAGGAAGAGGATGTTTCTTTTTCTGTTGCATTGGTGCTTGAGGCAATACGCTCCACTCTAGAGAAGGGGCGCCGAGCCGAAATTAGAGGTTTCGGTAGCTTCGCCCTTAATTACCGGCCACCTCGAAACGGGAGAAATCCTAAGAGTGGTGAGCGGGTATCAGTCCCGGCCAAGTACGTGCCACATTTTAAACCGGGTAAGGAATTGAAAGATCGCGTAAATGCTGCATTGCCGATAGCAAACCAAGATCTTTGATGAGGTTGACCTTTGTTTGATTGAAGGGGAGTATTTAAGGCGATCGAGTTGTTTCGGTCGCTTTTTTTATGACTGTGTCTAAGTTCTTTATCGGTGAAAAGGCTGAAAATGATTAGATTGATATCTGGATTATTCAAGTTGGCAGTGTTCGCTGTGATTTTGGTCTTTGCGATTTATAATTTTGAAGTTGTAACGTTGCGGTTTGCTAATGTTTACGAGTTTAATTTGCCCCTCGCGGTAATATTGTTTTTAGTATTCGTTTTAGGCATAGCACTGGGGTCTACGATGACATGGGTAAGTAAACTAGGTATTAAAAACCGAAAATAGTTCGGAGGGTTCACCGATGGATTTTGAGAACTGGTGGCTATTAGCTTTTCCCTCTTTTTTCTTGCTGGGTTGGTTAGCGGCTAAAATCGATGTTAAACAGTTGATGAATGAGTCCACAAAGATTCCCTCCACCTATATTGAGGGGTTAAATTTCTTACTCAATGAAGAAAAAGACAAGGCCATAGATGTGTTGGTCAAGCTGTCTGTTAATGAGCCTGATTCGGTCGAGTTGCAGTTTGCCGTCGGGAGTCTGTTTCGCAGTAATGGTGAGATCCAAAAAGCTTTAGCGGTGCACCAAGGACTACTTGACCGGCCGGATCTAACAAATGCACAAAGAAGTCGCGCTGTGCTTGCTGTCGGTGAAGATTTTTTTAAGTCCGGGATGTATGATCGCGCAGAAGATTTCCTTAAGCGAGTAGGGAGTGGAGAGTATTTGCCACATGCGCTTAGATTGCTCATAGATCTATATGTGAATCAGCATGAATGGCATCGTGCTGTCGATGTAGCAAATCAGTTGCAAGTCGCTACTGGTCGATCTAGTAGTCGTGAAATCGCGCATTTCATGGTTGAGATTAGTGCGCTGCACCGTGCGGAGGGTGATGATGTCAAAGCAATAGATTGGTTGCGTAAAGCTCTAAAGGCGGAACCGAGCGCTCCACGGCCTCGTGTTATGTTGGGGGAAATATTAAAGTCGCAGGGTCGTTATCTGGAGGC
>CAJQIK010000142.1 GCA_905478365.1 uncultured Burkholderiales Genera incertae sedis bacterium
TCTGCACTTTTCCACAAAATAGAAGCGCATCCTTCTGGCGAGATTACAGAGTAAATAGAATATTGTAGGCTCTGGACTATATCTCCGACGGCGATTGCCAACGCACCGCCTGATCCCCCTTCTCCTACAATAGTGGTAACTATAGGCACCCGCAATCGGGCCATTGCATACAAGTTTCGGCCTATAGCTTCCGACTGACCACGTTCTTCAGCACCCACACCAGGATAAGCTCCGGGAGTATCTACAAACGTCAATACAGGCATTTTGAATTTTTCCGCCAACTCCATAAGTCGCAGAGCTTTTCTATAACCCTCAGGTTTTGGCATACCAAAATTACGGTGTAATTTCTCTTTGGTATCCCGGCCCTTTTGATGTCCGATTACAACTACAGAGCTGTCGTTGAATCGCGCTATTCCACCAATCACGGAAGGATCATCTGCAAAAAGCCGATCCCCGTGAATCTCCTCGAACCCTGAGAACAAAGATTCGATATAGTCCATCGTGTATGGTCTTTGCGGATGTCTTGCTACTTGAGAAATTTGCCACGCACTTAGCTTTGCGTATATCTCCTTAGTTACCGAATCACTCTTTTTTCGTAGCCGACGGATTTCCTCAGAAATATCCACCGCAGAATCATCCTGAACAAATCTCAAATCCTCTATTTTGGACTCAAGTTCTGCAACTGGTTGCTCAAAATCAAGAAAAGTTGTTTTCATGGCTAAATTCTAAACGCTTTTATTGCTTAATACACGAGTGATTTAAAGCAGCGACTAGATCTCGCCGCACTAAAACACAACTCCTGCTAGACCTCTTGGGTCATTCAAAACCGAACACTTTGTTTGAGATAAATCGCAATGAACAGCTTGCATGTTGCCCCATTTTCGGTGATAAACCTGCACATCATGCCCTTTGCGTCTTAGTTCAAAAATCCAAGCCTCATCGAAACCATTTGGCTCAACCTGCACCCTATCAGGCAAGTATTGATGATGGTATCGCGCTAGCGACACAACTGCGCTCGGATCAACGTCAATTGGGTCCAGGTACTCAAGAATAGATAACATAACCATGCTAATGATTCTTGACCCACCAGGCGTACCAATCGCTAAAACACCTTTTTCACTCTCAACAAAGGTAGGAGACATTGAAGAAAGGGGCCTTTTGCCTGGCTCGATTCCATTAGCTCTGTTTCCCACCAATTCATAAGCATTTCCTGATCCGATTCCAATGGAAAAATCATCCATATGATTGTTCAGCAGTATTCCCGTATTCCCAGCAACCATTCCTGAGCCGAAGGGTCCATTGATCGACAAAGTCGCGGCAACCCGATTACCATCATCGTCTACAATTGAAAAATGAGTGGTCTCCTCTCCCTCCAAAGAAAGATCAAAAACTGTTGGAAGGCTATCGCTGTCCGTCGCGGAATCAAGCGAAATTGACTGCCCTCTCTTTCGAGCATATTCGAGACTCATCAATTGCTTAACCGGTGCATTAGAGAACCCTGGATCGCCCATAAACCTCGCTCGATCATTGTAACCACGCCGCATAGCTTCAACCATCAGATGAGAACGGGCTATATTATCGTGATTGTAATAAGACCAATCCTCCAAAATATTGAACACCTGAGCCATCACCAAACCACCGGATGACGGTAAAGGTGCGGTGATTATTTTTGCACCGCTGAAATCAATATTTACAGCCTCTCGTTCCTTAACTTCGTAGTTCTGTAAGTCCTTGCGCGTCCAATTCCCGCCGGAGGAGATCACGTGATTCACCATTTCCTCTGCTATCTCACCGTGATAAAAGGAGTCCAAATCCTCAGCCATTACTTCTAACGTTTCCGCAAGTTCAGGTTGCCTTAATATCTCGCCCACTTTATAGGGCTCACCTTGATTAAAAAATATACGCTCTGCCAGAGCAAATTTTCTAATTCGTTTTTCAACCCATCCAACTGCACGTACATACCTAGGATCAACTGAAAACCCATTACGAGCTAGCATAATTGCTGGCTGCAAATCAAACGCCACGGGCAATTTCGCGTAGTATTTTGATAAATGCTTAATTGCAGCAGGGATACCCGGAATCGCAGCCGCTAAGGGTCCTTCTCGAGACCGCTGAGGTACCGCCTTTCCAGCCGCGTTCAGATACATACTTTCGGATACTCGCTCAGGAGCTACCTCTCGTGCATCGATGAAAACATCTCGATCAGAGTCAGCAACATGCAGCAAATAGAAGCCACCCCCGCCTAACCCAGAAGAATATGGCTCCACTACACTCAAAGCCGCGGTAACAGCGATGGCTGCGTCAAAAGCATTGCCTCCATTACGCAAGACCTTGCATCCAGCAGCTGTAGCCTCAGGGTGTGCCGTAGCAATTGCGCAATCGTCTCCCGCATGGGCTTGCTGAGACACCAAAGAAACAAAGAATATAAACGAATAAAAGATCGAAACTTTCACTAGTCACCCCACTCTGACCTACCAACAAAATCTGCTCGCTGTACGCACAGGCATGATATCTCTGTGGCTAATTACTCAATTTTATAGTCAACCGTCAGTTTTTTTAACCGCCAATAACTAAAGTCCCTCGTCATACTAACGAGACAGTACAGTGATGAAACTTAGGAAAAAACCGCTGCGACTATTGCACAAACAAATCATTAATAGCTACTAAATCAGCCTCTATGAGTCGGCCTGTCACTGCTTGGAGTTGGAACTTTGCAAGTATTGAGTCGTTGATCGCGCCCAACATTGCTCTTCGCGCCTCAGATAATAACTTCTCCGCGTCCAAAACATCTACAGCTGTCCGCACCCCGACCTCTAATCCTAGTTTCGTAGATTCCAACTGAAGTTTAGTGGAGAGTAGTGCTTGTTCCAAAGCATCAATTCGTGCAATTCCAGTTGTGTAATCTAGATAAGCGACTCGGGCGTCTTGCGCTACCTTTCGCTTCACATACTCAAGATCAAGAGAGGCTTTGTCGTATTGAGCTATGGCCTCCCTAGTCTCTGAATTTACCTTACCACCCTCAAATAGTGGCACTTGAAAACGTAATCCAACAACACCAGCCGTCGATTCGGCACCAGACCCGAAACTACTGTTTCCAGCATAATTGTCAACAATCGACCCCACTAAATCCAACGTGGGTGCTGCACCCAACCGATTGAAATGCACCCGAGCTTCTGCGATACCTACTTCGTGTTGCGCGAGCACCATTTCGAGCGACTGCTCGGTGGCACGTTGGACCCACAATTTAATGTCACTAGGTACAGGGGCCTCTAATTTTACTGGCATCTTTAAAGGGGCTAGGGTTTCAGAAACAGGTCCTCCTACGAGTTCTTGGAGTGCTTCCTTTGAAACCCTAAGATCATTTTTAGCAGCCAGCTCCTCCGCTAAAACAAGGTCAAATCTAGCTTTAGCTTCACGTTGATCGGTTATCGTAGCGGTCCCCACAGAAAAGTTTCTTTTGGCTAACTCTAACTGTTCTGATATGGCCACCTTTTGAGCGCGCACAGTGCCCAGATTAGTTCGCGCTACCAACACATCGGAGTAAGCCCGCAATGTACGCAGCATAAGATTTTGATTAGCAATCTCTAGCTGCGTATTTGCCTTTATTATTTCGAGTTGAGCCAAATCAATTGCGACGTCATTTTGCTTTCGATACAACGGTTGAGTAGCTGTGACTCCATACTCGTAAGAGCCATAGTCAGAATGTCCGCTACTAAAAGCGGTTTCTGCATCAACGCTGTTGTAATCGTAGCCCGCCTCAAGGTTGATTTTAGGTAAACGACCCGCCTGAGCTTGGGGAAGACGCTCTTGCACCGATAGGTAACGCGCCTTGGCAGCCGCGTAACGAGCATCGTGAGTGACAGCCTCTTTATATAAATCGAGGAGATCAACCGCCTGCACCGAGCCGAACAGTGACGAGATTAAAAATGCAACCAAACGAATCATTTATCTTATTACCTCAATACAAAAACAGTACTTTACTACACCTTAGGGGTGACAATATACCTTCAAACCCTTTTATTTGCTGGACTACTAACTCTAACCGGTCATTTCGGCTGCTCGAATTGTGTTCTCCAGAAGCATTGTAATCGTCATCGGTCCTACGCCACCCGGAACTGGG
>CAJQIK010000143.1 GCA_905478365.1 uncultured Burkholderiales Genera incertae sedis bacterium
CTTGACTCGCCAACCGATAATGACAAGTTAGACTAAGCTCAAACCCCCCGCCCATCGTAGGCCCCGATAAAGCAGCCACAATAGGCTTAGTTACCGTATCCATGTAATCTAACAAGTCCGATAACGTCGCCATTCCCGGGGCCTTAGGTTTACCGAACTCAGAAATATCTGCGCCACCAGAGAAGTTTTTTCCACCACCAATTAGTAGGAATGCATTAACTTGCGGGTCATGATCTCCAGATTTGATGGCATCTAATAAGCCTTGAAGCACACCCTTATTGACCGATAACGCATTAACTGGAGGATTATTAATTTGGATCAATCCAATTGACCCGCGTACTTCGTAACTCACAACTTCTGACATAACTGTATTCCCCATCACATCTTTAGGCTCTTAAGCCGGATTTAAAATTCAAAGCGCTTTTTACACCTCAAGCCATTCCTTCCGCACGGACTCATCGGCTTGAAGATCATCAGGCGACCCTTCAAATACAATACGGCCGTGTCCCATAACATAGAGTCTTTGAGAGATCCGCAAAGCGATGGTGAGTTTTTGTTCAACCAACAATATCGACACACCGCGTTTGGAAATCTCTCCGAATAAAATAGCCATCTGTTCAACGATCTTGGGCGCTAGGCCCTCGGTGGGCTCATCTATCATGACTAACTCTGGATTGCCCATCAAAGTTCGACACAATGTAAGCATTTGTTGCTCACCACCAGATAAAACACCCGCTGGAGCGTGCAACCTTTCTTTAAGTCTTGGAAATAAAACGTACATATCGTCTTCTGACCATCTCGACTGTTTTTGTCCTGGCTTTAATCCAAGTAATAAGTTTTGCCTGACCGTTAGCGAGGGAAATATATCTCTATTCTCCGGTACGTAACCTAGTCCCTTTCGGGCAATTTCATGGCTTTCCAATCCAGACAGAGATTGATTCTGAAAATCAATCTCTCCGGTGTGCTCGACTTGCCCCATAATCGCCTTAACCGTCGTAGACCGACCAACCCCATTACGTCCAAGAAGACTAACTATTTCCCCTTCGCCGACACATAAATCTACGCCTTGCAAGACGTGACTTTTTCCGTAGTAAGCATGTAAGTCTGACACTTGAAGCATAATTTTCGTCATGTCAGTTATCCCTCATCCTCTTCAAGTTGCGTTCCCAAATACGCCTCCTGAACCTTTTTGTTAGCTCTGATCTCAGTGGGGGTGCCAGTGGCAATCACTTCACCATAAACAAGCACTGAAATCCGATCTGCTAAATTAAAGACAACGCCCATATCATGTTCCACCATCAGCAGCGTCTTACCCTCGGTTACTCGAGAAATAAGCGCTACTGCGGCATCTGTTTCTGAGCGACTCATACCAGCCGTCGGCTCATCAAGAAGAATCACATCGGAACCAGACGCAATTGTAATTCCGATTTCAAGAGCCCTTTGCTCCGCATAAGTTAGTTCTCCTGCCATTTTTTCCCGGCGATCCTCTAATCCGATCATAGCTAATGTTTGCTCCGCACTCTCCCTTGCATCATGAAGGGCAGACACTCTGCGAAAAAAAGAATATCGATAACCTAGCGCCCAAAAAACAGCACATCTTAAATTCTCAAATACCGTGAGTTTTGGAAAAATATTAGTAATTTGGAAACTTCTCGAAAGTCCCAACCGGTTGATGACTTGAGGCTCTTTATTCGTGATCTCAGATCCATGAAGAGATATAGATCCGGAAGAAACTGGAAACCGTCCACTAATTAAATTGAATAAGGTCGACTTACCTGCGCCGTTTGGGCCAATCAACGCGTGTCTTTCACCGGCAGTAATATCAAGATTAACGCCGTTGATAATTTTAGTTTGCCCGAATTGCTTGCGAACATCAGTCAGTGCTAGAGCTCTACGATTCATGTCTTTACCTAACTCCATCGCGCCAACTCAGGAGACAAGTCCTCCCAAACCTTTCGTACTGCGCGAGCCGCTCGTCGAAGGAAGAATCCGCCAATGAAAACCATTAGCGTTGAAGCGATCCAGGTCAATCCGACATGTACCCCTCCAAATAAAGCACCTCGATAGAGCAATTCAATCACGCCAACAACACCAATAAATGCGATTCCACCCGACAAAAATGCGAAGCCGTAGGAAGGCATCAGTCGCTTGACCACGCCCGCGCGCCAGGCGGGCAAATGGATCGTGATCAGATTCGAAATCCCTCCTGGGGAAAATAAAATGATGAGTAAGAAAAGAAGACCAAAATATAAAAGCCAAGCTTGCGTAAAATTAGACAATGCGGACTGAAGCCATGTCACCAATACTGCTCCGATCATTGGCCCCCAAAACTGGCCAATGCCTCCTATAAAGGCCATTAACACAACATTTCCCGAGGCCATAAGCCCTAACGCTTCTGCGGTAATAATCTCATAGTTAATTGTTGCCAGCGCTCCCGCAATACCAGCAAAAAAACCCGCCAAGCTCATCATGAGCCATCTCACGCGAGTCGGGTTATACCCAATAAACTGAGCGCGCTCTGGGTTATCTCGCACAGCATTTGCGATCCGTCCTAAGGGAGTTCGAGTGATTGCAAACATTAATGCCATAGAAACAAAACACCAAACTGCAATCAAGAAATAAACCTGGATTTGTGGGCCGTACGACACGCCCCAACTGGCCCCACCGGCAGTCCGGTTCGTTACAATGCCACCTTCACCACCGAAAAAAGTTGTAAACATCAACGCACTCGCCGCGACCATTTCCGCAATGCCGAGTGAGATCATGGCAAAGGGTGTCCCCGGTCGTCTGGTTGTCACAAACCCCAAAATCAAACTAAAAAATAACCCTGTCATACCACCGACTAGAGGCATAAACGAAATAGGTAATCCAA
>CAJQIK010000144.1 GCA_905478365.1 uncultured Burkholderiales Genera incertae sedis bacterium
CGACAAATGGCTCAATTGCCCTTTGCAGTATTGACTTACCAAGAATATTGGCATGCTGTTTTACGATATCGCCGGTTGGAGAAAACCTCTTACCCTTGCCGGCCGCAGGAATCACAACGAAATAGGATGAATTAGTCATAGATCACGATGTTCACTATTCAATAAGTTATAACCAGTACTATCATATCGTTTAACGGTTACAGACATTCTCATGCGCGTGTGGATTATAATCAATGCTTTTTGACGCATGCCCATCAGCCTTCAGATCCCTAGTAACAAACAACGAGCATCAATAACGCTAAACTCAAAAAGTGGCCTTAGCCTGCTTATTGCGAATACTGTTGGCGACTTAAATTCTCCTCTCGCGGTGATCTGTCAAAAAGCTTCTGACGCCAATCGGCTAGTTGAAGAAATCAAATTTTTTAATAAGAAACTAAGAGTTCATCTCTTTCCCGATTGGGAAACACTACCATTTGATACTTTCTCGCCACATCAAGATTTAATTTCACAAAGATTGGAGACACTGTATCAAATTGATACCAAAAACATAGATATATTAATTGTTCCAGTTATAACAGCTCTTTACTATCTTCCACCCAGAGAATTTCTAAATAGTTATGTATTCTTTTTAAAAACAAAAGAATTACTAAATCTGGATGAATTTCGCGAAAAACTCCGTAAAGCTAGTTACTCCGCAGTTTCACAAGTAGTTGCTCCCGGGGAATATGCCATAAAAGGAGGCATTATTGACGTGTTCCCAATGGGCAGCGTGCTTCCCTACAGAATTGACTTATTTGACACAGAAATAGAGAGCATTAGAACCTTTGATGTCGACACACAGAGAAGTATTTATAAAGTCAGTGAAATAAGATTATTACCGGCAAAAGAATTCCCTACTGACGACGAAGCAAGGACTAAGTTCAGAACCCAGTATCGAGAAATCATAGAAGGCGACCCCTCTAAAAGTCTAATCTACAAGGAAGTATCCAAAGGGTCTAATCCACCGGGAATAGAATACTACTTACCTTTATTTTTCGATCATGTCTCTTCGCTACTAAGCTACCTAGACCAAGACTGGTCAGTAATTTTAGCGGGTGATCTCGCATCAGAAATCAAAGACTTTTGGAGTGACGCTAATTCGAGATACCGATTACTAAGAGGAGACCCTGAACGACCAATTCTTGACCCCTCAAGATTATTTCTAAGCGAGGATACATTTTTTTCAGAAATTAAGAAATTAAGTCTTCTCTCAGTTCATATGAGCGATAACGATGATAAGTATTTCTCTCAACTGCCAAATCTTTCGATTAACCGTCGTCAAGAGGACCCGCTCAAGAACTTAAGATCATTCATATCAAATCACTCAGGAAACGCAGTGCTCATTGCAGACAGTCCAGGCAGAAGGGAAACTATCAAGACTTTGTTCCACGAAAATGCGATACAAACAACAGATATCGAAGGATGGGATGACTTACAGAGCAGAAATGAAAGACTTCCAATCGCGGTGGGACTTATAGATCACGGTTTTGTTTTTCTCGATGGATCGCTTGCTGTTATTACAGAATCAGAACTTTATCCTCAACAAACCAGAACGGTAAACAAGCGTGATCAAAAGATTTCAACAGAGAATCTTGTCAGAGATCTATCGGAAATTCGTAAAGATGACCCAATCGTCCATATACAACACGGAATCGGGCGCTATAAAGAATTAGTCATGCTGGATATGGGAGAAGGCGATACAGAATTTCTAACCATTGAATATGCTGAGGGAGACTTACTTTACGTACCAGTTTCACAACTCGAAATGATTAGCCGATACTCGGGTGGACCACCAGAAACCGCCCCAGTACATCGTCTTGGTAGCGAGAAATGGGACAAAGCTAAGAAAAAGGCAGCAAAAAAAATCAGAGATACAGCTGCAGAATTATTAAATATATACGCACAGCGCGCTTCAAAAAAAGGGTTGTCGCGACGCCTAGACGCCACTGGATACGCCACTTTCTGCGAGGACTTCCCTTTCACGGTAACCAGAGATCAAAATCAAGCTATTGAAGATACTATTGACGACCTAAAGTCTGATAAACCTATGGATCGACTCATTTGTGGTGATGTAGGATTTGGGAAAACAGAAGTCGCACTTCGTGCGGCATACGTAGCTATTGCAGATAACGCGCAAGTGGCCGTTCTTGTACCAACAACTTTATTAGCAGAACAACATTTTCAAACATTCTCTGATCGATTCGCAAGTCTTCCGGTACAAGTACGCGAATTATCTCGCTTTCGAAGTAAGAAAGAAGTTACCGAAACAATTGAAGGATTAAAAACGGGAAAGGTGGATATTGTTATCGGGACACATAAACTACTCTCAAAGGAAATCCAATTTAATAATTTAGGTTTAATTATTGTCGATGAAGAGCATCGTTTTGGCGTACGACACAAAGAAGCATTAAAGGCCCTTAGAGCAGAAACCGACATTCTAACCCTTACAGCCACTCCCATACCTAGAACTCTTGCAATGAGTATGGAGGGTCTAAGAGATTTTTCTGTGATCACAACTCCGCCAGAGAAAAGACTATCCATCAAAACCTTTGTTATGACATACAGTCAGGGAATGATTAAGGAAGCCGTATTGAGGGAATTAAAGCGTGGGGGTCAGATATACTATCTACATAATGAAGTCGATACGATCGAAAGGGAATTAGAGAAATTAACCGAAATGCTGCCTGAAGCCTCTATCAGGGTTGCCCACGGACAGATGCACGAACGAGACCTTGAGTATGTCATGCGAGACTTTTACCAAGGACGCTTCAATATTCTGTTATGCACCACAATCATTGAGACAGGAATCGACATACCAACTGCGAATACCATCATCATTAATCGAGCTGAAAAGTTTGGTCTCGCACAACTGCATCAGCTTCGTGGAAGAGTTGGGAGATCTCACCATCAGGCCTATGCATACTTGATGACTACAGATGGGGTTAAATTGAAAGGTCCCGCAAAAAAGAGACTAGAAGCGATTCAACTCATGGAAGATTTAGGATCTGGTTTTTTTCTAGCTATGCATGACCTTGAAATACGAGGAGCTGGCGAAGTACTGGGTGACTCCCAAAGTGGCGACTTGCAGGAAATTGGATTTCAGCTATACGTTGAAATGTTGGATAGAGCCGTTCAATCGTTGAAATCCGGGAAAGAACCAAATATAGATATACAAATCCCGCGAGGAACCGAGGTTGTTTTACACACACCGACCTTGCTTCCCGATGAATACTGCCCTGACGTTCACGAACGTTTGATTATTTATAAGCGACTTGCTAATACCTCAGACAACATACAAATCGAGAAAATAGAAGAGGAACTCATCGATCGATTCGGGCTACTGCCAACAGAATCTAAAGCCTTGCTCGCGTCTCATCACCTACGAATCATTGGCAAAAAATTAGGTATTTCAAAGATTGACTCCGCACCGCATAAAACCAAGTTGGCGTTTCATGCTGAACCTTTATTCGACCCCATGGAGATCATTGAGTTGGTGCAAATGAGAAATAATATTCGATTTTCCGGTCCGAGCAAGATCATTTGCGAACACGATGATCTTGAACTTACAGAAGAGCGAGTTAAATATTTACTAGAAATATTAAATAAAATTACACCTAACAAGGAAAATTAATCTAAGCTAGGTATAGTTAGTCCCACCTGTTGTCTTGCACCCAAATCTCATCATTCTCTATTTTCACCGGAAATGTCGTTGTCGCCTCCCAAGCTGGGGCACTTAGAGCCTCGCCCGTTTTCACTGAAAACCTCGCGCCATGCCGAGGACAAACAACCTCATCACCCTCTAACGGACATCCGCTCAAAATGGCTCCATCGTGTGTGCAAACGTCTTCGATGGCAAAAAAATCTCCGTCCACGTTGTATATCACGACCGTAGTTCCATCGACCTCTGTTTGTCGCCAGCCGCCGACTGCAATATCACCGGTCGAACATACTTTTTGCCACTCACTCATGTTTCTTATAGATTTTACTAATTTAAGTTATAGAACTTATGAAATCTAAACTGCTATTACATCTATATTCGGATCTATCTCTCGGACTAAGCTAGTGATACCAGCAAGTGTTCCGGAAAGTGAGCTTGGACAGCTCCCACAGGCTCCTTGATAATGAACACTCAGAACGTTATCCTCTAGGCCAACAACATAAAGATCACCCCCGTCACTTTGAAGGTAAGGCCTTACTCGATCATCGAGTAATTCATTAATTTGAACGAGCTTAAACCTTTCAGTCTCTGACAAATTAGATTCATCCGTTTGTAACCAACTGGCTGTTTGTGATGCCTCCTCTGAAACCTGCGTGGCCGCAGGCGCAGACCGAATAGGTTCAGCCAAGGTCCTCATGAGGTCCTTCCAGTCGGCGCTTCCATCTTGAGTTACTGTTATCCAATTATCGACATAGAAAACGGAGACGACACTATCGACTCTGAACAACTGAGTAGCGAGATCGTCCGCAATCGCTTCTTCAGCTGATTCATAGGACTTCGCAACACCGTAAGTTATGGGCTCCTTTAGCACAAATTTTCGTGCGTTTGGATTGGGGGTTACTTCTAGATCAGCAATTTTTGGCATACGATTAGTTATTAACCTTTTTTAGTACCTGAACCGGGGACTGGATCTTTATCCCCTTCTGTCGAAATTTCACTTTGTGAGTTAATTGCAGCAATTAATGTATGCCAGGGCAGAAGCGCACACTTAACCCTAGAGGGAAGGTCACGAATCCCAGAAAACACCGCAAGACTACCAAGCCCAGATGGCTCGACCTTACTTTCTTCCTCCGTGGTTAGTACACGGAACTGCTCAGTCAAATCAATGGCCTCACTACAAGCTTTACCTTTTACCTTTGCGGTCATCATAGAGCCAGAAGCCATGCAGATAGCGCAGCTCTCTCCCTCATATTGAATATCTGAAATCTTCTCATCAATAACGTTCATACTGACCCATATATGATCACCGCATAACGGATTTATACCCTCCGCCTTATGCGTTGCGTTTGATAACTGCCCCCAATTACGGGGTTTTTTACAATGGTCCAGAATAACTTCTTGATACATTTGCTTGGAACTCATATTTACAATTCCCTAACTAAATATTTTCTTTGCATTTCGAACTGAGCTAACTAACCTGTCTATATCTTCAAGTGTATTGTACAAATAGAAGGAGGCACGAGTTGTTGCCGGCACCTTAAACCTTTGCATTACAGGTTGCGCACAATGATGACCTGCTCGAACGGCAACGCCATCATCGCTAAGTAATGTTCCCATATCATGTGGGTGCACACCTTTCACACCAAACGAAATGACACCCGCTTTGTTAGGCGCAGTTCCGTAGACTGTAAGGCCATTTATCTCTGTTAAAGCCTCTGTCGCATATCGAGTTAAAACCTTTTCATGTTTTTCAATTCTTTCGAGACCAATTGCCTCAAGATATTTTATCGCTTCACCCAAACCAATTGCCGAAGCGATGGGGGGAGTTCCTGCTTCGAACTTCGCTGGAATTTCAGCGTACGTCGTTTTTTCGAAAGTCACGGAAAGAATCATGTCTCCCCCGCCCTCATACGGGTTCATTCGCTCCAACCAGTTACGCTTTCCGTAAAGAATACCAATCCCTGTCGGCCCACAAACCTTGTGGCCTGAAAAAATATAAAAATCACAGTCCAAGTCTTGAATGTCAACTTTCATATGAGGTGCTCCCTGAGCACCATCGACTAAAACTGGAATATCTTTAGAGTGGGCTAATGCCACCATTTCTTTAATTGGATTTATTGTGCCAAGAACATTCGAGACATGGGTGACAGCTACGATTTTAGTACGCTCTGACAGCAAACGACCGTATGCCTCCATATCTAGTTCCCCAATATCACTAATGGGAATTATCTTCAAAGTGGCGCCCACTTCCTCACAAAGCTGTTGCCAAGGGACAATATTAGAATGATGCTCCATGTGAGAGATGACTATCTCGTCTCCGGCGCGGACAAACGTACGTCCAAAAGCATGCGCTACTAGGTTAATTGCGTGCGTTGTACCTTTGGTAAAAATAACTTCCGAAGTGTCAGCGACATTTAAAAAACGCGCTACCGTTGATCTCACTGACTCATATGAGATCGTTGCTTGCTCAGATAAGTCATAAACACCCCGGTGAATATTGGCATGCTCATGCTGATGATAGTGATTAATTCGGTCAATAACCAATCGAGGCATTTGCGCACTTGCGCCGCTATCTAAGTACACTAAAGATTTATTATTTTCTGAATTCGACAAAATAGGAAAGTCTTTTTTAATGCTCTCCGCGTCCAAATCAACAGTAACTACTTCTCTATCTATTTTGCCCAT
This sequence comes from uncultured Burkholderiales Genera incertae sedis bacterium, assembly GCA_905478365.1. Lineage (GTDB taxonomy): Bacteria > Pseudomonadota > Gammaproteobacteria > Burkholderiales > Eutrophovitaceae > Eutrophovita. The sequence goes on from CAJQIK010000144.1 coordinate 6,383, forward strand.
CTAAATTCTACCTATATTCATGTTTTAGTTTGTTCTTTGATGTAGCTTTCAATCACTCCGGATAGAGACGCGATAGGTAAATCATCAATGACCTCTTTTGCAAAAGCGTAATTGAGTACATTACGCGCCATCACGTCATCGAGACCTCGCGTCTTCAGATAAAACAATTCATCCTCACTCACTTGCCCCACAGTTGCTCCGTGAGCGCACTTAACATCATCGGCGAAAATCTCCAACTCAGGCTTAGCATCAACTGATGCGCGAGCACTTAGCAATAGATTACGGTTTTGCTGACTGGAGTTGGTTTGCTGTGCATTTTTATGCACCTTTACTTTTCCGTTGAACACAACCTTTGAGCGACCGCCAGCAATCGTCTTGTGGACTTGGTTTGACTCTCCATGAGGCTCCGTATGCTCAATACAAGAGTGAGTATCTACGATCCGTTTTTCATGGCCAAGCGCCAATCCCTTGATTTGTATGTCACCACCTTCTTGTCGCTGGCGTGTCACTAAATTATGTCTTGATACTGCAGCGCCGACACTGATCGACCAATTGCGATACGACGCTCCGTTGTCTACCCCCACATGAGTGTGGGCAATATGGTAAGCACTATCATCATCGCGTTGAAGCTTGACATGTATCACCTGAGCGCCAGCGGCGAGGGATATTTCCGACACAGAATTAGTCATATACCCGAAGCCTCCGATCCCGACATAATCCTCCAAAATACGTACTTTCGCCTGCTTCTCAGCAATAAGAAGTAAGCGTGGATGACTGAATGTATGCTTTCCAGTACTGACGTTTAACACGTGAATCGTCTCAAACTCTCTCACACTAGAATCAACATGAATAACTGCGATATCTTTAAACAGCGCGGTATTCATTTCCCCAAAAGCACTGATGCCATCTCCAGGAATTCGATTCAACTTATCTTTTAATATTGAGGTGAGACTTTTATCTTGAAGAGCGGCTTTAAGGTTGCTAACTTTAATTTTAGCTTTTCCCTCGTCTACAACGCTCATGTCAGGAGAATAAACTCCATCCACAAGAACAATTGAACTGACAGCCTCTGGTATGAGCAGTGAATTAATCACTGATGGGTCAACCGACACATCAACCCTCGGAACTGACAATGTGCTCTTGTAAAGTGCCGTTAAGTCAGTGAACCGCCACTCTTCTTCAGCGGTTGTTGGTAACGGATACATCTTAAGCTGGGTCCGAGCCTCCTGCTGTCGCTCCTTCAACCACTCCTGTTGAGAAAACTCAGTGCCTGCCCCATTGTCCTGTAACAAAGAGGCGGCGAACTCAATTGATTGCTCGCTCATGACACGCTCGAACTATTTTCTTCCAGAATCCACTCGTAACCTCGAGACTCAAGCTCATGTGCAAGTGATTTATCCCCTGTCTTGATGACGCGTCCGCCGTCAACAACATGGATAAAGTCCGGCTCAATGTAATTCAATAGCCGCTGGTAATGAGTGACGAGCACGACCGCATCGGAATCACCATGTAGTGTGTTAACTCCGTTTGCAACGACACGAAGGGCATCAATGTCAAGCCCAGAATCCGTCTCGTCTAATATTGCCAATGTGGGTTCAAGAATAGCCATCTGGAGGATTTCATTCCGTTTTTTTTCTCCGCCCGAAAACCCATCGTTGAGGCTACGCTCTAAAAAACTCGCATCCATTCCTAATAAATTCAGTTTACTCTGTATGAAATCGTCAAACTCGAGCGGGTCTAGTTCGTCTTTTCCACGCGCACCTTGAACGGTGTTGTAAGCAAGCCTTAAAAACGAGCCATTTGTAACTCCCGGTACTTCCACTGGGTATTGAAAACCTAAAAAAATACCAAGTTTTGCACGTTCATCTGGTTCTAAGTCCGTTAAATTTTTCCCTTTGAAATCTATCGTTCCTTCGTCTACTGAGTAAGAAGGATGTCCCGCTACAACTTTAGAAAAAGTACTCTTTCCAGACCCGTTAGGCCCCATTATTGCGTGTATCTCACCCGCCTTAACGGTGATATCCAAACCTTTCAAAATTTGGGCTCCATTGATACTGGCTGACAGACCTTGCACACTTAGAATTGTCTCTGCATTTTTTGTAATCATCCAACACTTCCCTCCAGTTTGAGACCGAGTAATTTTGTTGCCTCGACCGCGAACTCCATGGGCAAGTGCATAAATACATCTCTGACAAATCCGTTAATGATCATTGATACTGCTTCTTCAGAGTCGATACCCCGACTCAAAAAATAAAATAGTTGCTCCTCACCAATCTTTGACGTACTGGCCTCATGCTCCACAGTCGCACTCTTATTACCGACCTCTATATAAGGAAACGTATTCGCGCCACAAAGGTCCCCGATAAGCATTGAATCACATTGGGAATAGTTTCGAGCTCCATCGGCTTTAGGCGACACTTTAACTAAACCCCGATAGCTATTATTTGATTTGCCTGCGGAAATCCCCTTACTGATGATGCGGCTACGCGTATTTTTTCCAATATGGAACATTTTTGTTCCTGTATCAGCTTGCTGCATATTATTGGTCAATGCCACGGAATAGAATTCACCCACTGAATTATCGCCAAGCAGAACACAAGAAGGATATTTCCAAGTCACTGCCGAGCCCGTCTCAACCTGAGTCCAAGAAATCTTTGAATTGACACCCTTACAAAGTCCCCGCTTAGTGACGAAATTAAAGATTCCACCGACACCATTTTCATCCCCAGCGTACCAATTTTGCACTGTTGAGTACTTGATGTCCGCGTTATCCAAAGCGATCAGCTCAACCACTGCGGCATGAAGTTGATTCGTATCAAACTGAGGTGCAGTGCACCCTTCTAAATAGGAAACCTGGCTACCCTCCTCAGCAACAATCAATGTCCTCTCAAACTGACCAGAATCCTGCGTATTGATACGAAAATAAGTCGACAAGTCCATCGGGCATTTCACCCCTTTGGGGATAAAACAAAAAGACCCATCGGTAAAGACCGCCGAATTCAACGCTGAATAAAAATTGTCAGTGTAAGGAACAACACTGCCGAGATAACGCTTGATTAGGTCCGGATGATCTCGGACCGCTTCAGAAAAAGAACAGAAAATAATTCCAAACTCCGCCAATTTCTCTTTATAGGTAGTCGTGACTGACACACTATCAAACACAACATCGACCGCAACACCTGCGAGCGCAGCGCGTTCATTCATGGGAATACCAAGCTTCTCGAATGTTTCCAGCAACTCAGGGTCAACCTCGTCCATAGACTTCTTGGTTGCTTTAGGCTTGGGTGCCGAGTAGTAAATGATGTCCTGAAAGTCTATTTTAGGATAGCTTACATTGGGCCATTTGGGCTCCGTCATAGTTAACCAATGCCTATAGGCTTTCAGCCGAAAATCTAATAACCAATCAGGCTCATTCTTTTTGCTGGATATCGTTCGGATGACATCCTCACTCAATCCCCGAGCAACGGAGTCGGTCTCAATATCTGTTTTAAATCCAGCCGTGTAAGGCTGGTTAACAATGTTATCAATTGCAGCACTCATATCGTTACGACACCTCAGTTATTTTCGTCAATGGTAAAACTCTCGCCACAGCCACACGTAGCTGCAGCTTTTGGATTCGAGACTTTGAATAATTCATTTAAACCTTGCCGTTCAAAATCAAGAGTTGATCCATCTAAAAATAAAAGGTCAGTTTTTTTAACCAACACCTTCACATTTTCAGATTCGAATATTTCATCCTCGGGCGTAATCTCGGACGCTTTCTCAAACGTATAACTCAAACCTGAACACCCGACAGTTTTTACTCCAAACCTCAACCCCACACCACCCTCTTTTTCCAAGGATCGTAGAATGTGAAGTGCCGCTTTTTCTGTAACTTGTATTGACATAATTAATATTTAATTTAAACCGTAAGTGAAACCAAACCCTTTAACCGTGAAACAATAACTTTCAAATCTGCATTAAACTTTTCACACTCTTCGATTGTGTTACCTAATCCTAGGCTAAGACGCACTGCACCGTGCGCAAGTTCCTCAGAAACTCCCATGGCTTTGAGTGTCGCACTTAAATCGCTACCGTGACTGGAACATGCCGACCCACTTGCTACCGCAAAACCTGACTTATTGAGCTCCATCACAAGAGTCTCGCCTTGTATGCCCGGTATCGAAAAATACGACGTATTGGCTAAACGGGGAGAACGGTATCCATGTATCACAGCCCCCAAACCGGTCAGCTCAGACTCGATCCTGTCACGCAAAAAGCCGACACGTGCATCATAATTCCTTGCTATTTCCACTGCCAATTCTGCAGCAGCGCCAAAACCTACAATTGAAGCAACGTTTTCAGTCCCTGACCGCAGACCAGATTCATGACCTCCTCCTCGAATAAACGCATCGATAGGCAACTTTTTATCAACAATTAAGGCTCCTATGCCTTTAGGTCCATATATCTTATGAGCCGATAGACTCATGGCATGAACACCACTATCACTAAATGAAATAGGCATTTTTCCGACCGCTTGAATAGCATCGGTATGCATCCACCCACCACAGTTTCTCACTTGGGCAGCAAGTAAAGAAATAGGTTGCTTGACACCTGTCTCATTGTTAGCCGCCATCACCGATACCAAGCAATCTTTCGCTAAGGCATTTGTAGAGATATTGTTAACCTGAATTACACCATCAGCTGAGACAGGAATCATGTCTAGTGACCACCCCAATCGAGCAAGATGTCTCGATGGAACCACGACACAAGGGTGCTCAATCGCCCCAATTAAAATCTTCCCTGGTGGAAGATAAGAGGTCATTCCATTAATGAACATGTTGTTCGATTCGGTCCCCCCAGACGTAAAAATCACCTGAGATGCCTGAACTCCAACCAAAGAGGCGACTTTCTCTCTCGATTGATTAATCGCTTCCCGCGCGGCAGTTCCTAAATCATGACGACTAGAGGCATTTCCGTATTGCTCCTGCAGAAATGGGAGCATTGCCTCAAGCGCAGGCTCAGCAAGCCTGGTTGTGGAATTATGATCAAAATAAACCGACATCAACTAGAGCCCTGCTTTCAATCGACATGATCTGGACATTTGCGAATGGTTACACACGATTTATCTTCTCGAACTTTACTTTATGGACGCCATTCATCTTAAAAACACGTTTTTCAACCAGATCCGCAAGCTTAACGGTATCCATGTAGTCAAAGATATGTTCATTCAAACCCGTCCAAAGTTCGTGAGTGATGCACTCTTTGTCATCTTTACAATTTTTTAATCCACCACACTGAGTTGCGTCAACAGTTTCATCAACGGCTCTTATTATTTCGCCAACGGTAATCGTTTCTGTCGGCTGACTAATTCGATAACCACCACCTGGACCTCGGACGCTAGTGACGAGCGCGCGCCGCCTGAGTTTTCCGAACAGTTGCTCAAGGTAAGATAAAGAGATATTTTGCCGTTCGCTAATATCGCTCAAAGCGACAGGTCGAACTCCTTCTTGCAAAGCTATATCCATCATCGCAGTGACCGCAAAGCGACCTTTTGTTGTTAACCTCATTGATATGGCCCCTCCTAGGGTCCGTGGACTTCACAGCAGCTGTATTTGCTGCACAAGGTAAGACAGGGCTGGATTGTAAAGTTCCCGACTATTTTAGTCAACTATTTAAAAGATTCGATTTACTGTTCCTTATCTACCTGATCCGGCGCATTTACGCCTAATTTTTTAAGAGCGGAAACAATATAATCAAGACGTGCGTCGACGTTGTCAGCACGCTCCAAAACAGCGCTCAACGCTTTGACGATCGGATCATTCGCGTCGGTACTCGTAGCATAAGCTGCAAACCCCTGTTTTGTATCGTCATTCTGGTTGTCACTTTGACCGTCTTCGACGATACGGGCGGGAATCCCTACGACGGTGGCTTCAGTCGGTACGTCTTTAACCACAACCGCATTAGATCCGACTTTGGCATTAGCTCCCACTGATATAGGACCAAGCACTTTGGCCCCAGCTCCAATGACGACCCCATCGCCAAGCGTAGGGTGTCGCTTGCCTTTATTCCAGCTTGTACCGCCTAAAGTTACCCCATGGTATAACGTACAATCGTCACCAATGATCGATGTTTCCCCAATCACAACCCCCATACCGTGGTCAATGAAAAATCGTCGCCCAATGGTGGCTCCAGGGTGAATCTCAATCCCAGTCAATAAACGGGAAATAGAGGAAAGCCACCTCGCCAACCAACGTAACCCACGATGCCACAACGCGGACGCAACGCGATGAAACAACATCGCATGAAAGCCTGGATAGCAAGTCACTACTTCCCAAGTTGTTCTAGCAGCTGGATCGCGGTCAAAGATGATGTCAATTTCTTCACGTAGTCGGCCAAACATTATTCATCCTAGTTTATATCGAACTGCTGTCGATTTTACAGCGCTTTTTTCTCGACTGCGCTGAGAAAACCCCTCAAGATATTAAGCTCGTCTTTCTCCAAGTCCGTCTTAGCGACTAATCGGCGCAAGCGTTGCATCACTCGCCCCGGGTTTTGGGCATTTAAGAACTCAACGTCTATCAGAACTTTTTCAAAGTGTGCGATAAGCCATTCAATTTCCTCGTGGGTAGCTCTCTCAATCGTCTTTTTAGTTTGGCCAACAACAGTCGCCTTTGCACTGACTACTTTTAACTCGTAACTGAAGACTTGCACCGCTTGCGCTAAATTTAAAGAAGAATAATTGGGATTGCATGGAATGGTAGAAACGACATTGCATTTAGTCGCGTCCTCAATAGTCAGCCCAGTCCGCTCAGGGCCGAACACAATGGCGACATCTCCTTCGTCCGTCTTTCCTAAAAAAGAATCAGCCACTTGCCGAGGGGTCATTATTTGATGACTCAAGTCACGGTTTCTCGCGGTCGCAGCTACAGAAAACACGGTTCCCATTAACGCCTCATCAAGTGAACTGCATATTGATGCACTTTCCAACAAGTCATTAGCGCCTACCGCAAGTGCAGTCGCATCACTGTGCGGAAAAATCTTAGGGTCAACCAAATATAAACGAGTCAGCCCCATGGTTTTCATTGCACGGGCAGCAGATCCAATATTGCCAGGATGGCTTGGGGAGACCAGTATTATTCTTACTCTGTTAAGCATGAATGTCAGTGTACTATTACTCGAGACTTAGATTAAATTTATTCTCAACGACAGATCTAGCATCACGAGCAGCGCTCGTTTAATTTAGAATAACGTCTTCGTTCTTTAAATACTTCGAGAGATCACTATGAATCCCATGGTAGGCTTCGCGGTCAAAGCCGCTAGGCGCGCAGGCGATATTATTAATCGTGCGGCCGAAAATATTGAGCAGCTAAAAATACAGCATAAAACAAAAAATGATCTTGTTAGCGAAGTTGATCATGCGGCAGAAGCGGAGATAATTAATTCATTACAAAAAACTTATCCAGACCACGCATTTTTAGCTGAGGAATCTGGAAGAATCGGGGAATCCGACTACGAATGGATTATCGATCCACTCGACGGTACAACGAACTTTTTACACGGCTTCCCTGTTTACGCAGTATCCATAGCACTAGCCTATAAAAAACAATTACAAGTAGCCGTTGTCTATGACCCATGTCGCAACGATCTTTTTACAGCCTCCCGAGGTGCGGGTGCGTATCTCAATGAAAAAAGAATTCGCGTCTCTAAAAGAGACAAGCTGATCGACTGCCTTATAGGGACCGGTTTTCCATTCAAGGCAAATTCAGATGTTGATTCCTACGGAGAGATGTTCAAATCACTCGCATTAAAAACTGCTGGAATTCGAAGGCCTGGTGCGGCAGCATTAGATCTAGCTAACGTTGCTGCGGGTCGCTTGGATGGCTTCTGGGAGATCGGCCTTTCCCCATGGGACATGGCAGCTGGCGCGTTACTGATTAAGGAAGCGGGAGGGCTTGTCGGTGATTTGGATGGTGAGCCACAATACATGGACAGCGGAAAAATTGTGGCTGGAAATCCTAAAATATTTGCTCAATTGTTGTCAACACTTCGGCCCCATGTTCGCAACCTGAAAAATTAAAGTTACCCAATACATCACTTGTTTTACGTTTATGGCAGGATAGACGACATGTTTGGTATTCAACGAATATCTAAATATTTACCCGTGAAGATAAATGTGTTCTTAATTGCTCATGACCAAAATTCAACCGAATAAAATCGACCAGAATAAGGCTCAACATACTTCACAGGCATCTGCGCATACACCGATGATGCGTCAGTACCTCAAAATTAAAGCAGCACATACCGACAAGCTCCTGTTCTATCGAATGGGTGACTTCTACGAATTATTCTTTGATGACGCGGAACGAGCGTCTGAGTTACTAGGCATTACTCTGACTGCTAGAGGGAGTTCCGCGGGAGAGCCCATTAAGATGGCAGGGGTCCCTCATCATGCTGCAGAACAATATCTTGCAAAACTTGTGAAACATGGGGAATCCATAGCGATTTGCGAACAAACTGGAGATCCAGCGACATCAAAAGGTCCCGTGGAAAGAAAAGTCGTTCGAATAGTCACTCCGGGCACACTGTCGGATGCTGCGCTGTTACCTGATAAGCAGGAAAATTATGTACTCAGTTTTTATAAAAACAACGATAACTGGGGCATAGCATGGCTGTCCATTGCTTCAGGACAGTTGAAAATGAAGCAAAGCAGCACATTATCGATACTGAATGAAATAGCACGTCTTCGTCCTTCCGAGATAATTGCGCCTGAAGGCTCAGTTTTTTTGGGAATGGATCAAACTAAAATTAGAATTCAACACCTTCCCGTCTGGAACTTTGAAGAAGAAGTGGCCCGAAATAATCTATGCGATCACCTTAAAGTTCGTGACTTAAGGGGATTTGGCTGTGAAGAATATTCATCCGCCATATCGGCAGCCGGCGCGCTCCTAAGCTATGCCCAAAGCACCCAATCCGAACCACTATCGCATATCACAGCGATTCAGATTGAACAGGATAATGACTTTATACAGCTCGATCTTGCCACCCGCAAAAATCTCGAAATAAACACGACACTGCAAGGAGAGAGCAGTCCGACACTGCTATCAACGTTTGATAAAGCAAAATCCAGTATGGGCTCTCGCTGGATTCAACACGCGCTGAACCACCCTTTATTCAATCACAACGATATTAATGAACGGCTTTCGGTCGTCACATGGTTTACAGACTCAAAAAACTCTACTGTTTTGAATGCAATACGACAAATATTTGGTTCAATCTCAGATATCGAAAGAATCAATTCACGGATCACTCTGCGAACTGCCCGACCTCGAGATCTCTCTGGTCTAAGAGAATCCCTAATGCTATTACCTGAGCTTCAAACGTTAATTACAACCTCTGATTTACCATTGTTAGCCTCTCTATCCGAAGATATATCGTGTAACGCAAACATAGCGGCAGAGCTTATTGCCGCAATTCTCCCTGAGCCAGCAGCCCTTTTGACAGAGGGTGGAGTAATCAATCATGGCTTTGATGCCGAACTAGACAACCTGAGATCAGTACAGAACGATTGTGGTGACTTCCTGATAGAGCTAGAGCAAAGAGAAAGATTGGCAACAGGTATTAATAACCTGAAAGTGGAGTTTAACCGCGTCCATGGGTTTTATATTGAGGTTTCAAAAACGAATGCCTCCGAATTGCCAGATACCTATAGACGACGACAAACGCTAAAAAATGCGGAACGATTTATTACGCCAGAACTAAAAGAATTTGAAGACAAAGCGCTATCAGCAAAAGACCGTGCGCTAAAGCGTGAGAAACACCTCTACGAAAGTGTGATCGATACATTACAGCGGTCTCGAGAAGAAATTCAAAAGGTTGCAAGAGCTATTGCCCAACTTGATGGCCTTTGTAGTCTCGCCCAATTAGCTCTAGAGCAGAACTATGTCTGTCCGACGCTAGTCGACCACAACGAGATAAATATTGTCAACGGTCGTCACCCTGTTGTTGAAACACAAATTGATAATTTTATTTCGAACAATCTAGAGATCACTACCCATCGGAAAATGCTCATTATCACTGGTCCTAACATGGGCGGAAAATCAACTTATATGCGCCAATGTGCGTTGATAGTGCTGCTCGCTCATGTTGGGAGTTTTGTACCAGCAGAATCTGCTTTGATTGGACGAATCGATCAAATCTTCACTCGTATTGGAGCATCAGATAATCTGGCTGGAGGTCAGTCCACATTCATGGTGGAGATGTCAGAGGCTGCAAACATTCTGAATAACGCCACTCAAAATAGCCTAGTACTTATGGATGAGATTGGTCGTGGCACCTCAACGTATGACGGACTTGCTTTGGCATTTTCAATAGCTCGGTATCTAGCTAAAGCGAATCGAAGTATTACACTTTTTGCGACACACTATTTCGAATTAACTGGCTTATCTCAAGAAATTCCAGACGTGGAGAATATTCATGTCTCTGCAGTTGAGCATAAAGATAAAATTGTATTTTTACACAGCGTTGCTCATGGCCCAGCATCACAAAGTTATGGTATCCAAGTTGCTCAGCTTGCAGGAGTTCCTAAAGAAGTTGTTCATGCAGCAAAACGAGAGCTCAAACTCTTAGAATCAAAAGGAAAAGACGGCACAACTCAGCCTGATTTATTCAGACAAAATAAAGCCTTAAACTCAGAGCTCGAAGATCCAATCTCTGTGCGACTTGCGGAAGTCAAGCCAGACGAGTTAACACCTAAGCAAGCGCTAGACCTTATTTACGAACTCGATCAACTACTCAGAAATATCAAAGAGTAAATTCCTTCAAAAGTTTAACTCTATCTCGAACTTATGTGCCACAAAAAGTCACGTAAGGTGCGGAGGTCGTTAGAGGCGGCTTGGCAAATTCATCATCACTCATTCTTTCAGAGTAAGGCTCGGACACCACAGCGAGCATTACCCGAAATGGCTCCAAATCGTTGTGATTTACCGCGGCATCTAACGCTTCCTCGATTTTATGATTACGCGGGATATAGATGGGGTTCACCGCATCCATAATCAGCGCACTCCGCTCAGGAGACGGCTCATCCCGGCTAACACGTTGGAGCCACTGGGATAACCATTCACTAGTGTTAATCGAGTTACTAAATTGCCCTTTAAACTCAAGCTCGCTACCTAACCTCACTTTGGACAAATAACGAAAAGTTAATGTGAAGTCGGCGTCACATTCATGCATGAGTTTTAATAACTGATTTATAAGATCCCGATCCCCTTCTTCTTTGTTGATGAAGCCGAGCTTTGCGCGCATATTTTCTAGCCAAAATGTCTCGTAATAATCATTAAATGTATCAAGCTCATCCACGAACCTTTGTATCACCAGTTCTTGCTCTTCCTCGTATAACGGAATTAACGCTTTTGCCAGTTGGGCCAAATTCCACTGACCAATTTTCGGTTGGTTCTCATAAGCATAGCGACCATGGTCATCAATAGAACTAAAAACAGTAGACGGGACATAACGATCCATGAAAGCACACGGGCCATAGTCGATCGTCTCTCCAGAAATGGTCATATTGTCTGTATTCATCACACCATGAACAAATCCTATACTCATCCAGTCCGCGATCAATTTGGCTTGCTTACGCATAACTGACTTAAAGAAGTCTAAATAAACATCTTTCATATCTTTTACATCAGGAAAGTGCCTATCAATTGCGTAATCGGCTAACCGCCTTACTTGATCCCACTCTCCCCTAGCCGCAAAAAACTCAAAGCTTCCAACCCTAATATGGCTGGCGGAAACGCGCGTTAGAACCGCTCGAGGCTTCAGCTCCTCACGCGCAACCCAATCTTCAGTGCCAACAGCAGCCAAAGCACGTGTTGTCGCAATACCAAACCGATGCATGGCCTCACTCACTAAATATTCTCTTAGTACTGGGCCTAGAGCTGCTTTACCGTCACCACCACGCGAAAATGGCGTTCTTCCGGAACCCTTCAACTGAATATCTCGACGCTCACCCTTTCCGTCTACTACCTCGCCTATGAGCAGCGCTCGGCCATCACCTAGCTGTGGTGTAAACATGCCGAACTGATGACCCGCATAAACCTGCGCTATTGGATTAGCGTTATCTGGCAACGTGTTTCCAGAAAAGACTGCCGCGCCCTGTTCATCCTTAAGTCCTCTGCAATCGAATCCCAGCTCTTCAGCCAAGGATGCGTTCAATTGCAATATTCTCGGTGAGGTACATTTTTCTGGACTGCAACTTTGATAAAAACCCTCCAGTTCATTTGCAAATGTATGACTAAATGAAATGGTCATATTAAATCCACGTCAGAGGTAAGATTAAAACACCTATGGTCAATCAGCATTCTTCAATGCTTTTATTTTTTCAGATAGCTGAACCATCGCTAATGCATAATTATTACTGGGGTTATAGCGCGTGATAACATAGAAATTCTTCAAAGACATCCATAACTCGACTCCCTCGTCTCCTTCAAGTTTAAACAAACCAACCGCCAAATCATCATTAAGCCCAAGGTCCTGCTTAACGCCGGCTTGTTTGAGTTCACCATAGGTGCGATTTGGTTTTGACTTTCCCGCCATCTCGCTAAGAACTTGATCATTGTCAGCGCTTACCGGAAAAACAATAGGCTCTCCTCGCTTCCAACCATGTCTCTTCAAATAATTACTTGCGCTACCGATAGCGTCCGCTACGCTATTCTCCAAGTCGGCCTTACCATCACCATCAAAGTCGATGGCATACTCGCGATAACTAGAAGGCATAAACTGGGCGATACCTATCGCCCCGGCAAATGACCCCTTAATAGAATTTGGTGCGATGTTATTTTCCCGAGCTAAAATTAAAAACTCTTCAAATTCTTTCAAAAAATACTTGTTCCGACGCTTACCATAAAACCCCAAAGTATAGAATGCATCGACGATACGAAACTCGCCCGTATAAGTTCCGTAATTGGTTTCTATTCCGATGAGCGCCGTGATAATTTCCTGTGGTATGCCAAATTGATCCTCCGCCCTGATTAACGTTTGAGCATGCTTCTCCCAAAACTTTACACCTTCTTTTTCCCGCCACTCTGTGACATATAATTTTTTAAAAAAGCTCCA
>CAJQIK010000145.1 GCA_905478365.1 uncultured Burkholderiales Genera incertae sedis bacterium
AGGGAACATCGATAGCATAGAGCATGCTCGCCATAGGAGGCTTCTCCAGATAAATCGTATCGGTATGCCAAACACCTCCAAAGTTCTCGGTATCTGATGGTTTTTTCAGCACACGTGTTATCTCAGGGTAGTCGTCCAAACCCTCTAAAAACGGATAGATGTCTGGAGACCCAAAATAAGAGGCAAATTTAAGTTGGTCAGATGGTGTTAATTTTTGTTCTTTGATGACCACAACGCTATATTGCAGCCATGCTGCATAAATCTGCCGTAGTTCATCTTCGCTGGCACTAACGAGCGATACGCCTTCGATGGCACAACCAACTATTGGATTGAGTGGCGTTATGAGCATGGCATTAAGACTAATTTAACTGAAATTCCAAATTGTTCATTATGTGCTATTTATTTTAATTAAAATGGCGACATTAAATTTTAAATTCAGATTGATCAACTAATGCTCATACAAAAGATAATCGATATAAGACATCACAAATTATTCGAAATATCGATGATTTTCATCATTATTTTCTCGGCCTTGACGGTGGGTGCTCGAACGTTCAAGCAGCTTGAGCCCTATCAAGAATTACTCTCATACCTGGATCTTCTTATAAGTATTATTTTCCTCATAGAGATCATTATTCGTTATATCGCTGAGGGGGATTTTAAGCGCTTTATTCGAGATCCTTGGAATCTTTTCGATACCATCATTGTCGTCGGTAGCTTAATCCCGTTGGAAAGCTCTAATCTGGTTTTCGTCGGAAGATTACTACGTATCTTTAGGGTTTTAAGGCTGATATCGTTTATTCCTGAATTACGACTGCTACTGAACGCGTTATTTAAATCGCTTCCACGACTGGGTTATCTCGTGTTGCTCATGTTTATTTTCTTCTATATCTATGGTGCAATTGGTTCGACATTGTTTGCAACAATTAATCCATTTCTTTGGGGAGATATCTCGAAATCTATGCTTACCCTTTTTAGAGTCATGACGTTCGAGGACTGGACTGATGTGATGTATGAAGTCATGGTGTTTTACCCTTTAGCGTGGATATATTTCTTAACTTTCATATTTTTCTCGGCATTTGCATTTCTTAATATGTTGATTGCTATTGTTGTCGATGTGGTCAACAAAGAGAATAAGGCGCTCACTTCAGCTGATAGCGAAGATGAGCGTCACAAACAAGAATTGATGAACGGAATTAAAAAAATATCAGGCGAACTGGAGCGACTAAAGGATAGACTCGGTTGATTCGTTATTTAAAAATAACGTATGAAAATTTTCCGTAGTCCTCTGAGCTACAACGTCAACAGGTAACTCTTTGACGCGCGCTAGCTCCTCTAGAACGAAACGTACGTAAGATGGCTCATTCGTTTTGCCTCTATGTGGCATTGGCGCGAGGTAAGGAGAATCTGTTTCAACCATGATCGAGTCAATAGGTATTGCCTTGGCTACGGTTCGGATGTCCTCAGCATTTTTGAAGGTCAGTATGCCTGAGAAGGAGATTAGAAACCCCAACTCGATTGAAGCGAGTGCAAAGGGTAGCGTTTCTGTGAAGCAATGCATGACGCCTCTAACTTTTCCTCTTCCCTGTTCTCTGAGTATATCTAAAGTGTCATTACCTGCTTCTCGTGTATGGATGATCAGAGGCTTTTGTGTAATTTTAGCTGCATCGATATGCGTGCGAAAACGTTCACGTTGCCACTCGGTATCACCTTTTGCGCGAAAGTAGTCAAGCCCAGTCTCCCCGATAGCCACAACTTTAGGGTGGTTGGATAACTGGACGAGTTGCTCGGTTGTCGGTTCCTCGCAATTATCGTTGTCTGGATGCACTCCTACAGAAGCGTAAATATTTGGGTACTTCGTCGCTAGGTCTAAAATTTCATCTAGTTTTTCCAATTGCACCGATACGCATAGTGCTTTAGTCACGCTATTTTCTTCCATCCGCTTGAGGATTCCCTCAATATCTTCTCCGAGTTCCGGGAAGTTAATATGACAATGAGAATCGATTATTTGCATAGATACATTACCTAAGTTTGCGGCCATTTCAAAAATAAAGATTCAAGCGCCAAACGTCTATTTAATGGGTGATTCGCAGATTTAAGGTAATCATTAAATACGGTTTGCCAGCGACTGAACGCCTTGGAGGTTATGGAGCGTTTAATCTGTCCTATTTCTATACTCTTGTCCTCATGAAACAACTGATCTGTCTTGAGCTCGTAGGACATCAAATCATGCAATAGTGCATAGAAAATTGTTTGTAACGTCGACGTCTCTATTTTTTCACATAGTGTCGCAAGGGCGAATATGTCAATTTGATTCTGACTCAGAAGAGAAATTATTTTGTCTCTGGTCGAAAAAAACTCATCGTCTTCCACGAGTTTTATGGCGGATAAAGGCGCGTTACCTGATAGCCTTATCGCTAACTGCAACCTAAGCTTATTTTCACTTTTTCCCTGCGCATGAACAGCAATCCATTTGGAGGCCTCTTTGGCATCTGGCGGGCGGGCATGCACTTTTAGACATCGGCTGAGTAGCGTTGGAATAAGGGTTTCCTTATGTTTTGCTATCAGAATGAAATGTAGAAACTCAGCTGGCTCTTCTATATTTTTGAGTAATGCATTTGAAGCACTTTGGTTTAAGTTCTCTGCAGGATCAATAATGATTACTTTAGCGTGTCCTCGGTGGGGTTTCGTTACGCAGAACGTTCCTAAGTTCCTGACAGATTTAACGCTGATTACATGTTTTGATTTCTTCGAAGTACTTGATCCACTCTCAGACGTTGAAACATCTTCTTCATCGTTAGTCAGCAACTTAAAATCTGGATGAGTGTCTGCCTTAAACAAATCACAAGATGGACATTCGCCGCATGGATCACTGATAGAAGTTGTCTGCTCGCATAAGGCGGACTGTGCAAGATAAGTTGCCAACACATTCTTTCCGATGCCCTCTATTCCGTGTATCAAAAGAGCTGGTGGAAGAGTTTTTCCAACATTTTTTTTCGCTTCGATGAGCCAAGGGTAATCGCTTACGTGCATACTCGATCTAACTCAGCTTGCACCAACTCTCGAATTTGACCCTTTGTTTGCGAAGAGTCGATAACTTTAATTCGCTCCGGGCTTTTTTTTGCTCTCTCTAAGTACGCATGTCGGACACGTTCGTGAAAGTCCAAAGCCTCTGATTCAAATCGATCTTTTTTTCTCTGGCCCATACGTCGTTGCGCGATTTTGATGGGTAAATCAAAAAAAAGCGTTAAATCAGGCTGGAAGTCACCTTGCACCCATGCTTCTACTGTTTCTATTCTTGATGACGAAACACCAGAGCCGCCGCCCTGATAGGCGAATGTCGCATCGGTGAATCGGTCACAAACGACAATTGAGCCAGAATCAAGTGCGGGCCGAATGACGCGTGCGATATGCTCTTTGCGTGCGGCGAACATGAGAAGGACCTCTGTCTCGGAATCTAGGGGGCTATTGGTCTCTAAAATCATATTACGGACCTTTTCGCTGATTGGCGTACCACCAGGCTCGCGAGTCTGAATGACTTTTTTCTCCTTGCTTCGAAGGTAATTGACGGCGTAATCAAGCTGCGTACTCTTCCCTGCTCCGTCGATACCCTCAAATGTGATGAAAAGCCCTGTGGTCACATGCGTCCTTATTGTTAGCGTTGGTATTTTCTCACCGCTCGATTATGGTCTTTTAGATTATCAGAGAATTGATGCGTACCATCGCCTTTTGCAACAAAATAAAGAGAGCTCGTTTGTTCGGGTCTCATGGCTGCGCGAATGGAACTGAGGCTCGGTAGCGCAATAGGAGACGGTGGTAGTCCATTTCGAGTGTACGTATTGTAAGGATTGTCGTCTTTTAAGTCTTTATAACGAATATCACCATCAAAATTGTCCCCCATACCGTAAATCACGGTCGGATCAGCTTGCAGTCGCATTCTTTTCTTAAGTCTATTTAAGAATACCCCCGCGATAATGGATTTTTCTTTTACAAGATAGGTTTCTTTCTCAATAATTGAAGCGAGAATGAGGCCTTCATAAGGATCCTTAAGACGAATATCCGGATGGCGCATTCGCCATTCATCCTCTAGTACCCTATTCATCTTTTTATGAGCAATGCTCATAATTTTTAGGTCGCTCGTGCCGCCAGTGAAAACGTAGGTATCTGGAAAAAATAATCCCTCGGGGTGGCTATAAGAGATATTTAGCTCATCAAGAATTTTTTTATTGGTCCAATTCGACGTCGTGTGAACAATAGCATCATGTAGGTTTAATGCTTCTCGGAGATCCCCAAACGTCCAACCCTCTTGAATCCTTATGCGATTTTTAGCAAAGTATCCACGATGAATTTTTTGCAGTACCTGAAACCCAGTGATTCCGTCGTCGAATTGATACTTCCCTGCTTTAATTTCAGAACCTAAACCGAATACTCTAGCTAACAATTTAAAAGACCAACCATCATGAATCACCGAGCTTTGCTCTAGTGACTCCGTTGCTCCCTTAAGTGTCGCACCGCGTTCAATCGTGACCAACACGGAATTATCCAGTTCAATCGGCTTTAATCCAGCAAAGAGTAACCAGACCAGAAATAGACCTACCAGCGCAGATAAGGCTAGGCTTAATCGGATTATTGATGTTTTTACCTGGTTCAAAGTGTTCTAAACATTTGTTTCTTCAAATGAACCAGAGAAACTTAGTCCATTCGGGAGAATACGAGACTTCCATTTGTACCGCCAAAACCGAATGAATTGGAAATAGCCGACCTGATCGGCATGCTTCTAGCTTCGTTGGGAACGTAATCTAGGTCACACTCAGGGTCTTGGTCGTTAAGGTTTATCGTGGGCGGCGCCATCTGATCTTTAATCGCCAAGGCCGTAAATACCGCCTCAACACCTCCAGCAGCACCAAGTAGATGCCCAATACTCGATTTAGTCGAGCTCACGACTAGTTTGTGCGCATGATCCCCGAACATACGCTTGATAGCGATGGTCTCTGCAATGTCACCCAATGGTGTTGACGTGCCATGAGCGTTGATATAGTCGACGGTATTTGGGTCCACACCACCGTTTTTAATTGCGTTGTTCATGCATCGGGCGGCGCCTTCCCCATCTTCACATGGAGCCGTAATGTGATTTGCATCCGCGCTCATGCCATAGCCACTTAATTCACAATAAATTTTGGCCCCCCTAGCCTTTGCGTGCTCGTACTCTTCTAGAACCATAACGCCGGCCCCTTCACCCAGTACAAAGCCATCACGCCCCTTATCCCAAGGTCGACTAGCGGATGCTGGGTCGTCATTACGCGTACTTAGCGCTCGAGCCGCTGCAAACCCTCCGACACCAAGCGGCGATACACAGGACTCTGCGCCACCAGCGACCATTACGTCGACATCTCCGTATTCGATAAGACGGGCAGAGTCTCCAATGCAATGAGTGGCAGTTGTGCACGCCGTGACCATCGCAAGGCTTGGCCCCTTGAGGCCATACATAATTGATAAATTTCCGGAAACCATATTGATGATGGCTCCTGGAATGAAAAAAGGTGAAATCTTACGCGGACCGTTTTTTTCTAAGATTTTATCGGTGTCTTCAATCAGTGGAAGCCCTCCGATTCCCGAACCAATATTCACACCGATACGCTCGGCGTTGTCTGGTTGCTTAGAGAAACCCGCGTCCTCAAGCGCCTCAATACCTGCCGCAAGACCATAGTGGATGAACGTATCCATTCTACGAGCGTCTTTAGCAGGAATAATTGAGGTTATATCGAACTCTTTGACCTCTCCAGCGATATGTGAGGAAAAGGGAGTGGCATCAAACCGAGTGATGGTATCTATTCCGCATTGTCCCGCGAGAATACTTCGCCAAGCTTTAGGAACATTATTTCCAACGGGACATACGGTCCCTAGCCCCGTTACGACGACACGACGTCTTGACACCTACTACTCCTTATCGTGTAGATAGTCCCTAACTAATGGGTTAACTATCTAGATTAGAATTGACGTAATCGATAGCCTGTTGAACCGATGTGATTTTCTCAGCTTCTTCATCAGGAATTTCACATTCGAACTCTTCTTCGAGTGCCATGACCAATTCCACGGTATCTAATGAATCAGCGCCAAGATCATCCACAAAGGTTGATTCATTTTTAATGTCCGCTTCATTAACACCCAACTGCTCAGCGACAATTTTCTTGACGCGTTGCTCAATCGATTCCATGTACAAACCCCTCAGTTTCTAAAAAAAAGTTATTTAGTGAATGACCCTCACTAAAGCGCAGTATTTTAACAAATAAAAGCTGTCCTTGGTTCTATTCCATCAACATCCCGCCATTGACGTGAATCGTAGATCCTGTAATGTATTTTGATAAGTCTGAGGATAGAAACAAAACGGTATTAGCTATATCTGAAACCTCCCCCAAACGCCCTAAAGGCACTTGATTTATCAAGGTTTTTTTTTGTTCCTCAGCCAAACTTTGCGTCATTTCGGTATCAATGAACCCTGGCGCAACACAGTTCACATTAATATTTCGTCCACCAAGCTCTCTGGCTAAAGATTTGCTGAAGCCCACAATTCCAGCTTTGGCAGCCGCATAATTTGACTGTCCCGCATTCCCTAGAAAACCAACAACTGACGTTAAATTAATGATACGGCCAGACCGCGCTTTCATCATGTTGCGGCACACGAGCTTTGATAGACGATAAACAGACTTAAGATTGGTGTTCATAATGTCGTCCCATTCGTCCTCTTTCATTCTCATTAGTAAATTGTCTCGGGTAATTCCTGCGTTATTAATGAGTACTGTGATGGGACCGTAACTCTCCTCAATATCAGCTAAAGTATTGGCACACTCATCTGCCTCAGAGACGTCAAGTCGATAACCTTGACCAGCAATGTTCATCGTTTTCAGTGTCTCTGTGATACGCACTGCTCCCTCGTCAGAGGTAGCAGTGCCTAAAAGTGTTGCGCCGGATGAACCAAGTGTTTTTGCGATCTCAGCACCAATTCCTCTGCTCGCTCCCGTTACAAGGATTACCTCGCCTTTCAAACTGATGTTCATCCGTTGCTCCTTGATAATTCATTGATCGCAAGCTCCATCTCCTTCGGGGAGCCAAGCGGGATCATGTGTAATTCTTTGTCAATACGTTTGTTAAGCCCCGTAATGACTTTTCCGGGGCCGCACTCGAATCCGACTTTGATGTCCGTTGCGGTAATATACTGGATGGTCTCCACCCACCTAACCGGGCTAAACAATTGTTGATACAGCCGATCTCGGATGTCTTCTGCTGTGGCTGATGGCAACACATTGTAATTATGAATAACCGGTATATTTGGCGTGCTTATGGATGCCTCGTTCAAAGCTGATAAATATAAATCTGCTGCAGGCTTGATCAAGCTACAGTGCGATGGTGTTGCCATAGCAAGCATCATGGCACGCTTCGCTCCCAATGTTTTTGCTTCGTCAATCGCTTTTTCTACCGTGGCCTTATCACCTGCAATGACCACTTGCCCTGGAGCGTTATAGTTTGCCGCCTCAGCAACACCACCGTTTTGTACTTTGGCACGCTCACACGCTGTTTGAATGTCTTCGTCAGATAATCCTAATACGGCTGCCATTGCACCAATGCCAGGAGGAACCGCATTTTGCATTAGCGTTGACCGTTTCTGAACGAGGGAAACAGCGTCGGAGAACACAAGCGCACCCGCAGTCACCAACGCCGCATACTCACCTAGACTGTGCCCGGCTACGATGGATGGTGGATGTCCTCCTAGTTCGACCCATGCTCGATACATAGCTACGTCTGATATGAGCATTAACGGCTGTGTATTGGTCGTGATTGCAAGTTCTTCTTGCGCGCCAGCTTGCGCTAGTTGCCACATATCTTTTTGCATAATCGATGAGGCTTCTTCAAAAGTGTCTTTAACAACTGACAATTCTGAAAACGCACTCATCATACCTACAGATTGAGATCCTTGACCTGGAAATAAAAAAGCAAATGTCACGATTCTAATCCCTTATTTTCTTCTAAAATTCAACAAGAGCCCCACCCCATGTAAAGCCACCACCAACTCCAGCAAATAGCATAAGCTCCCCTTCTTTAATGCGACCATCCTTTACTGCCTCGTCCAAAGCCAAAGGAATTGATGCCGCTGAGGTATTGCCGTGGTGATGAACCGTAGACACTAATTTTTCTAAGGGAAGCTTTAGCTTTTTAGCTGTAGATTCCATAATGCGGATATTAGCTTGATGAGGAATAAACCAGTCAAGATCCTCGATGGTTTTCTCTGTCGCGCTGAGCAACTCGAGCGCAGTCTCCTCAAAAACCTTTACCGCGAATTTAAAGACAATGCCCCCATCCATTTGCACCATCGGGGAACCAACGACTTCGCCACCTTTAACCCAACCGGGAACGCAAAGATGTTGATGAAGGGCTCCATCTGCATGAACGCTGGTTTTTAAAATTCCTGGTTTCTGTGAACTCGATAGAATTACAGCGCCAGCTCCATCTCCAAACAAAACGCACGTTGTTCGATCATTCCAATTAAGGATATTTGAATATGTCTCCGCACCCACGATGAGCACATTCTTTGCCTGACCACTTTTAATAAATAGGTCACCTATATTCAATGCATAAACGAAGCCTGAACATACGGCTTGAACATCAAACGCCGGACAGCTCGGAATATTTAACTTGGATTGAACAATGCAGGCGGTACTTGGGAAGACCATGTCAGGAGTTGTTGTAGCAACAATAATGAGATCTATCTCATCGTTATTTAATCCAGCCTGTTTGATTGCTTCTTTGGAGGCTTTTTCGGCGAGATCACTGGTGAGTTCATCATCGGCTGCGAAATGCCTTTGTTTGATACCGGAACGCGATACGATCCACTCGTCATTCGTATCTACAAATTTCTCGAGGTCTTTATTCGTTACAGTTTTTTTCGGAAGGTAGCTCCCTGTACCAATAATTCTTGAGTACATCACAACTCTTTCTGTTCAGGCACCTGAATATTATCAGTAATGGCGTCCAGCATGGAGTGTTTTACTTCTTCATAAGCTCTTTGCATCGCGAATCCCATACTGTATAAGTCGGCCGCCCCATGGCTTTTAACGACAATTCCCCTTAGCCCCAATAAGCTAGCTCCGTTGTACCGCCGATGGTCGACACGCTTTTTGAATTGATTGATTACAGGAGACGCCAATAATCCTAAAGTTTTTGTAAATGCATTGCGGTGAAATTCTTCTTTGAGGTATTTGCCCAACATCTGAGCCAAGCCTTCAGATGTTTTTAATGCGATATTCCCAACAAATCCGTCGCATACGATCACGTCGGTAGTCCCTCTGTATATGTCTGTTCCCTCAACGTTACCCTTGAAGTTAAGAGAGCTGTGTTTGAGTAGTTCTGAGGCTTCCTTAACAACTTCATTGCCTTTAATGTCCTCCGACCCAACATTCAATAAGCCTATGCTCGGAAATGTGGGACCTCCGCTTGAAGTGACAAGGCAACTACCCATAACGGCAAACTGAAATAAATGATCCGCAGAGCAATCTACGTTGGCGCCAAGATCGAGCATGCAAACCTGTCCCTTATGAGTCGGCAGAAATGAGGCAATTGCCGGACGTTCAATGCCCGGTAGCATTTTAAGTACGAACCTCGAAATAGCCATTAGTGCTCCTGTGTTGCCAGCACTAACGCACGCGTTCGCTCGTCCATCTTTTATTAGATTTATCGCGATACGCATAGATGAATTTTTTTTGGTGCGTAGTGCCTGAGCAGGCCCTTCATCCATACTTATAATTTCGTCAGCATTTATGACGCTCACTCGCTCACTGTCGTGAGGATAACGTTTTAATCTCTTTTTAATTTGATCTGACTTGCCCACAAGAATGACGTGGGTATCTGGATGGGATTTGACGAAATGGATCGCTGCAGGAACCGTCACTTTTACGCCAAAGTCCCCCCCCATGCAATCGATTGCTAGTCTTATAGTCATTAGTTGTACGCCGATCTTTTAACGGCAAAGCGACTTACTTGATCCATATATGTCCCAAGTAGCTGGAGTGCCTAAAATTTTAGGCACTGCACATACCTGCCTATATTTAGTCGTCGTTTTTTTGAATAACTTTTTTACCGCGATAAAAGCCATTCGGACTAATATGGTGCCGGAGATGTGTTTCACCAGTGCTTGGCTCTACTGCCATTGCTGGGCTAGACAACGAATCATGTGCTCGACGCATATTTCGGCGGGATGGTGAAACTTTAGTTTTTTGTACGGCCATTTGTAATTACTCCAAATTTTTTAAATTTAATATACCTATTTCAACCTCTTGAATGGGTTCGTTGGATTTGTTTCGATATCCAATAACCGAGGACTCTCGCACTTACCTTCACCGTGGAGCGGAACCATTGGCAATGCTAACAACAGTTCCTCCTCCACAAAGTCCACAAGGTCCAGCTCTTTTTCCGCAAGCACCGTATTGACGTGCTGCTCCTCCAAAGAGACCTCCGATAGTTCATTTTCTCTAAGCGCTATTATAAACCGACTGTTCGAATTAATCTGCAAGTCAAATAAACCAAGGCACCGTTGGCAAGTCAGTCGTAATCCGCTTAAAATCTTCAAGTCAATAAATGGTTTCCCGTCTGTTTGTGTTCCCCCGGTGATGTTCGCCGTAACTATGTCATTTACGATAGTCGACTCATCGGTTAATCTAGCTAGGTCAACTGACCTAAGTTCTAGATCTTGAGTTTGTTCTTTCTTGGCAAACTCCAGTGTGTCAATAACAGGTCGGTTAGTCATAGCGCGCGCATAATATTGATTATATGCGTATTTGTCAAAATTTTATTAGCTAAATAATGAATCATGAGTTCCGAGGTTAATCCGACAATTGTTCTTGCTTCTACCTCAATCTATCGTCAAGAGTTACTGAAACGGATTTGTCCAGATGCTCAAATTGAGTCGCCGCGCGTGGATGAGACACCTCTCGATCAGGAAAGCACTATCGCGTGCGCTGAAAGATTATCGATAGCTAAGGCTCGATTTGTGGCCGAGCAAAAGACAGGGCGACACATTATTATCGGCTCAGATCAAGTCGCTGAATGCGAGGGTCGTTGGTTGTCGAAGCCCGGGACGCCAGACAATGCTGTTAATCAATTGGAGCACGCAAGCGGAAAAACCGCTTTTTTTCATACCGGCTTGTGTGTTTGGGACACAAACACAAACCGCTATCATTCTGAGGTAATCAGCACGGAGGTGAGATTTAGGGTGCTCGAGATCTCAGAAATTGAGCGCTATGTTACCGCGGAGGACGTACTCGGGTGCGCTGGTAGCGCTAAGTCTGAAGGTTTGGGAATTACTCTTCTGGATTCGATACTCGGCCCTGATCCGACCGCGTTGGTCGGATTACCGCTAATTGCCTTATCCAGAATGCTCAGAAGTTATGGTGTGCGTTTACCGTAAGTTTTAATTAATTACGGTTAATATATGTTGTATATCATTGTTTTATATAAAATTTCAGCACCCAATTTTCTGATTATCCTCTCGCCAAAGCCTTCCTGAACAGAATAATTGACTAATTCTTTCGCACCTATGACGTCTCTGGATACCGATAGAACGCTGCCATAGTCGTCAACAAGTCCAAGTTCTATGCTCTGCTCTCCTGTCCAAACCAATCCAGAAAAAATCTCAGGACTCTCCTGAAGTCGCTCTCCTCGCCCGATAGTTACGGCCTTAATAAATTGCTGGTGAATATTGTTCAGGATTGATTTCGCGTGAGCTTGTTGCGCAGGTTTCATGGGAGAAAATGGATCAAGAAATGCCTTATTTTCGCCTGCAGTCAGTAAGCGACGTTTAATTCCTAATGAATCTAAGGCCTCCGTAAATTCGAACCCATCCATTCTCACTCCGATTGATCCCACAATACTGGACGGAGCAACATATATCGTGTCAGCCGCAACGGCGACGTAATAACCACCTGAGGCACAAAGATCTTCCACAACCGCATAAACCGGTATATCTGGCTTTAAACTACGTAAGCGATTGATCTCCTGGTTTATCAGTTCCGACTGAACCGGGCTTCCACCAGGACTATTGATACGAATGATGATTCCTTCTACATCCTTGCTTTCGAACGCCCTTTCGAGGCCGGCAATCACATCGTAAGCATTTGCAGGGGCTCCTGAAGCAATCACGCCGTCAATGTCTATAATCGCGGTGTGGGGTCCCTTTTCTTGACCATTGTCATCTGCTGTTAAGGTGACAAAAATGACCGCTGCCAATACCAAATAAGTCAGTCGAAAGAATATTTTCCAGCGTCTCGCTCGCCGTTGTTCCACAAGAGAAGCCTGGGCTAAATCGGTCAGTATATTTTTCTCTAAGTTATCCATTTTTAGTTATTTAAATTTGACTAAGAAGCCACCACCGGTGCTGTCAAAGGGGCCGCCTGAAAAATTCATAGTAAGTCTATTGTCGATTTTTTCCGCGTAATACAAATGAGTAATACCGCCAATCTCCACAGCAGGTGCTATAACTGTGCTGCCTGGTGCTTTCAATTTATATTTGATTGGATGAAATGGGTCGGCAGAGAGAAGGAAGTTAATATCGCTCATAGCACTCTCAAGTCGATCGAATTTTGTACCGGTCTTTAACTGAACGATATAAAACTCACTATCATAAGGAGAGACGCTCACGTACCAGGGGCTCTCTTCTTCCGGGTTTGCTGTTAATGGAATTGAGCCCTCCAAAAGAACTTTGGCCCCAAAATCACCTTTCGCGATTTCAAAATCGTCAAGTGAAAGAAATTCTTCGGCCAACACAAGGAGTTGATCCAAGGTAGCCTTATTTTCATCATCGAGCTCCCCAAGCATGCTGAACTCCGCCTCAAAATCAATCGCGACCGCTTCCCCAGCGATCGCGGACTGGATGTCCTTATCGCTTAACTTGATTTCAAGCGAATCCGCTTTACATCCTAGTAACAATGATGTTGCACTAAAAATAATTATCAATTTAATGAATGAGTTTAAAAACATAAATACCTTCTTCTTAACAAATTATTCACATTTAAAATCTTAAAATGGCGAAAACTTTTATTTATCTAATGACTACTCTACATGGTCGATCAAGTAGACAATGCCATTTTCCTCGCTGATTTTTACTTTGTTCAAAAAAGCTCCTTTGCATGGTCCGCCGATGCACTCTCCTGTACTTGGAAGATACAAAGCACCATGCGTAGCGCAAACAAGAAGCTCTGATTCGTCATCAAAAAATTGACCATGCTGCCAATCTAATTCAACTTGGATATGAGCGCACCTATTTAAGTAGCCAGAAACGGTACCCTTGTGGCGAATAACGAAGGCTGGCGCCTCCTCTCCACTTGTATCAAGGACCGTGAAGCGTACTCCATCACCGCCCTCTCGGATATCCGAGGACTTGCATATCAACCGTTTTCGAGCAGCCATGCCATTAATTCCTCAAAACTATCCACGCACGCTAGTGGATTGAGCGCGGCAAGCTTATTTTTTTCATGTGCGCCGTAGGTCACCCCGATACTTTTTGTTTTCGCATTATGAGCGAGCAGTAGGTCATGCGTCGTATCGCCAATCATCAGCGTCCGATCAGGGAAGACTCCTAGGTCATCCATAATAAAATTAAGCATATCGGGATTCGGTTTGGGGAAACCCTCATCGCCGCAACGAGTGATTGAAAACATATGTCCGAAATCAACTTTCGTCAGCGCTCGATCAAGACCTTCTCGACTTTTGCCCGTCGCCACTGCTAACAGGTAATTTCTATCGACTAAATTTTGAAGTCCTTCCGTTACGTGTTTAAAGGAATGAATTGTCTTATCAGCATCTAAAAAGTGGTGTCGATATCGATCGACGATACCCAGATGTTGTTCCTTGGTGAGGTCTGGTGATAGGTAGTTGAACGTATCAACGAGCCCAAGCCCAATGACGTGTTTCGCTGCTGCCTCATTTGGAACCGGTAGATCGTTGTCGGCGTAGGCGTTTTGGATGCTTTTCGCGATATGCGCAGTGGAATCGACAAGCGTTCCATCCCAATCGAATACAATCAAATCAAAATTTTTCATCTAGTTGTTTTGCTTTTGGTTACTCTGCGCCCCATCGATAGACCTCATTACTTCTCGAAGTTCCACAGGGAGAGGAGATTCGATTGTGATTTTCTCACTACTTTTGGGGTGAGTGAACGAGAATCTATGTGCGTGAAGGAACATTCGTTTCAAATCATATTTCTGAAAAAGTTTATTGCGCCGAAAATCTCCATACTTATCATCACCTAAGATCGGGAAATTTATATGGGCTAAGTGCACCCGAATCTGATGTGTTCTGCCTGTTTTGAGGTTTGCTTCAATTAAACTTGTCTGTTCATTTACTTCAAGCGCCTTGAATAACGTTAAAGATGGTTTTCCATTGGCGCCATCTATCACCACACGCCGCTCCCCTGCCTTTGACACATACTTTCTTAGTGCAAGGTCGACTTTAGAAATTTTCTGGTCCCATTGGCCTGGTACCAAAGCAAGATATATTTTTTTAGTTTGGTTGTTTCTAATCTGTGTGTGTAAATTTGTAAGGGCTAATCTTTTTTTTGCTAGTAATAGCACCCCTGACGTTTCTTTGTCTAAACGATGAATAAGCTCCAAAAAAGGCTGGTTGGATCGTGTCGATCTTAAATGTTCAATAATCCCTGAGGAGACACCGCTGCCTCCATGTACCGCGAGTCCAGCAGGTTTATCTATCGCTAAGATATCCTCGTCTTCATATAGAATCTTAAATCGCTCAGGATCTTGGGGTGCGGTGCCTTGGTTCCTTTGCGCCACCCTTATTGGGGGGATTCGAATCTTATCACCCACCGCGAGTCTTCGGTTGGGCCTGGCTCGACCCCCATTCACTCGCACCTCTCCACTACTAAGAATTCGATATACGTGACTCTTGGGAACGCCTTTAAGTATCTTTAGTAAATAATTGTCGATGCGCTGATCCTCGCCGTCGTGGCTTATTTCGACGTGATTCACACGATCTTTACATAAGTTATTCATTTTCAATTATAATTCGACCACGAGTCGTTTGACGACGAGAACGCCACGGTCTCATAAAGAGCGTACGGCCTCCGGGTATAAATCCCGTTGTTAGTTAGCCGGTCGGTTCTCAACGAATACATTGAAGGCTCGTCCTAAGGTTAATTTCGCTCACCTAAATAATGAAAAACGAAAGTAGCGATATAGTAAATGATTTACGCGCACGCGACAGTGCGGGAGATTTAAAAAGCCAACGCCGTTAGTTTGCGGGGGCTCAGTAAAACCGGAAAGATATTAATTTAGAAAACGATTACTCGAGACAACGAAAGAATTTATTTATTTAATTTATTGAAATAGTTGAACGAAACTATCAAAAATTAGCGCCGGTTTGATCTCCCACACGCGATAATTGCGCGGGGGAATATAAATGAAGCGAATGCTATTTAACGCAACTCACTCTGAAGAGCTCAGAGTTGCGATCGTCGATGGACAAACACTCCTCGACCTAGATGTAGAAACAACAGGTAAGGAACAGAAGAAAAGTAACATATACAAAGGTATCATTACACGTGTCGAGCCTAGTCTCGAAGCGGCCTTTGTTAATTACGGTGCTGAGAGGCACGGGTTTCTTCCTTTCAAAGAGATAAGCCGATCCTATTTCAAAGATCCTAAGGCAAACCCAACACGTGTTCGCATCCAGGATGTCATCTCTGAAGGCACCGAGCTTGTTGTGCAAGTCGAGAAGGATGAAAGAGGAAATAAAGGTGCTGCACTAACCACGTTTATCAGTCTCGCGGGTCGCTACTTGGTATTAATGCCGAACAATCCACGAGGCGGTGGTGTGTCGAGGCGTATCGAGGGTGAAGAACGTGCCCAATTGCGTGATGCAATGGACCAGTTAAATTTGCCAAAAGGTATGAGCGTCATTGCTAGAACTGCAGGCATAGGACGTAGCGCAGAGGAGTTGGAGTGGGATTTAAACTACCTCACACAATTGTGGAAAGCAGTTGATGGCGCCGCCGAGAGTCAAACAGCCCCTTTCTTAATCTATCAGGACGCAAGCCTCGTTATTCGAGCCATTCGTGATTATTTCCGCCAAGATATTGGTGAAATACTTATCGATACAGAGTCGATCTACGAACAAGCGCAGCAGTTTATGGGTCACGTTATGCCTCACAACGTGAATCGAGTTAAGTGGTATCAAGAAGAAACGCCGCTATTTTCACGTTTTCAAATCGAACATCAGACTGAATCAGCGTATTCCAGGCAAGTACTGTTGCCCTCAGGCGGATCGATTGTTATCGACCACACTGAGGCGATGGTCTCAATCGACGTTAACTCTGCTCGATCAACACGTGGTAGTGATATCGAAGAAACCGCTCGTAAGACCAATATTGAAGCAGCTGACGAAGTTGCCCGTCAATTGCGTCTTCGTGATTTAGGGGGACTCGTTGTCATCGATTTTATCGATATGGAGGATAGTAAGAGTCAGCGTGAGGTAGAAAACACCATAAGGGAGGCGCTTCGATATGATCGCGCACGGGTTCAGGTTGGTAAGATCTCGAGATTTGGATTGCTCGAACTATCTCGACAACGCCTTCAGACATCGCTGGGGGAGACTAGCCATATAACCTGCCCTAGATGCAGCGGCACAGGAAATATTCGCTCTGTTGAGTCAACGGCCCTTCACGTGCTCCGCATTGTTCAGGAAGAGGCAATGAAAGAGAGCACAGCCGCTGTTCATGCTCAGGTTCCTGTGGCAGTCGCCTCTTATCTGCTCAACGAAAAAAGAGATGAACTATACGCGATCGAACATCGCGTTAAAGTCAGTTGTGTATTAATTCCTAATACTCAATTGGAGACACCCCATTATTCTGTCAAGCGAATCCGTCATGATGAGCTCGACCAAATTGATACAGACGTTGCCAGCTATGACCTCGCAGACGCAGTAGTTGAGGATGGGGTCGAGAAAGATAAGAAACAAGATATCAAGAAACCTTCTGCGGCAGTTAAGGGAATCACGCCTACGGCACCGCCCCCCGCGGAGATCAAAAAGACCGGGTTCTTCAAGCGTTTAATCACCGCGTTATTTGGGCCCAGCGAGCCAAAAGAAAAGCCAACTTCGAACAACAGACGCCGAAACCAACGGTCCGACCGTAGGCGAGGCGGAAGAGATGACGAGCGTAATGATCGAAGACGTAACCGTAACGACTCAAATAATCGTCGGCGCCCTAGACGCGGTCGTGGACGAGATGAGGATAACCGCTCTGACGATACTAACTCGCGAAATGCGTCGAGGCGACAAGAGACGGCTCAGGAACCGATAGATACAGCAACAAATGCCAATAACGCTGCGCCTGTTTCAAATGCCGAAGGGCCGAGCGCTGAAAAACGAGAAGGTCAGAATGGTCGACGTCGACGCAGAAATAACGATCGGAGAAGTCGCAATCGACGGGGTGATCGAACTTCGGACCAAAGTACGGAGGTGGTCAGCAGCCAGGATTCAACGGTTGAAGCTCAGGGTAGTACCAATCAGATTCAATCAGCAGGTCTGTCTGATGATGTTGCGGTCAATAGTCCTAAGCCAGTTGCGCAAACTGAGCGCTCAGATCGACGAGAAACGTCCTCGGTAGAATCCGCATCGGATTCAATCTCAACCGTTTCTAATGGTGCGGTCGAGACGACCCATCAGGCCGCAAAAGCACCGAGCGCAGAACAAGCCAATGGGCAGGTTGAGGCAGTTAAATCTACAGACGCGGAAAACGTAGCTACTCCCGTCAAACAAGCGACTCCAAAACAAGCTCCAAAAAAGGATGAGCCAGTCGTACTGCCCGCTGGAATGACTATGATTGAAACTTCATCGTCTGCAGGGCAGGTCAACCTTGATTCATCATCAAATGATGAGGCATTGGAAAAAGCACGTGAGGAACGAAAGCGTCGGAGGCAAATCAAGGCGTCGACTGTAGACTCTCAAAGTGAACCTTTACAGCAAGTCGAAACTCAAGACGACCCGAATTAAATTTTTCGGAATCTTTGCTGAGACATTAAACTGACGGTTGTTGCGGATACATTTGATTTAAAAATGTATCCGCACCCTCTTCGATCATATCAAGGACGCGGGTGAAGCCGTTTTCTGTGCCGTAATAAGGGTCTGGCACACCTTGACGTGAGAAGGTTCGACTGAATTCCAGGAATAGCATGATTTCAGCTGTACTATGCTCTGGTTTTATCTTGGTAAGTATTTCGAGATGTTCTAGATCCATTGCCAAAAATATGTCAACCTTTTCAAAGTCAGCTTCTGAAACCTGCTGAGCGCGAATACTGCCCATGTCATATCCTCTTTTTGCGGCAGCGTTTCTACTACGAGGGTCAGGCGTCTCCCCCTCATGATAGGCATGAGTCCCAGCAGAGGTGCACGAAAATAACGTTTGCAACCCTCTGTCATCCGCTTTTTTTCTTAGTACCGCTTCTCCAGTCGGTGAGCGACAAATATTTCCTGTACAGACCACACAAACTTTCAGATTTTTGTCATTCATCATTTGTCTTTAGCTGAAGGATCCCGATAAAAATTTATCTTTTAAGTCTTTTAAAGCGTCTCGATACTTTGCGGCTTTTTCAAATTCTAAATTTTTAGCAGCTTCTCGCATTTGTTTTTCGACCCGTTTCATTTCCACCAATAAATCTGATTCTGATTTAATTTCACTGTTGGTTTCTATTCCGTCAATCTTGTTCTTACTCGTATCCTTCTCGGAGAACACACCCTCAATGAGATCACGCACGCGCTTATCAATACCAGTGGGCGTAATATTATTTTCTAAATTAAACTCGATTTGCTTCTGACGTCGTCGGTTTGTTTCATCAATTGCGCGCTGCATGGAGTTGGTAATCTTGTCACCATACATAATAGCTCGGCCGTTAATGTGTCTAGCTGCGCGACCGATGGTTTGTATCAAAGATCGTTCCGACCTTAAAAAGCCCTCTTTATCGGCATCTAAAATCGCTACTAGAGAAACCTCTGGTATATCCAACCCTTCTCGCAACAAATTGATACCAACGAGCACATCAAACTCGCCAAGTCTTAAATCACGGATAATCTCAACACGCTCTACGGTATCTATGTCGGAATGTAAATAGCGAACAGAGACTCCGTTCTCTGCTAAGAAATCAGTCAAGTCTTCGGCCATTCTTTTGGTAAGCGTCGTAACCAACACCCGTTCATGAAGCTTGGCTCGCACATTGATTTCGGACAGAAGGTCATCTACTTGAGTGCTCGCTGGGCGAACTTCCAAGTCCGGATCGATAAGCCCGGTAGGTCGAACGACTTGTTCAACAACGCGCTCTTGTTTCTCGAGTTCATATTTTGAAGGCGTTGCAGAAACAAAAACGGTTTGCGGCATTAATTTCTCAAATTCATCAAATCGCAATGGTCTGTTATCTAGTGCTGAGGGTAACCTGAAACCATAATTAACGAGATTCTCCTTGCGTGCCCTATCCCCTTTGTACATGCCGCCTATCTGCGGCGCGGTTACATGAGATTCATCAATGAACATAATTGCATTTTTTGGCAAATAGTCGATTAGTGTTGGTGGTGGATCTCCTTCGTCTCGACCTGATAAATGTCGGGAGTAATTCTCGATTCCTTTACAAAAACCCATTTCGGTGAGCATCTCCAGATCAAATCTAGTGCGTTGTTCAATACGCTGGCATTCCACAAGTAGGCTATTCTTTTGATATTGAGCTATTCGCTCACGCAGCTCGATTTTTATGGCCTCAATAGCTCTCAGTACAGTAGCTCGAGGCGTGACGTAATGACTTGAGGGATAAACAGTGTAGCGCTTTACCTTGTTAATGATGTGGCCGGTTAATGGGTCAAACACTGATAGAGACTCTATTTCATCATCAAAAAGTGCGATACGGATAGCATGTTCAGAATTCTCGGATGGGAAAACATCAATTACATCTCCCCTGACCCGAAATACGCCTCTATGAAAATCCATGTCATTGCGCTCGTATTGCATCTCGGCAAGTCGCTGGATAATTTTCCTTTGACCCGGCTCGTCTCCCTCGATTAGATGCAATATCATCCCGTGATAATCAACCGGATCCCCAATACCATAAATGCAGGAAACGCTAGCAACAATAATTGAATCGTCACGTTCCAGCAGCGATTTAGTTGCTGACAACCGCATCTGTTCGACATGTTCATTGATGCTGGAATCTTTCTCAATAAAGAGGTCACGAGACGGCACGTAAGCCTCTGGCTGGTAATAGTCATAGTACGACACGAAATATTCCACCGAATTTTTTGGGAAAAACTCTTTAAATTCCGAATAAAGTTGTGCTGCTAGCGTTTTGTTGGGTGCAATAACGATTGCGGGTCTTCCAGATCGAGCAATCACGTTAGCCATCGTAAAGGTCTTCCCTGAGCCCGTAACGCCCAGCAACGTTTGATAGGACAAATCCGTGCTAAGCCCGTCTAGGAGACTCTCAATAGCTTTGGGCTGATCTCCCGCCGGTTCGAATAATTGGTTGAGTAAAAAGGGGCTATTGGGAAATCTAATGAAGTTTTCTGAGGACAAAATTTCGTGAACCTTGTTTCTTGTGGAATTTGCATGAATACGTGCGGTACAATATCGCCCGTTTGTTTCTTATTTCTATCTTATCAGCGACCAGTATATGATGAACTCAGCTTTTAGCGCAGTTGAATTAGCGCCCAGAGATCCTATTTTAGGATTAACAGAACTCTTCAAGTCAGACACTAATCCCAATAAAGTTAACTTAGGTGTCGGTGTTTATTATGATGATAACGGCGCAGTCCCATTGCTCGGCTGTGTTAAATCCGCAGAGACACAGATCGTAGCGAAGCAACGTGCTCGATCGTACCAGCCAATTGACGGTAACGCTAACTATAATAAGTTAGTGCAAACGCTGCTTTTTGGTGCGGATTCAGAGGCTTTAGATGCAAACCGTATCATTACCGCTCAAACATTGGGTGGTACCGGCGCATTGAAGGTCGGCGCAGATTTTCTCAAGCAGGTAGTTGGATGTTCAGATGTTTGGATTTCAGATCCAAGCTGGGAGAATCATCGGGGTATATTTGGAAATGCAGGGCTAACCGTTAATGCTTACCCCTATTACGATCCAGAGACGCGAGGTATCGCTTTCGACCGAATGATTGAGCAATTGAAAGTATTGCCCAAACAGTCGATCGTGCTTTTACATGCTTGCTGTCACAATCCAACGGGAGTGGATTTAAGCGAAGATCAATGGCGAACTGTTGTTGAAGTCGTCGTTGATCGTGGGTTGATACCATTTTTAGATATTGCTTATCAAGGATTTGGATCCTCACTCGATGAGGATGGATTAGTGGTCCGTTTAT
Organism: uncultured Burkholderiales Genera incertae sedis bacterium; assembly: GCA_905478365.1. Taxonomy (GTDB): domain Bacteria; phylum Pseudomonadota; class Gammaproteobacteria; order Burkholderiales; family Eutrophovitaceae; genus Eutrophovita. Next base: position 21,409 of record CAJQIK010000145.1, read on the forward strand.
TCGCTGAAAAATGTCCGAGTTTGGTTATTTCGAATTCATTCTCAAAGTCATTTTCATTATATGGTGAGCGTATCGGCGGTTTATCGATCCAGTCTGCCACTGCTGACGAAGCAAAACGAGTACAGAGTCAATTAAAACGTCTAATACGTACGAATTACTCCAATCCGCCAATACACAGTGGAGCTTTGGTTGAGACGGTTCTCGCGGACTCAAACCTCAAGAGCGAGTGGATTCAGGAGCTGGGCGGGATGCGCGAACGAATTAAACAAATGCGATTAGATTTATCGACAAACATTGCTAAGCTTTGCCCTGGTGCTGATTTCTCATTTATTACGGAGCAAAAAGGTATGTTCTCTTATTCTGGCTTAACAAAGGAGCAAGTAATTAAGCTTCGAGAGGAGCATTCCGTCTATGCGATCGAGAGTGGTCGAATCTGTGTTGCCGCTTTAAACTCTAAAAATATTGGGTTTGTGTCGGAAGCGATCTCAAAAGTTGTCATTTAACAGCCTGGTTGACCAACCGTCTATGAATCACTATCATAAGCGCCTTCCAATTCCTCGATAGCTCAGTTGGTAGAGCAACTGACTGTTAATCAGTGGGTCCCTGGTTCGAGTCCAGGTCGAGGAGCCAAAATCATTTAAGCCGGTGTTCAAAGACATCGGCTTTTTTGTGTCTATTACTGTCTCATATTGCTTTAAGTACAACGCATAAGTTGTTGTTTTAATATCATAAATGTTTTTGTTAAAACTGGGTCTTATACTATTTAAAAGTTGTGGAACTAACTTCTACAATGCTTCTGGGGAGATCGTAAGGAAAGCACATTGTGGTGGTTACTGTGGTGAATTTTCCTATTTAAAAAGTTGGAGCCAAACCAAATGTATTACCTAATTGGACAGTTAAAAAAAATCACAAAACCTGGGCGTTATCCAGTAGCTGAAAACCTAGGAGGGACAAATCGACTAATGCGTTTTTTTGCATCTAGTTGCGAGTCGCTTGCTAGTCGAATGTTGCTCGATTGCACTTTTGGTTCAGCTGCGCGCAGACTTTCTTGCGATACGACCAAACAACACACTTGCAAGTAGTCCGAGAAAAGCGAAGCAAGCCATCAGAAGATAAAAGTCTTGATGACCTTGCAAACCCGGAGAGCGGTCCAAAATCCATCCGGACATAGGGCCCATAAAAATATCCGGCGTAAAACCAATGACAGAAACCAGCCCTGTCGCGGTGCCCGTTTCGAGGGCTGGCACGTGACCCTCCTCGAACATCGCAAAATAGATGCCGCGCAACCCAAATACGGCGGCACTAGTGACAATCACATTGGCGAACAGAATCCAAATCAGGGACACATTTGGGGTATCTAAAGAAAGAAACCCAAAACAAAATATCATAAGTGCAAAGCATAAGGCTGTTGCCCTAGACGGCAAAATACGGTCCGCCAGAAGACCAGCACCAACGGCAGCAAGAGGGCGTATCCAAACGCTATAGGCAGTCAACTCAGCGGCTTCAACTTCATTCAACGCATAAGCGGTATAGGCAAACAGAGAATAATTGTCGATGCCCTTGTACCCCACGTAGGCCGCTACAATGATGAGTGATTGTAACCAAACGGTTGGTAATCTCATGACATCGATCGTACGCCGCAAGGGGCCTGGCCTGTTGGCGAATAAATTCGCGTTTACTAGACCCACTGCCGGTTCGGGCACGCACAGCCAAACTAAAGGCACTGCCAAAAAAGTGAAAAACGTATAACAATAAATCACATACTGAAGCGCCAAAATACGCTCAACATCAGTGGCCATTGCCACATCGTCGGGAAAAAAGCTACGTAAGACAAAAACCGCGATCACGCCAATCAATGCCGCGAATAACCCGCGGCCACCATCTAATATGCCGAAGGCGCGCCCTTGGGCCGAGTCTGCGCCCCACTCGCGAGTGGCACGAATCAGCGCGCCCCAAAATAACAGGATGGTGGTAAACCCCCAAAAGCCAAAGAGTAAGTGCAGGCCTTGGTAGGCTGGAATCTGCGCGAAGTAGAGTCCGCCAAGCCCTGTCGCGATCAGCGACGCGGCTAAGAGTTTGCGCGCAGAAAACATATCGGCCAGCTGCCCACCCGGAAAATACGCCAACATTGCAATCACGCCATAGGAAGCTTGGACAAGCCCCAACTGCATGTTACTGAACTCAAAAACTTCCAAGAATGTGGGACGAAAGAATCGGGTTACGTGAAACGGTAGGGAGAATATAGCCTCTCCTGCGATAATGAGCGCGATCATAGTCATTAGACGTGGTGAATCCGCATGACTAAAACCGGATGTTTGTTTTTCAGACTGACTCATAAAGACCTATTCATAACATTCTCTTTTGCGAGTTAATCAGTGCATGAATAGCATACAGGATTGTATTCACAGTCGATGATATCTCCTGGTTCGTGAGTTGTAGGAGCCCTAGCTCCAAATTGGAGATAACTTACGCTCCCGTCAGCGGAGGTCAAAGGGTCCGTGTAGGCTCGTAGTCAGTAAGGTATGATATAGGGATTCCAACAGGTGCAACCCTAGGAGATCTTAATGCGTTATATATTTGTATTGCTGATGTTGATATCGTCATCTGCGCATGCAGAATGGGAGGAATACGGAGATAATATTTACTCTAAAGACATAGAGCTTAATCCGTTAACGCAACGGGTGTCCGTTCAGTTATTAATTGATCTTGCTCCGGGCAGTAATTCGCATGTTTATCACATGCAATATCAATGTGAAAATGGAGTCCCCACAAAACAGCGTACATTTTGGAGTGCCTTTTACAAAGGTAATATGGGCTCAGGTGAGGCTGATTACAAAAGCACGGGTGCCGACTGGATACCTATTGTAGACAGTAGATTTACCTATATGGTCGTTAATTTGTGCAACGATGTGTATAAACTTAGACCCGAAAGAAACCCGCTTTATTAAGCGTTCCCCTGGGCATCTACGGCATCATTAGTCGCACTAGTTCGACTATTCTCTGTTTGTGCTCGACCTAATTTTGCGTAGTGGTTAACGTATGGTCAACAAAGAACTCAGTAGTTTGTTAGTCTGCCTTCAAATCGAAGACCAACACTTCAGCATTTTGACCATCAGATAGGATCACTTGTCTCTCCTCAGACATCATTAATCCATCACCGCTATTTAAGACGATTTCATTTACCGTAATAGAACCTCGAATGACGTGAACGTATGCTTTCCGTCGTGGGTCGATGACTAAGGAGGCATGTTGGTTATCATTAAACAGACCTGCATAGAGACGAATATCCGCATTAATTTTAACTGATTCGGCATCACCATCAGACGACACTATCAACTTTAGTGCACCTTCCTTATCTGGCGTTGCAAAAGTCTTCTGCTCGTATGAAGGTTCTATTCCTCTAATATCTGGTTCGACCCAAATCTGGAGAAAATGGGTTTGTTGGCCCTCTGCGTGATTGAATTCGCTATGCACTACTCCTTTGCCAGCACTCATTCGTTGAACGTCCCCCTTTGGAATCCCTTCGACATTCCCCAAACTGTCTCGATGCGCTAATTCACCAGCTAATACATAGCTAATAATTTCCATATCTTGGTGCGAATGCTCTCCAAATCCTCGGCCTGGCGCGATCCGATCCTCATTGATTACTCGTAAATTCCCCCAACCCATGAACTTTGGATCGTAGTAATTCGCAAATGAAAAGGTGTGATAGCTTTTCAGCCAACCATGATCGGCAAATCCACGCTCATCTGATTTTCTTAGCGCTAGCACATTAGTCCCTATCAAATAGGACGCAACATATCACAAGTGGTTGAGAGAACTGTGTCCTCTGCTCTAGTTATTGAATCCGTCATCGGGCCAATTCCCATACGCTCAACGTCAAACTCGACACCCTCATCCCCAGACTTTTTGAACGTTGAAACATAGAGTGGTTGCATCAGTTGATGATTATCGGTGCGCATCCAAACATCTCCAGTTGGACCTGTATATCTAACATTTTCAAGCGCTTTCGCCACGGTTAATGGATCGGTTGAATTTGATGTCTGAATAGCGAGAACAAGCATCTCTATCGCGTGTTTCAAAGATAGAAAAAATAAATCATCACCAGCTTCTGGAAACTTATCGCGATAAGCTTGCGTTAACTTGTCTGACTCCTCTCCCCCCGCGTTAACATGCCACATCGTTACCTGCTTGACCCGATCAGCAGCTGCATCGCCCATTGCAGATAAGGCACCAACGATGCCCGCGTATTGTGTGTAGAAACTCACATCTAACCCAGCCTCACTGGCTGCCTTCACAAGCAGCGCGAGGTCTGCTCCCCAGTTTCCTGTAATGACCGAGTCTGCACCTGACGCTCGTATTTTTGATATGTAAGGTGAAAAGTCTTTAATCTTAGCGAGTGGGTGTAAATCATCACCGACGATTTCTATATCGGGCCGTTTTTTGTTAAGCATTGATTTAGACGCTTTAGACACCGCGTGACCGAAGGAGTAATCCTGATTAATCAAATACACTTTTTTGATCGCTGAGTCGGATGCCATCATGTTGGTTAAAGCTTCCATTTTCATATCAGAATCAGCATCGAATCTAAAATGCCAAAAATTGCAACGATCGTTAGTCAACACTGGGTCAACCGCTCCATAATTAAGATAAACCATAGCGTTTCCTGGGTTACGTTGATTATGCTTTGCGACAGCCTCACTTAGGGCACCAGCAACAGCTGAAGAATTGCCTTGTACCAAAAATTTGATGTTTTGATCAACCAGTTGACGAAATGCAATTAGCGATTCTTGAGGATTACCCTTTCCATCAATTGGTAGGATCTCGAATTTCACGCCGTCTAATACTCCGCCACGCTGATTCACGTCATCAACAAATAGTTGAAGTTCCCTCAACACGTGCTCACCCACATTCGCAAATGGTCCTGATAGAGGATCAATGAATCCAAGACGGATGCTCTCCTCTTGTTGGCTACATCCCGGCAGTAACAAACAAAATAGGATTGATAGGCTCGTGAAAATACTTTTGAATTTCATATCATTTATCTCCGACCGTTGAATTTGAAGTTCTAAATGCCCTTATTAAGCTCCGCGCACTCTATCTAAAAACTCCTTCGGGCTCTGCGGAAGCTCATTTGATCGCCAGGCGATCATCAAGTCAGGTCTCACTAGAACGAATGAATTCTCGTAGAGTGTTGCAGCCGCTTTATTTTCTATTGAAACCACCTGTAATGGAAAATTAATTGCTTTCGCAGCACCTTCTAACACCTCAGTATCGCATGGTTTAAATGTTAGCAACGTAAATCCAGTACTAAACTTATCTAAAATAGACACCCCTTCTTCGAGCCAAATATGAGGAGCACGATGACCAGGACGGGCGATAGGCTGATACATTCGAGGATTATCTGCTGGCTCTTTTGTTCCGTCTGGAATCACAATGGGTGAGCCTTCATAGCGGTAACCGAGCAACGTGCCTGAGGAGGAGACAAGTTTTTCCTGATCCCTCAGTTTCTCTGATAACTTCTGACGAAATAACTCGGCCTTTGAGCTTTCTTCATCTAATTCATCTCCAAATTGCATGACTTCATTAAGGCTGTCAAAGCAGTGCGCAGCTTCAGAAGTATTACGGACACCAATCGCATGTCGCTCTGCAAAGTAGCTTTGCAGCAGATGAGTCCCACCCCAACCCTCAAGGGAGGCTTGTAACTTCCAAGCTAGATTGATAATGTCAGAGACGCCTGTATTCATCCCAAATCCACCAGTCGGGGTGAAGAGGTGTGCTGCATCTCCTGCGAGGAAAACGCGACCATCTTGATATTGATCTGCCACTAATGCATGGGCGGTCCAGGGCTGAATTGATATGACATCAATATGTGTTGACGTACCTAAAACACGCTCAATAGCAGACCTTGCGTCAACGCCTTCCCAGTCTTGATCATCATCAAGCATCAAATGGTAAGTGAACGTTTTACCACTATCCCAATTGAGAATAAATCCAGCATAATCTCGATGTAACGGAAAAAAAATGTTTGCCTGTCCGAACTTATGACAACTGTTGAAATTTGGAGCGCTGAAATAAATGGATACAAAACGAGCAAGATCCGATCGACCACTTAATCCGATTCCTAACTGCTCACGCACCGTAGATCGGCCTCCATCGCAAGCAACCAAGTATTGACATCGAACAATTTCGATATCACCTGTTTTTTGAGACTGCAATTCACATGTCACACCATTTTTAGATTGTTTGAACCTCAAAAGCTTTGTATTAAATGCGCACTCTAAAGAAGGTTTTGATTGAACATAATTTAATAGAATCTGTTCAACTTCATTTTGTCCAGCAATAGTCTTTAGATAGGGAGACCAGGTATGCTCCTCTTTAACTGCAGCATCATTCTCGTGAATTTCTTTTATTTTTTTAAATGGTGGTAGTGATACATGATGGAGTTTGCGGCCATGCAAGCTAGAGACCCAATAGTAATCAGCAGGATGATCTGGAGGAATCCCCGCTTCCGTGAGTGCATTATCAACACCCCATCGACGGTAATATTCCATTGTTCGATTCGCTACGGCATTCGCTCTAGGATGAGGGTTCAAACTTTCGCCTGACTCAATAAGCATACTCTCGATATTTCGCCAACCCATTTCCGCTGCTAGGGATAGACCTACAGAACCTGCGCCGCAAATAAGAATAGGAATTTCTTTAGTCATGTTTCTATGAATATCCGTACGTTGGAAATTAGCGACCTAACTTTTAAATGACGCCAAAGTTAAATTCGACTCGAGAAATTTTCTCAAGACAGTGTTAAATGCAACAGGCTGTTCCATATTGCACAGATGACCTGAATTCTCAATAACGTTCATGTGGGCGTTAGGTATCTCTAGCATCATTTTCTCTCCGATCGCTGGTGGCGTTAAACGGTCATATTCGCCAAACATCAATTGCACGGGAACATTGATGTCCTTAAGTTGGTTTATGACATCAAAGGTGGTACTTGCCGCAATGGTTTTTAAATAAGAATCAACATGAAGGGCTGTAATGCTTTCAAATATCTTGTTTTTGATATCTTCCGAGCAATTAGGACCAACCAAAGAATGAATTAAATTCGGGGCCAAATCTGCTAACGTTTTTCCTTTGAGAAGTGGCTCTTGGCGTAGCGCGATAAATTCCGCTTGTTTGTCCGAGCTTAGCGCAGAACCAAAACTATAAAAACAGTCACAAAGCGTAAGTGTTGCCACTCGATTAGAAGCGAACGAGAAAAAATCCAACAGAATTCTTGCGCCCATCGATAGTCCGACAAGGTGCGCCTTCTCGATTCCTCGGGCATCTAGTAATCGAGCTAAGTCTTCGCCAAATAGTCGGAATTCTAGCGGCCCCTCATAATCTTCTGATCGCCCATAACCTCGGGCATCCCATGAAATTGTAGTGCACAGGTCAGCCATAGCAGACTGCTGTTCCCTCCAATTTGTGCGGTTCCCACCAATACCATGCAAAAAAACAAGAGGTGGTCCGCTTCCAGCTTCATCGAAACTAATTCTGGGATTTCCATCGACTCGTTTTGCAGTTAGCGTCAACGCGTTCATCAGGCAAGGTCTCCTTGTAAGACCCCTTCCTTGACGACCTCATAGTTATCCAATTTAATTGAACAATTACGCATGGGAAAATCGAAATGACAGTTAGTAAATCGTTCAGCGAACTCATTTGCGCCTGTTGAAATCATAAAGCTGCCTGCCAACGCACGTAGCTCGGTACCGTTAACATGTTGTTTGTCGTACATCATGAGCGCTTCCCATCGAGCACTTGGGTTCAAGCCCCAACCCAAATGAGAAATGGCATAGGCGTCATCGTCAGCCCATCCTTCGTAGTACGCGCGTAAGAGGTTAGCGTCAAGCCCATTACCTTCGATTGATGTAACAAAATCATTCTCTATGTGCAGCGTGACTCTTGATTCAAAGTAGCGTTTAAAAGTTAAATTAACGTCCCCAGGTTCCAGAACGACAGTTCCATTGACTGTATTGGCAAGAGGAAAGAACAATGCGAGCCCAGCAGGCCAATAAGCGACATTATCTTCTGCGTTCAAGTACCCTGCTCCACCCCGGCACGGAGCATCCTTCACTTCAGCATGCAAATTCGTACCCGATGCAGAGGTGACCGTCATAACTGTTGCTTGCTTCAAAAGTTCTAAACTCTTATCCACCTTACCTTGCAAAGCAGGGTTAGGCATGCATCTTTCGAGCACCTCCGGGTGCTCATTTGAGATCATAAGCAGGCGTCCCCCGTTCGTAATGATTTTTCGCAACTCCTTAGAGTGAAGTAAACCCTCAACTGTGACGTCAACAATTAAATCGCAATCACTTAAAGCTGATAACAACGTTTCGTAACCCTCTAGCGCGTAACACGCTCCAGTAGATCGAACGGGCAATGGATCTCTCAATGGAGGAGACGGAACACTGACTCTTACAGGTTTCGCTCCCAATCTCGATAATGCGTGCTCGGCTAAGTCGGATAAAACCGGACGGGACTGGGTTTCGGATAGAATCGCCACAACGTGACCTTCGGATACGCCACTTAAAGTAAAGCTTTTTTCGAAACAGTCAATCCATTTGGGCTCTAATCGTTCTTGTAACATCTGGTCCGTCCTTCGTCGTAAGAGGATTATTCTATAAATCCCATCCTACCTTGAAATATAAATTACATCGATTCAAAGTTGACTCCTGTAGCATCTAAATTAGTTTTACCTGGTACCTAATTCGCATAAATTTTTACTAATCCAAATAAAGCGTAACGCTAACAATGAATTGAGCTCTTAAGCGCCGATATAGTTAGTTTTCACGGTCGTATAGAATTCTTGGGCGTATCTTCCTTGCTCTCTGGAGCCATAGCTGGACCCCTTCCGTCCACCAAAAGGAACGTGATAGTCCACTCCAGCCGTGGGCAAGTTGACCATGACCATTCCGGCTTGAGCGTTTCGTTTATAGTGTGTCGCAT
>CAJQIK010000146.1 GCA_905478365.1 uncultured Burkholderiales Genera incertae sedis bacterium
GACAATCATGAGCAATATGCACGTAAGCCATAATCCAGTTACGATCACCAACAACAGTTTTACCTTTGTCTTGCACCGTACCAGTATTGAAAGAGCAAAATTCCCGGATGACGTTATTGTCGCCAATCTCCAAACTTGTTTCCTCACCGGAATATTTTTTGTCCTGTGGCTCCTCTCCGAGTGAAACGTGATGGAAAATATTATTGTTTTTGCCAATTGATGTTTTGCCAGTAATCAGTGAGTGGCTGCCGACTCGGGTACCGATACCTATTGATACGTTCTTACCAACGATAGAATAAGCACCAATCTCAACGTTATCAGATATGTTCGCTCCAGGCTCAATAATCGCCGTCGGATGGATCATACTTCCCTCATAGTGCACATCAACACCGCTTCAGATACGAGCTTCCCATCCACCTCAGCTTTAACCGCGAACTTCCAAATCCCTTTGAGATTACGGACTATCTCAGCCGTAATTATCAACTGATCGCCAGGCACCACCGGTTTTTTAAAGCGCGCTTGATCGATTCCCACAAAATAAACAACATGGTCTTCGGGTTTAGTTATATCTAGCGATTTAAATGCCAGTAACGCTGCCGTTTGCGCCATGGCCTCAATAATTAAAACACCAGGCATAACCGGATGCCCTGGAAAATGTCCTTGGAAAAATGGCTCATTTATCGTGACATTTTTTGTCGCTACGAGGGTCTCATTTGGGTCAAAAGAAACAACCCGATCGATCAGTAAAAAAGGATACCGATGGGGCAGAACCTTCATAATTTCATTTATATCCATAAACTTTCCAATCTAGCCTTTAGGACAGACTCAGTTGCAGCTACGTGACATCTGTTCCAGTCGCTTGAGCCACAATATTTTCTAATTTTTTTATGCGTTTATTAAGTTCAGACAGTTTTCGTATCGCAGCAGCATTCCTCTTCCACTCTGCATGTTCACTCAGAGGATAAACGCTGGTGTACCTGCCAGGCCTTAAAATACTTTTCGAAACTAAAGAGCCTGCGGACACATCTACATTATCGCAAACACTAAGGTGCCCCGTAAACATTGCGGCCCCACCAATCCGACAATTTTGACCAATATCTACGCTGCCGGCAATACCGACACATCCAGCGATGATAGTGTTGTCTCCGATATTGCAGTTGTGTCCTATTTGAACTTGGTTATCAATTTTTACGCCGTGGCCAATAATCGTGTTGTCGATTGACCCCCGATCAATAGTTGTGTTGCACCCAATCTCGCATGCGTCATTAATAATGACACGCCCAACTTGCCTAACTTTTATCCACTCATTTTTTTCTTGAACGTACCCAAAGCCATCGCCCCCGACCACAGCCCCACTGTGAATTACACAGTTATCGCCAATCTCGCATTCATCGAGTATCAAAGCCCCAGCGTGAACAACGGTATTTCTTCCGATTTTTACTTTTTTCCCTACAAAGCAACGTGACCTCAAACTGACGCCTTTAGAGATTTCCGCGCCATCTTCAACAATTACATGCGGTCCAACTGTCACATCATCACTCAAGAGAACATTAGTCCCCACATAAGCGGAAGCACTAATACCCTGCCCCCCCTCATCAAACTCAAACATCAACTCCAAAACCTGGGAGAAGTAGAAATGAGGTTTTTCCACAATTATCTTCGTTATGCCACCACCAAATTTGTCAGAATCTTCCAATGAGACAACGACAACTGAGGCTTTAACCTTGGATATGTAGGGGGAAAGACTTCTATCACTATAAAAAGCGATTTGACCCTTCTCAGCATTCTTGATGGTCCCCACATTTGTAACCGTGGTGGAGCGGTCACCCACAATAGATCCACCTAAGCGATCTACGATCTCCTGAACTGTAAAGCCGTTTGACAAACGCACCCTTTTGGTCGTAGTAAGCCTAGTCGTCTTCAAGAGCCTTTATAACCTTGTCAGTAATGTCAAGACGATCGCTTCTGTATACTGCTTCTTGCAGTATTAGGTCATACTTTTCTTCAGCAGCAATTTTATCGATCTCTTCATTCGCAATACGCAGGATAACTTTCAATTCCTCCTGCTTTCTGAGGTTCAGCTCCTCTCTAAACTCTCTTTGCAATCTTTGAATTTCTCGGGAAAGACGAGCTAACTCTGACTCTAAAGCCCTTTTTTCAGACTCGGCCATCGTGAGACCATCTTTCTCAAGCTTCGCCTTCACCTCCGTAGCTTGAGCGTTAACACCCTTTATCTCCTGATCTCGGGGTGCAAACTCCTCTTGCAGCTTTTTTTGCGAGCGAAGCGCGGGAGCCGCCTCTTTAAAGACACGATCTGTATTAACAAAACCTATCTTGAGTTCCTGCCCTGATGCACTCGTCGCCACGCTTAAAATTCCGAATGAGATGAGACTGAATAAATAAACTGATATTTTTCTCACAAAATTTCCCTAACTTGTTATATTAAAAACCAGTACCTAACGTGAATTGAAATGACTCTGTTTTATCCGTGGCCTTTGCATTAAGCGCTTTGGCGAAATTAAACCTCATCGGCCCGACTGGAGAATACCAATTAAAACCCAGACCCGCAGAATACCTCATCTCCGAAAATGCATCATCAAAATGATTATCCACTGAACCTGCATCAAAAAAAGCGGAAAATCTCATTGATTTATCAAGATTCACACCGGGAAAAGGGAAAATTAGTTCTGTTTGTGCAA
>CAJQIK010000147.1 GCA_905478365.1 uncultured Burkholderiales Genera incertae sedis bacterium
GCATGTCACTCGACAAATATTTAAACGAAACCATTTTTAATCCATTGCGTATGTACGACACCAGTTTCGGAGTACCGGAACACAAACACGATCGCATCGCGGAAAACATGGTTGATATAAAAACCGGAAAGAAAATCAACCTTATCGACGTAAGAAAACCTATGAGACTATTTGCGGGTGGACATGGACTTTCCTCCACTGCTGACGATTACATTCGCTTTTGTCAAATGATGTTAAACGGTGGCGAACTTGATGGAGCACGCATTTTATCTCCCAAGACAGTAACCTTCATGTCAACGAATCACGTAAATAAAAATATAAGTAATGGCTCCCTCTATCTTCCTGGACCCGGTTATGGTTTTGGACTGGGATTTGCAACAAGGCTAGAGGACGGCCAATCAGTATGGCCGGGATCAATCGGGGAGTATTTTTGGGCCGGATACGGCGGTACCTACTTTTGGATAGATCCAAGTGAATCTCTAACTGTATCTTTCATGTCGCAAGATCCATATAGACGAAATGAGCATCGGGTTCTTTTACGTAATTTAGTCTATCAATCTATAATCAAATAATTGGAGTAGATATGCTGGATACATTATTCTCAGTCAAAGACCATGTTGTTCTCATCACCGGTGGAAGCCGAGGTATCGGAAAAGAACTTGCATCAGCATTTGCCAGTAGAGGTGCTCAAGTCATCATCGCTGGTCGTAATAAAGAAACGCTCAATAAGGCTGCCAATGAAATAAATACGTCATCTAACTCTGTGTCCTCAGAAGTTTGTGATGTTTCCAGCAGTGATGATGTTGAAGTATTAGTAAATTCAGTTAAGTCTCAATATGGAAAGATAGATACTCTTGTAAGCGTAGCAGGCGTCAATAAACGTATGAAAGCCGAAGCTTATACTGAAGAGGATTACGACTCTATTACAAACATTAACGCTAAGGGAGCATGGATAACTGCCCAGACCGTTGGTAGGGAAATGATTACACAAGGCAGTGGATCCATCATTAACGTGGACTCACTTAATACTTACGCACCCCTACGCGGGACAACACCATACGCAATGAGTAAGGCAAGTGTGCTGATGATGACAAGAGGTTTAGCGAACGAGTGGGGACGTCACGGCGTACGCGTGAACTCCATTGCACCCGGATTTATCCTTACAGATTTGACGAAAAAAGTATGGGCTGATGAAACTATGCAGGCTTGGGGAAAAGCCAATACTCCACTTGAACGACTCGGCACCGTCTCAGATCTGATTGGTGCAGCAATATTTTTAGCCTCTGATGCATCACAATTTATGACCGGACAGACATTAAGGGTAGATGGTGGATTCACTGCAGGGATCAATTGGCCGATCGACCTGTAAGGGATACTATCAATAAGGCCAATATCTCGACGGACATACGCATGACATCATGGCTGCTCGATAAAATAACGAAACAGACCGTGCAAAGGATTGCAGGAATAAGACTACTGCTTATTGCTGTCTTAAGCTCACCTTTTTGGACGCACGCGAGCTCAGACTTAAAGGCACAAGGGGCTGAAGTTTTTCAATCCCGTTGGGTAATACCATTCTTAAGCAGTGGATCATGGGGTCGAGGGCCACACTCTAATGCGGAATCATGCACCGATTGCCACAAACCGGGTACTAACCCATTTCACCCCGATAAGAACGTAGACGAGATACAACCATTTGTCTTAAAAATTCGTAATTACAATGGAACGAATGGCCATAAATATTACGGAAATGAAATAAGTCGATTTGGCATCACTGGTAAGTTAGCCGCGGAAGGAGCTTTCATCCTTGATTGGCAAAAGTCCAAAATAGGGCCTTACGTAATCAGATATCCCTCACCTCAAATCACAAATTTAACATTTGGGCCACTAGAATCAGGCGACGCCCTATCTATTCGCTTGGGCCGAGATTTAAATGGTATTGGAACACTTGACTCAATTACAGCGTCACAGTTACAAGAATTAGTTAATGAGCAGAAAAAACTAGGATTAAATGGACGAATTAATTACGTACTGAATCCTATTACAAAAACGAAAAGTATTGGACGTTACGGATATAAGGCGTCATCTCCCTCCCTATTTGATCAAATTAGCAAGGCCTTTAGAGACGAATTAGGTGTCACATCCGATGCGTACCCAATCAATCCCTGCGCAGCTAAACCTGACGTGTGCTCGAGTCTAAATACTGTTGGAAGTCTCGAAATTTCTAAGGATAAAATAATTGCTTTGACAACATTCATCCGAAATCCTAAACCACAAAATCCGCCTGAACCAGACAAACGTAGAAGTGCTGGTGAAGATCTATTTGCAAAAATAGGTTGTAACCGATGTCATCGGTCTGACCTCTATGCTGCCTCGCAATACCAAGCAGATACAAAATATGATCGTCCGCTCTATACAGATCTACTCATTCATGACATGGGTATCGGTTTAGCTGATGGAATGAAGGAGTTTCTTGCCGGCCCTCAAGACTGGAGAACCCCACCCTTATCTGGAATAAAAAAACACTTAAATTTAGGAGGCACATTACTTCACGATGGTCGGGCTCAATCGATACAAGAAGCTATCCTTTGGCATGACGGCGAAGCTAAAGACGTTAGAGCGAACTATTTATCATTGAATGAGGACCAAAAATTATTGCTAGAATACTTCATCGAACAGTTATGACCCTACAAACCAAAAAAATAACACTTATCCATGATCTCAGTTGAAGTATTTTCCGACGTCGTCTGTCCTTGGTGCTTCATCGGCAAAAGAAATTTAGAAAAAGCCTTAACAAGCCTCAAGACAAGCGAGCATAAAAATATAAAAATAAATTGGCGTTCGTTTCAATTAAACCCTCAATTACCTATGCGGGGTATCACTCGATCAGAATACACATCGACTAAATTTGGTGGTGCGGAACGCGCGGCACAGATTTATGAGCGAATCAGCGGCGCTGCAATGGAGGTTGGCTTAAACCTCGATTTCGAAAAAATCGTAACGCAACCAAACTCCTCTCGAATGCACGCCTTGGTTTATGCGGCGGAGTCAGTGCAGAAAGACCACGAACTAGTTGAGGGTTTTTTTAAAGCGTTTTTTATCGATGGTATGGATCTCACCGAAAGAGATAACGTGTCGTTTATTGCAAAATCAGCGGGACTTGAAACAACATTAATCGATAGAGTTTTTAGTGATGATCTGTATTTAGATAAGATTGATGAGGATATGCAGCAATCAGCCAAGATTGGAATTCAGGGCGTTCCATTTTTCATCATCAATCAAAAGGTAGGGTTATCTGGAGCGCAACCTTCGGAGAACATAATTAAAGCTATAGAGCAATCCATATAGACAAACTAAGCCTGATTATTTCCCTTAACTGATCGCTGCTGTCAGCTCAGCGATGAATACATCAATATCATCATCATTGAGATCCATATGAGTAACCAAACGCACTGACTTACCTGGTGTAATGAGAATGTTTTTATCCTTAAGCCTAATGGCAACATCACTCACATCAACATCCTTGAATGATAGGAATACCATATTCGTTTGGGCGCTTGATACCGTGAGGTTTGAATGATTTAAAGCCAGCAATCTATCCGAGATTATGCTCGCTCTCGCGTGATCTTCCTGCAGCCGATCAATATGATTTTCAATGGCGTAAATCCCTGCTGCCGCTAAAATTCCAGCCTGACGCATACCCCCGCCCAACATCTTCCGCCATCGCCTTGCCTTAATAATTAAATCTTCGGGTCCACACAAAACAGAACCGACCGGAGCTCCTAATCCTTTCGACAAGCAAATTGATACGGTATCAAAATACTGTGTAATCGTTTTTACATCAGCACTTAATGCAACACTTGCATTGAATAACCGAGCACCATCGAGATGTAGAGACAAGCCTTTATCATTACAAAAACGCCTAGCACTCGCTAGATAGTCGATGGGAAGCGGTTGACCCGCCTGAGTATTTTCCAGACACAGCAATTTTGTTCGCGCAAAATGCGGATCATCCGGTTTAATTGCTGCGGCTACATTTTCTAATTTGAGAGTGCCGTCATGTTCGTAATCTAGTGGTTGAGGTTGAATACTTCCTAGAACCGCAGCACCGCCTCCTTCATATTTATATGTGTGGCCTTGTTGACCAACAATGTACTCGTCCCCGCGCTCGCAATGCACCAAAAGTGCGAGCAAGTTACTTTGAGTACCACTAGGCACAAAAATCGAAGACTCTTTGCCGCTCACTCTAGCGGCTAACACCTCTAACTCATTGACCGTAGGATCCTCGCCGTACACATCGTCACCCACCACAGCGCTGGCCATCGCAGACCGCATATGGTTTGTGGGCTGTGTAACCGTGTCACTGCGAAAGTCAATTATGCGCTCCAAAGACACCATCTCCTAAGATACACCAGTAAAATTTCTATGTGCCACACCGAAATCCATATTGAAACGTAATCGTAGCTTAGTTTAACCCAACC
>CAJQIK010000148.1 GCA_905478365.1 uncultured Burkholderiales Genera incertae sedis bacterium
GGGAGGCTGTGGAACGACTTAAAAGCACTATAAGTGATGAAACCCGTGAGAAGCGGGCCAAAACAACCAGCCGAGGGCTAGAGGGTTGCTGTGGGCGTGGCTGCAATGGTTGCTTAATGTTTTGGAACGACCCGAAATATGAGACGGCTCGAGCGTTAATGGCGGATAAGAAATCTGGAGAAATGTTAACGAAAAATATGCGTGATGACGTGATTGAGGCGCGTGCTGCGATTGGCGCTTAGTTAGCTAACCCTCTTTTTTTTTGATGCACGCGATTTGATAAAGTAAAAAATCAAAAATCTCTAAGTGCCTAGTTTGGTAAATCGCGCACGACTCTGAATCCTAGATCTTCCTCGCTAGAGGATAGATCTCTAAACCGATCTGATTCGGTTAGGTAGGTTGGCTTATTCGTTAGCCAAGAACTACTTCGATGTCCTCGCAGTGAGCAATCTCCCTCAAACCAAGGATCCCCATTTGTAGGGAGTCCGCTTGCATCGAAATTACCTGGGCTCGCACAGTCTTCAGTCCACTCAAATGCGTTCCCAATTGTGTCATGAAGGCCAAATGCATTCGGTTTAAACTGTCCAACTGGTGCCAAGCTAATCTGCCCATCGTTACAGGGAAGCATATCAAGGTGGTATGCCAAGGCTTGCTCAGCAGCTTGATCGTAAACGTTTCCAAAAGTACACGTCTCTTCGAGTGCAAGATTGAAATATCGGTTCATACCTCGTCCTGCTCTTGCTGCGTATTCCCACTCGGTATTCGAGGGTAATCTGTAGTTATACCCGGTTTTTTTAGATAACCATTGAGTATATTTTTTGGCTTGACGCCAACTTAGATGGGTTACGGGATGTTGTTCATTGAGCGTTGTGTCATACGTAAGTTGGGGACATCCGCCACCTTTAATACACGCGTCCCACTGCGCGTTCGTGACTTCGAATACGCCAATTAGGAACGGCTTTGTAAAGTTTACACGGGTATACCATCCAGTATTGTGCGCTCGCCCGATTACGCCAGGAGGGACTCTGATATCAATTGCTCCCGTAGGAATTGTCGCGAGCAACGGACAATCATCACAATCCTTAGTTTGGTTTTTGGAGGCTGCTTTTGCATTTACCGCCAGTGGTCCTATTAACGTGAGTAATAAGAAAAGAAAGGCGATTCGTTCCAACATCATTGTATAACTGTGGCTAATCTAGTCCCGAAGCTCTCGCACGACTCTAAATCCTAGATCTTCTTCATTGGACGTTAGGTCTTTAAATCGAGTTGACTCAGTTAAATAATAAGGCTCATTGGTGAGCCAAGAGCTGCCTCGATAACCACGAAGAGAACAATCCCCATCAAGCCAAGGTTTGCCGGTAGTCGGAAATCCTCCGCGACCTTGACCACCAGGGTTTGGGCAGTCCTCAGTCCACTCGAATGCATTACCAATGGCGTCAAAAATTCCAAATTGATTGGCCTTAAAACTTCCAACTGGTGCCAACATTATTTGTTGATCGCTACAGGGCAGCGCCTCTAGTCCATAGGCCAATTCGGCCTCTGCAGTTTGATCATAGACATTACCAAAAATACATACGTCTGTAGGCTCAAGATTAAAGTAGCGGTTCATCCCCAAATCGCCTCGAGCCGCGTATTCCCATTCGGCGTTTGACGGAAGTCGGTAGGTGTGGCCTGTTTTTTTGGTTAACCACTTTGTGTATTCGTTCGCTTGTTGCCAACTGACTTGCGTGACAGGATGTTGTTGATTGATAGTAGTGTCATAGTCAAGAAGTTCACAACCGCCATCGCTTATACAGGCGTGCCATTGCGCATTTGTCACCTCATAGATGCCGATCGCAAATGGTTGTGTGAATATAACGCGTTGGTACCACCCTACATTATGTCCACGCCCAAGTGCTCCCGGTGGTAGTCGAATATCAATCTCTCCTTCCGAAATCACTGCAAGGATAGGGCATGATTCACAATCTGTTATCTGTTTAGGCTCAGCGAAAAGACCCGTAGGTATAAAAAATCCAAAAGTCATTAATACGGTCAGGGGTGAAGCCCAAAAACATCTTGAATTCATAAAGTTATGAAACATATTTTTATTCAAAGATACCGATATTTTAAAGCTACGTTGATCTTACGCGAATCGGATTACATTTGGGATTAAGATTTTTGGTTCGGTATAGGGGGTAACGATACGTTTGTTGTGGTAGCTGCGGATCTCCGTTGTATTCAGCAACCGACCTTATACCAGGGGTTGTTATGCTCGCGATTGGCACTCTTGATGATCCATCTTGGGTAGAGCCACCTATAGGAGTTTATACAAAAGACATAATAAAAAGTGCTGCTATACCAACTGATATTCTTAGTTTTGAGGGGTTGATGCCATTAGAATATTTAATTAAATTGAAGCATTAGTTCGAACTAGCTCTTTAATATCAAAAACGCTGCCCAAATTTTAGGTCGGCGTTTTTGATATTCAGTCTTATCAATCGTTGAGCTTGTCTTCTTAAGCGTTTAATCGCGCCATACGCTCCTTTGCTGCAGATGATTGTGCGTCTTCCCAAGCTTGCTCTTCCCCAGGTTCTGGCACGACGCTTCCAAATTCTGCCACCTGACTTGCGGGAATATCGGTTATGTAGACTTGGAGACACGATGGATCCGCTCCGGTCTCACTAGCCACGGCGTTCATAATGTCCGTCATGATTTGTTGTTTCGCTTCGGTTGTTCGCCCCTCACGGATATGTCCGTGGACGTAAATATTGTCTTCTTCAAGTAGTTTCCCCGCAAGAAAATAGTTCTCAGAGGGAACATCATTGAACAAGATTTGCACAAAATATCGCGGTGCTCCAGTCACTGAGCAATGGATATCCGTAATGTGGTTTGCAATGGCCGCCTTATTGTCTTTGGAAAGTCTTTGAGGCGTTGACGTTACAACATACGTAGGCATGACATTCTCCTTTGGCCGAGTTTATTGGTCAGAATCGATATGTCAGAAATATATCACACATGTCGTTAAGTAAATTTCTTTGCATCGTGTGTGATGTAGTTGATGTTGGGTTTTCGCTAGGAATTCATGTTCGAGCGGAAGGTTTGTCAAAAAAATAGTCAGAAGCGGACCACTTCTGACTATTTTTAGTGTTCAGTTTATCTGGCAAACTGGTGGCCGTTTTAGAATCCCCATGAAGCGCTCAGAATTAAACCGTCTTGATCCTCTGACGCAGCATCGTCAAAATCCATCTCGGTGTACATGAGGGCGAGCTCCGTTGGGAATACTTCAGACAGAATCTCTGTCGAGATCGCTGCAGCAAAATATGTTCCCGTGTTGTCATAGTCCCCGTGAGTATATGAGAGACCAAACGGGCCTAAGCTTCCTCCGAGACTCAGCTCTGTAGCATTCTCGGCTGTAGAAGCCCCCTCATAATGGGTTGCACCTACATCTAAGCCCATAGGTAGTGAATAGCTAAGCCCAATGTAAGCCTCTTCAAATGAGGAGTTGGGAACACTACCCGGATACTGATACGAGATCATACCCACGTCGATACCGATACCCGCGAGCTCAGTGGCATAGCCGCCGTAATAGTCAACCTCGGAGGAGGCGCCATCTGAGAAATTAACTGGTGAGCTCCAAATGCCAATATAGAGTCCTGTTTCGTGCGCGAGGTCAAGGCCGCCTTGAAATGCGGGTGCATTGGAGTTTTGGT
>CAJQIK010000149.1 GCA_905478365.1 uncultured Burkholderiales Genera incertae sedis bacterium
GAATCTCCCCTCGGTGCTTTGCGCGCTGTAAAAGACACGCCGGGTCTTCACGTCATGGGTGATCTTTATGACGTAACGTGTGACCATCAGTTTATGGTGAACGCCGATTTGTTGAGGGAGCACTGTCTCAGGCTCGTTAGAGATGCTGGCTTGTCTAGCGTCGGTGAGTTTTTTCATCAATTTGGCGGTGACGGTGGTGTTACAGGAATGGTTGTTCTCGCGGAGTCACACATGTCTTTGCACACCTGGCCAGAAAAAAATTACGTAACAGTCGACGTATACGTCTGTAGTTATTCTCAAGATAACCGTCCCAGGGCACGGCAACTGTATCAATCTTTGCTTGATACATTTAAGCCAAGTTATGAGAAGTCTCATGCTGTGGAACGACTTTAAGTCTTAATTTCATTAGGTAGAGTTATTGGATGGCAGATAAGAGCAAGGATCAGTATTTTCTTGAACGTCTTAACGATGGAATAGGTTTCTGGGTTAAGTCAAAAGAAAGGCTTGCTCATGCCAAATCTCCATTTCAAGACATCGAAGTTTTGGAAACGGATTTTGGGCGGACTCTACGTATTGACGATTATTTCATGACGTCGGATAAAGATGAATTTTTCTATCATGAAAATATGGTTCACCCAGCTGGGATTGCGCACTACGCACCAAAACGAGCATTAGTTATTGGTGGGGGAGACGGAGGTGCGGCAGAGGAATATTTAAAATACTCCTCAATGGAAGAAGTCGTCATGGTCGAGATTGATGAGGTTGTGGTGGACTTTTGTAAAGAGCACCTACCTTTGGTTCATCGCGGCGCGTTTGATGATGCGAGACTAAAAGTGGTGATCGCTGACGGTAAGAAGTATGTGGAGGACTGTCAGGAACAGTTTGATTTGATGATGCTTGATTTAACAGACCCTTTTGGTCCCTCAGAGGCCTTATATAGAGTAGATTTTTTGGAGCATTGTCGACGTATATTAGGCCCAGAGGGCGTATTATCCATGCATCTGGGCTCACCCATTATGCGGCCCAATGTCTTTCAACGTGTATACAGCTCCTTAAAAACAGTTTTTGGTGTAGTCCGTCCTTATCTGGTATACGTGCCCTTGTACGGGACAATGTGGGGAATGGCTACGGCTTCCGTTCAAACGGATCCCTTGGCGCTGAACAGTGAGAATGTAGAGGAGCGACTCAAGACCCGTAAAATTAACCATCTTCAGTACTATAATGGTGACACCCACCAGGGAGTGTTTGCCTTACCGAATTATGTGCGAGATCTATTGAGTGCAGATCTTAGGCCCATAACCGAGCTAGCTCCGATGGACGAGCCTGGCTTAGATCCCCAAAACCATATACCGTTAAAGGTTGTGCAACTGGACCAAGAATAAGAGCCAAAGATAAAGTAGTTTGTCGGTTTGTTCTGTTTGAGGTGAAAGTTAGCGTAACATCGAAAAATAGAGAGAGATGATGACAGGATCCTTAAGAGGCTTAAAAGTCTTAGATTTTTCGACATTGTTGCCTGGTCCTATGGCAACGCTATTTCTGGCTGAGGCGGGCGCGGAAGTAATTAAAATCGAACGGCCAGAGACAGGCGAAGATATGCGATATTACCCACCAACATGGGGGGATAGTAGCGTTAATTTCTCGTTACTAAATCGAGGAAAAAAAAGCGTCACTGTAGATTTAAAAAATCAATCTGAACGAGAGAAGCTCATTCCTTTGATTGAACAAGCTGATATTTTTGTGGAGCAATTTCGTCCAGGAGTGATGGCTCGTTTAGGACTAGACTACGAATCTATCGTAAAAATTAATCCTAAAATTATTTATTGTTCGATTTCAGGGTTTGGTCAAGACGGCCCCAAACAACACTTGGCAGGACACGACATTAATTATGTAGGGGACGCCGGACTACTTTCCTTGGGTTTGGGTTCGTCAGATAATCCAGTAGTACCACCGGCTTTAATTGCGGATATTGGCGGTGGGTCGTATCCTGCTGTAATAAACATATTGTTGGCGCTCAGAGAACGTGATCTTTCCGGAAAAGGCTGTTATATCGATGTTGCAATGACGGACGGTGTACTTCCATTTTTATGGTGGGCACTTGGAAAAACAAGTGCTTCTGGTGCTTCTCCGGAAAATGGTAACGACCGATTGACGGGAGGTTCACCTCGGTATCAACTGTACACAACTCGTGACCAGCGTTTTGTTGCAGCAGGTCCACTAGAGGATAAGTTCTGGGCTGCTTTTGTTGAGGCAATTGGTTTATCTGAGAAGTATCGTAACGATTCTGTTGATCCGCAGGAGACAATTCGCCAGGTAGCACTCATTATTAAAAATCAATCCGCAACGTATTGGGAGCCTATCCTGAAGAAGGCGAACTGTTGTTGCTCAATAGTAAAAAATGTAAGCGAGGCTTTGAAGGATGAACAGTTTAGAGATCGTGGCGTGTTCGATAATACTTTAGTGAGCGGTTCAGGAGATGAGTTGCCAGCTGTACCAATTCCAATTGTGCCAGGATTAAAGAGTCAGGATGGCAGTCAAAAATCTGCACCGTTGTTGGGTGAACATAATAATGAGTTGTTAAAGTAATGGATTATTAGCGGCGGCTATCGGGTGATTTGATTGGCTATATTGATTCAGTCAATTTGATAACGTTTTCTCCATAGGTTTTTTTATTTCGGTTGACGTAAGTCAATTTACCTTTTAATCTTTTCCCTAGTGCCTATTAATTTTGGAGTGTTGTTCCGATGAGATTTTTTACTACAATCCTTTCGCTGATATTTTTTATGACTTGTTCTGTTGCTGTGGCTGGCGTAAGTGGTACGTCTGGTCCGAGTAAATATTCAGGGGCAAACATCAAACCAGTGGAAGAAAAGCATGAAGAACCTCAAGATGCGAGCGAACAAAGTAACTAAGAATCGTCAATGTTGAGATTAAAAAAGCCGGCTTTGCCGGTTTTTTTGTATTTGAGATCAATATAATAATGAGCATTGGGTGATGAGAATAGAGCTTGTCATCTAAATTTGAAAATTAATAGAACAATGTTAGTCTTTTCACATCAAAGGGAATTGGCGATACATAAGATTTTTAGGCTTGGAGGACTGTTTGGCTAAGGAAGCTAAGTTTTCAAGTGAATTGTGTTTTGTATGGAGTAGTTCGTGTTTAATTTTGTTCGATTAGTTTTGGTGATTTCTGCTTTAGGGCTAACTCACACTTATGCAGATGATGAGACAACGTCTGGGATACAGGAGTATCGTGATTTATTGGCTGATATCAACCCGGCAGAGCTTTGGATATTATCAGGTGAGGATCTCTGGTTCAGCGCTGCTGGCCCGAATGAAGCGAGCTTAGAGGAATGTGACCTAGGTAAGGGGCGTGGTGTAACAAAGGGGGCGTATGTGGAGCTACCACGCTATTTTCCTGATGTCGGAAAAGTCATGGATCTTGAGCAGCGGTTGATTCATTGTCGTATGGTGATACAAGGGTTCTCTAGAGATGAAGTTACCTCATATCCTTTTACAAAAAGAGGAGAAGAGACGTCCGCAATAGAATTCTTGGTTACGTTTATTGCTTCCGAATCGAAAGGAATGCGTATGAACATACCGTTAGAACATGTCGCTGAACAAAATATGTTCGACTTAGGTAAGCAGCTTTTTTACTTGAGGGCAGGGTCGCATGATTTTGGATGTATAACATGTCACAGTGGCGATAATAAAAGAATAAGGTTGCAGGAACTACCAAACTTTAGAAACGCGGAGCAAGCCAGAAAAACATATGGCTCTTGGCCTGCATATCGAGTGTCAGCTGGAGAGGTGCGTACGATGCAACATCGACTTTATGATTGTTTTAGACAGCAACGATTTCCCGAGGCTATCTATGGTGATGATTTAATAACGGCACTCATCATGTTTTTGGCAAAAAGTGCGGACGGTGGTGTCTATGATGCTCCAGCAATGAAACGTTGACGGATGGTCATGGCATTTGTGAGATTTAGAGTTGGCTTTTGGGCGGTATGTTTTATACTTGCCTTATCGAAAATCGCCGCCGCAGATAACCTCAGTCCCGAACTTGGTGTGTTGCTTGAAGAAGGTTTGAGGAGCAAAGGGCCAGTGAAGGTGGAGCAATTCTTGCAATTGGATCCTATCCAAAAGTTTTGCAGTGACTCAGGTGTAAACATCCATAGCGAAGAGGCGGGAGCTTTAATGTCTGAGGCGCTAGAGCAAATTCAGTATCCCGATGACGATGACTATGTTGGTGACTGGCGAGAAGGGGAGCGAATTGCTCAAAGCGGTAAAGGGCTTCGTTTCAATGATTCTGATGATACGATAAATGGTGGTAATTGTTATGCATGTCATCAAATTCGTAAGGAGGAGCTCGCATATGGAACGCTTGGCCCATCTCTGTACCAATACGGAAAGCTACGAGGTTATTCAATGCAGGTTTTACGTTACACGTGGGCTAAAATATTCAATCCTCAGGCATTTTTGATTTGTTCCAATATGCCGCGTTATGGCCATAAAGGAATACTGACGATGGGGCAGATGAGAGATATTATGGGATTGTTGCTGGATCCCAAATCGCCGGTCAATGAGTGAGCGGTTGATGGGTGCTTTTTGTGTCTCTTTCTCGTAGAGATTTTTTGAGCGCACTTGGAGCTGCAGCGGCAGCTGGTCTTCCTATCTCCAATCGGAGAGTGCTCGCTGGCCCCTATTCGAACGCGTTTTATGATGTCCCGAGATTCGGTAACGTCCATCTGCTGCATATGACAGATTGTCATGCGCAACTCAACCCCGTTTATTTTCGAGAGCCGAGCATGAATCTTGGTGTCGGTTATGCCGCAGACAAATTGCCTCACATCGTTGGGGATAATTTGCTTAAAGCGGTTAATGTGCCTGCTGGTAGTGATTTAGCACATGCCTTTTCGTGTATTGATTTTGAAGAGTCTGCGCTGATGTTTGGCCGCATGGGTGGATTTGCTTACCTGAAAACGCTTGTCGATATGCTTCGCTCAGAGCGTCCGGGAGCCTTACTGCTCGATGGTGGAGATACGTGGCAAGGTTCTGCTACAGCGTTATGGTCTCGAGGGCAGGATATGGTTGATGCCTGTTTGCTCCTGGGCGTTGATGTAATGACCGCGCACTGGGAAATGACCCTCGGAGCAGAAAGGGTACAAGATATAGTTACTAACGATTTTTCAGGGCGAATTGATTTTCTTGCTCAAAACGTTAAAACCTATGATCTTGATGATCCGGTATTTGATGCCTTCACCATAAAGGAAATGAACGGTGTATCGGTAGCAGTTATCGGACAGGCATTTCCTTACACCCCTATTGCGAACCCCAGTCACCTAATACCGGATTGGAGTTTTGGTATCCGCGAGTATGAGTTACAGCAGATCGTTAATCGAATAAGAAAACAAGGAATTAAGGTTGTTGTTTTACTATCCCATAACGGTATGGATGTAGATTTAAAGTTGGCCTCACGTGTGACTGGGCTTGATGCGATATTGGGTGGACACACCCACGACGGCGTTCCGGTCCCGATTATTGTGCCAAACAGGAACGGTAAAACGATCGTGACGAATGGTGGCAGTAATGGAAAATTCCTTGGGGTTTTGGACTTCGCTGTAAGCGCATCGGGAATCACTGATTTTAGATACCGGCTTTTGCCGGTTTTTTCTAAATTAATTGAGCCTGATAAAGATATGGAGGGACTAATTCGCCGCGTGAGGCGTCCATTTGAAAAGCAGTTATCGGAACCGCTCGCGATAACCGAAGGGTTGTTATATCGAAGGGGTAACTTTAATGGTAGTTTTGATGAAATAATTTTGGATGCTTTGATCGATGAGTTAAATGCTGATATTGCGTTTTCACCTGGTTTTCGGTGGGGTACGACTCTTCTACCAAACTCGACGATCACCATGGAGGCATTGTTAGAGCAAACGGCAACAACATACTCCCATAGTACATTGACTGAAATGACTGGCGAGTCGATCAAGCTGATACTTGAGGATGTAGCTGACAATATATTCAATGCAGATCCGTATTATCAGCAAGGAGGTGATATGGTTCGAGTCGGTGGAATGACGTATACGATCGAACCAAACGCACCTATTGGTTCGCGGATAACCGATATGCGAATTGCCGATACTCTTATTGATCCTAATAAAATATACAAGGTTGCAGGCTGGGCTCCTGTTAAAGAGGGGGCAAGTGGCGAGCCAGTATGGGATCTGGTCGCAAGATGGTTGAAGCATAAGAAAATAGTTTCATCTAGACATCCCAATGCCCCGCGTATAATCGGAGTTGATGGTAGTCTTGGATTGACTGAACGTTGTGGCGTTTGATTTCATCTTAAGTTCATCCAATAATCCACTGCTGTGTCAGTGGATAAAATTGGTCTTAGCACTTCAATTACCATAATGCGCAGGAACCTTAGAAGAGTCATTAAATACCCAGTTTTGTCTGGCTTTCTGCTTATCGGTTTATTAATCGCGGTAACCACAGCTGTCGCTACCGGTGTTAATCGAAGAAGATTGATTGCGCAATACTGGTTTCGAACATTATTGATTATTCTTAACGTTAAACTCGAAATTAAAGGTTTGAGTGAGCAAGCGGATGAATGTTTCATTGTGTCAAATCATATTTCATGGTTAGACATACCCGTGATATCTGCTTGTCTACCAGTCTGTTTTTTATCGAAGTCAGAGGTGCGCCAATGGCCATTAATTGGAGCCTTAGCGCGTTTTGTTGGGACGATATTTATCTTTAGGGCGAGTCGTCGCTCAATCAAAAAAGTCAATCAGAATATCGAGGAGTCGTTAATAAATCGACAACCTGTGTGTGTCTTTCCAGAGGGCACTACAACACTTGGTGATCGATTAGGTGCATTCCATTCCTCGATTTTTCAGCCGGCAGTCAAGAATGGTTCAAAAGTATTGCCGGTTGCTCTCCGTTATCTTGATGAAACGCGTAAACCAACGACTGCTCCCGCATATATTGGAAGCATGACTTTGATGTCTTCATTAGATCGAATAATAACCGAGCCGATTATATCTGTAGAGGTAAGTTTTTTGACGCCAATAGACAGCCGAGGTTCAGAGCGAAG
>CAJQIK010000150.1 GCA_905478365.1 uncultured Burkholderiales Genera incertae sedis bacterium
TTATCTTGTTTTGATTGTGAATGAATCAACGGGCAAGCCTGTACCATCGTCAAATTCTGCTGCGGCTTCTATACTTTTTCTTGCGATCGTTTCTGCGCTTATGTCTTGCGAATCATACGTTGTCCACATAGATCCAAGTGCATAATCACTGCCACTGCCATAGGCATAGAATCGAGAGAATTCTTGAACAGTACGATGGCCAGAAACTCCAAATATTCCATATGGATTAGCGATGAGCACATCCATTCTGGAAGATTCAATTGCATCTTCTTTGTCTTCCTCAGGCATAAGAAAGTACTTCTCTTTAAGCTTTAAATGTAATTGGTTCCAAGTCCGAAAAATATCATCAACCGATTGAAGCGATATCAATTGTGCATTATCAACAAAGTATTCTTTCAAAATCATCTTGAATGTTGCGTTACCGGTCACCGCGATAAAGTTGTCGTCGATCCGGATAATTTTTTCAGAATTTAGTATGTATTTTGCGCTTTCCTTCCCTGAGCCCCATTTGGTTAGCGTGTCCGCTGCAATCGCGGTTTGCCCAGCTTTTCTAACGACGGAAATCGTAGTCATCGCTTTTTAGTTTTAATTTTAGAGGTTTGTTTTGCGTTCATCCTCAGTCGCAGGGCATTTAACTTTATAAATCCTTCTGCATCTGCCTGATTGTATGCCCCTTTATCGTCCTCGAAGCTAGCAATGCGGCCGTCGAATAACGAGTGGCGAACCGACTTTCGTCCCAAAATTTGGACGTTTCCTTTATACAGCTTTAATTCCACTGAACCATTTACTGGAGTCTGGGAATCATCTATAAGATTTTGAATTAAGACTCTTTCTGGGCTGAACCAATATCCGTTGTAGATTAACCTGGCGTATCGGGGCATCAGGTCGTCTTTAAGCGCTAACACTTCTCGGTCAACAGTAATGGATTCCATAGCGCGGTGGGCCTTGAGCATGATGGTGCCTCCGGGTGTCTCGTAACAGCCTCTTGACTTCATACCCACATATCGATTTTCGACCAAATCTAAACGGCCAATACCGTGTTTCCCACCCAATCTATTTAATTCACTCAATACTTTCGCCGGCGATAGTTTCTTACCGTTAATCGCAACAATATCTCCACGTTTATATGTTAATTGGATAGCTTCTCCTCGGCTAGGTGCTTTTTCCGGAGACACTGTCATCCGCCACATACTGTCTTCTGGAGATACGTTTGGATCTTCGAGAACTCCACCTTCATATGAGACGTGTAGTAGATTGGCATCCATTGAGTAGGGTGCAGCTCCTTTTTTCTTTTTGAAGTCAACCGGAATACCATGTTTTTCTGCATAGGCAATTAATTTTTCCCGGGATAGCAGATCCCAATCACGCCAAGGCGCGATCACTTTGACATCTGGCATTAGCGCATAGGCGCCCAACTCAAACCTTACTTGATCATTTCCTTTGCCTGTGGCGCCGTGAGATATCGCATCAGCTCCTGTTTTTCTCGCGATTTCTATCAATCGTTTTGCTATTAAAGGCCGTGCAATTGACGTGCCTAAGAGGTACTCACCTTCATACACCGTATTTGCTCTAAACATTGGGAAGACGTAATCACGAACAAATTCTTCCTTTAAATCCTCGATGAAGATTTGCTTGACCCCAGCTGCTTTAGCTTTTTTTCGTGCTGGTTCAACCTCTTCTTTTTGTCCGAGATCAGCAGTAAATGTAACAACTTCGCATTCATAGGTTTCTTGTAGCCACTTTAAAATGACTGACGTATCCAAACCCCCTGAGTAAGCTAAGACAACTTTTTTTACTTTTTTCATACGTAATTTTCGTTCTTTAGTAGTTTAAATTCTTCTGCCATCCGGCTCATCCAGAGGTTCTCCGTTCCGCCACTCGCCCTCGAAAATTTCACCATTGGCGGACCTAAATCTTCCCCAGCCATGAGCACGACCATTCAGCCATTCTCCATCATAAGCACTGCCGTCCGGATTAAGTTGAACGCCTCGACCATTCTGTCTACTGCGAACCCATTCCCCATCGTATTGAGTGCCATCGTAGGAGGTATACACGCCATTACCTTCCGCCCAACCGCTTACAAGGTTACCAACGTAATGCTCTTTCAACTCGCCGTTTATAAACCATTTTAGTGTTCCTTTTCCATCCGCAAACCCTTTGAGGCAAGCACCATCCCAACTAATTGACTCACCATTTTGAGGCATCGGATTGTAGACTTTGCATCCATTTTCATCAGCAATAGTTGTCGTATCGTGATCGTTAACGTGTATGAGTTTAACGTCGTGGTGATGGGCAAAAGCGGTGGACGTACTAAAGACTAATATTGCGAAGTAAATAAAACGTTTGAGCATACTGAAGTTTCTCCTTCATCAATTAATGAGATAGTTAATATCTCACATGTTAAGAGGTGCGGATGATTAACGCTGCGTAAACCGCATAATTGGCATCATTTAGTGCTAACTTTTGGATGGTCCCAATAATAATGTTTCCATTAATGCTTTTTGAACATGTAAACGATTTTCCGCTTCATCCCAGACAACACTTTGATCTCCGTCTATTACCTCTGAGGTTACCTCCTCCTCTCTGTGAGCAGGGAGACAATGCATGAAGATTGCATTTTTTGCGGCTTGTGCCATCAAGGCCTTATTTACTTGCCACTTTTGAAAGGCTAACTTCCTAAGTTTTGTCTCTTCCTCGAAACCCATACTTGCCCAAACGTCTGTTGTGACTAAATCTGCATTACGAACAGCGGCGTCAGGAGTCGGAAAGAACTTCGTGCAACCCGATTCGCTGAGGTTTGTTGGCTCGTACCCTGGTGGTGATGAGATGTTGAGGTTGAATTCAAGAATCTCGGCAGCCTCGATCCAACTATTGCACATATTATTAGAATCGCCAATCCAAGCTACTGTCGCGTCGCGTATGGATCCTTTTTTCTCGATAAACGTGAATACGTCTGCAAGGACTTGGCATGGATGATGTTGGTCAGTTAAGCCGTTGATAACAGGAACGGAGCTGTTGTTCGCAAATGTTTCAATCATCTCTTGTTCAAATGTCCTAATCATGACCAAATCACACATTCGAGAAATAACGCGAGCAGAATCTGCAACTGGTTCACCTCGACCGAGTTGTGAGTCTTTTGTATTTAGGTAGACTGAGCTTCCTCCTAGTTGACTCATGCCAAGTTCAAATGACAGACGGGTTCTAGTGCTACTCTTTTCAAAGACCATGACTAGAGTCCTGTCTTCAAGTGTGTGGTGTCGTTCAAAGGCTTTATATTTCTTTTTGATCTCGCTCGTTAACTTAAATAGCGAGTCCAGTTCTTCGCGAGTGAGATCGCTAAACCGTAGAAAATGCTTTACGTCTTTCATTTCGATTCTTCGAGAAATTTGTTAATCACTGTGGTCAGCCTAACTATTAGAAACTTGATTTGCTCGTCATCCAAAATTAATGGAGGTAATAGTCTGATGACGCTATCAGCGGTAACATTGAGTAGTAATCCCGCTTCAAGTGCATGATCAACGATACTTACACATGGTCTATCCAGCTCAATACCAATCATGAGACCTTTGTTTCGTATATCAACGATAGAGGCCTCGTCACTAAAGTTAGTCCTTAGGCCTTGAGCAATTGCATTACCGATAAATGTTGCTCTATCAATTAGTGAGTCTGATTCGATAGCATTTATTGTGGCCAAGGAAGCGCGACTCACGAGAGGGTTACCGCCAAATGTGGAGCCATGAGTTCCTGGGGCCAAGATTTCTGCCGCTTTATCTCGGGCGAGGCAAGCGCCGATGGGCACGCCATTACCCAATCCTTTCGCTAATGTCATGACATCAGGAGCAATGCCGTTGTGTTGGTGAGCAAACCACGCACCCGTCCGACCCATACCGGTTTGAACTTCATCAACCATTAGGAGCCAGTCTTGTTTATCTGTGATTGTTCTGAGGTTGTTTAAGTATTCAGGATGAGGAATCTGTATCCCACCTTCGCCTTGAATAGGTTCGACAAAAATAGCAACTACATTTTTGTTGTTCAAAGCCACTTGGTTTATCGCTTCAACATCGCCGTACGGTACCCTTGCAAACCCTGATAGAAGGGGCTCAAATCCAGCTTGTACTTTACGATTTCCCGTTGCGGACAAGGTTGCCATTGTTCTGCCATGGAAAGATTGTTCGGCAACGATGATGACGGGTGTCTCTATACCTTTATTGTGCCCGAAAAGTCTGGCTAGCTTTATAGCTGCTTCGTTTGCTTCGGCTCCTGAATTCGAGAAGAAAACAGTTTCCATGTTGGATAGTGAGCATAGTTTCGTCGCCAGAGCCTCTTGTTCCGGAATTTGATATAAATTTGAGCAGTGAATGAGCGCGCCGGCTTGTTCTTGAATCGCTTTTGTGATTTTAGGGTGATTGTGACCCAGCCCAGTCACTGCAATCCCACAAAGCGCATCGAGATAGCGTTTGCCGGAGGTATCATAGATCCAAGCTCCATCGCCATGGGTAAATGCGATCGATTTTCTCCCATATGTCTTCATGACGTGGCGCATAATAACTCCCTAACTAACTCCTTAATTTCTTTGGCGTGTTTCGTATTACTCTTAATGCTATGAGAACAGCATACCCTTAAATGAAAAACCCGCAGGACCAGCTGCGGGTTTATAAAAACTTTGAGCAGCTGATGATTCAGCCCATGCTTTTAATCGCACGAGAAAGTTTACTTTTTTGACGTGCTGCTGTGTTTTTGTGAATAATTTTTTTATCCGCAATTGAGTCAATCCTGCTCTGGGCACTTGTGTATGTTGTGGTCGCTACATCTTTGTCCCCGGCATCTATTGCTTTGCGTACCTTCTTGATCATGGTACGGAGTTCCGATCTTAAGGATGCATTATGCGAATTACGCTTCTCGGTTTGACGAGCTCTCTTCTTGGCTGATGCAATGTTTGGCATGTTATTCTTGTAATCCCGCTTAGCGGCTATATGAAAAGCCGACAATTATAACGTTGGAGCTTAGCTAAGGCAACATAACTGGAATTATTATACGATTGCTGAGGAAAAGCTGATATGGTGAAACGAGCAGGTCTAATTCGCCTTACAAATAGCATTTTTAATGTAAAAAATATTTAAAATCATGGGTTTATTTAAGTCCCTATCTGTCGTCAGTTTTTTTACACTAGTATCCCGGCTGCTAGGTTTAGTTAGGGAAATGGTTATTGCTGCAAAATTTGGCGCTAGTGCGTCTACAGATGCGCTCTTCGTCGCTTTTCGCATACCAAACTTGCTGCGGCGGTTGTTTGCCGAAGGTGCCTTTGCTCAGGCATTTGTCCCAATATTGGCAGAGTACAGACGTACAGAAGGAGACGAGAGAGCCAAGCTACTCATCGCACATGTCGCCAGTTTGCTCTCGC
This sequence comes from uncultured Burkholderiales Genera incertae sedis bacterium, assembly GCA_905478365.1. Classification (GTDB taxonomy): domain Bacteria; phylum Pseudomonadota; class Gammaproteobacteria; order Burkholderiales; family Eutrophovitaceae; genus Eutrophovita. The sequence continues at coordinate 5,402 of CAJQIK010000150.1, forward strand.
TACTACTACTCATTATTTCCATTCTGGGAGTTCTTTTCGCTCCCTATTTGGTGTACCTCATTGCAACGGGATTCAATGATTCATCTGGTCAGGCTGAGCTTACCGCCAGTTTGATGCAGCTCACCTTTCCTTATTTGTTGTTTATCTCTTTGACGAGTCTTTTTGCCTCGGTGCTTAATACGTGGGGTCGATTTGCGGTGCCAGCTTTCACTCCAGCATTATTAAATATTAGTTTTATTCTGTCAGCGCTCTACCTGACACCATACTTTGACCCACCAATTATGGCTTTAGGTTTGGCAATATTTTTGGGTGGTATCGCACAACTCGCGTTTCAGATCCCATTTTTGTTGCGGCTTAAGCTGTGGCCAAAATTGAAATGGAAGCCCAATGACCCAGGTGTACTTCAAATTTTAAAAAAAATGGCTCCTGCCGTTATCGGTGTATCCGCCGCGCAAATATCTTTGGTTATCAACACAAATATTGCTTCAAGAATGCAAACAGGGAGCGTGAGTTGGTTGACCTTCGCAGATAGATTGATGGAGTTGCCCGTTGGTCTTCTCGGGGTTGCAATGGGCACTGTAATTCTTCCGGCGTTATCGGTTTCGGTCGCCGATAAAAAGGCTGAAGAATATCAAGCAACTCTTCAATGGGGCCTAATTCTTATGTTGGTTATCTCAATTCCAAGTGTCGCCGGATTAATCGCTCTATCAAAACCTATTCTAATAACATTGTTTATGCGAGACCAGTTTTCAATTGAGGACGTATCGATGACTCAAGTCGCTTTTTGGGGATATGGTGTTGGTTTAGTTCCTATCGTGATGATCAAACTTTTTGCCCCGGTTTTTTATGCAAACAAGGACACGCAGACGCCTGTGCGAATCGCCATAAAGGCAGTGATTGTCACTCAGCTTCTTAATGTTATTTTTTGGATGTTGATGCCTAATCACATTAAGCATGCCGGTTTGGCTTTAGCTATTTCTGGGGGTGCTTGGTTGAACGCTATCATGCTAGTTGTCGAGCTTCGTCGAAAGGGACTGTTTGTATTGACGAATAAGTGGGTTCTGGTCTGCAGAGATTGTGTCATTGCTACTGCAATAATGACGTTGGTCGTTAGTTTTGTGGCGACAAAAATTGACTGGTTAACTCATGATTCGTGGGAGCGTGCGGGCCTGCTCTTTAGTGTGATATTAGTTGGTTTTGGGATTTATGTAATCGGGCTGAAAGTTCTTGGGCGTAGATTAAAAGATCTTCTCGCGCCTAGTGAAAACTAGTTTTAATTAATTACCCTGTTTATTGACGATTGAATCTATGGATTCCCTATTTAAGTGCGGCGCAAACATTGAGATGAAATCATAGACAAATCCGCGCATATATGAGTTTTTGCGGATACCGATCCCTGTTGTGCTCGATTCAAATAGATGGCTGGCGTCCATAGCCCTTATCTTGGTATCTCGTGCCGGGTCATAGGCCATCATAGATACAATGCCGATACCGAATCCAAGTTCGACATAGGTTTTGATGATATCTGCATCGATGGCTGTTAAAACGACATCAGGTTTTAACCCATGAGCTTCAAATGTTTGTTTAATAACGGGACGACCGGTGAACGTAAAATCATAGGTGATGATTGGGTATTCACAGATTTCTTCCAAGGAGAGTGCCTTTGATTTAAGGAGAGGGTGTTTTGGAGGCGTTAAAACACATCGATTCCATTGATAGCAAGGTAACATGGCGAGCTCGCTGGTTAAGGACGTAGCCTCGGTCGCTATGGCAAGATCAGCCTCACCCGAGCAAGCCATTTCAACAATATGGGCGGGACTTCCTTGATAAACGGACAATCGTACTTCAGGATATTTTTCTCTAAATTGCTTAATGACAGGGGGAAGCGCATAACGCGCCTGCGTGTGTGTTGTCGCGATTGTTAAGTTTCCCAGCGTTTTGTTTGAGTATTCGCTTCCAATTGATTTGAGATTATTTAAATCACTGAGTGCTGCTTGAGATTTGTTAATTATTTCTTTTCCCGGCTCCGTTATTCCAACAAAGCGTTTACCTCGTCTAATAAAAATATCGACACCAAGTTCTTCCTCCAGTGCCTTAATTTGTTTGCTGATTCCGGGCTGAGATGTGAATAGCTCGTTGGCTGCCTTGGTTAAGTTGAGATTATGTTTGGCGACTTCGCAGATAAATCTGAGTTGTTGTAGTTTCATGGCTTGTTCGATTCAATTCGTAAGCGATGCACTTTTTTCATTTGTCAGCATTTAATTAACAGAATTTGATTCTATCCACTTTTCTCATTCGAGGATACTAGTTGAGTCTGCGTCCTGACTATAGAGTGCTCTAAAAGGAGTTAGAATTACGCCTTACTTACCTTTTAAAGACTGAACCGTGAAATGCGTTTGTTAGAGCTAAACAATTCGGGGACTAAAAGTGCGCGAGCTCTGACCATAGGAAACTTTGACGGAGTTCATCTTGGGCACCGTGCAATACTAGATCGTCTGGTATCGGTTGCGCTCAAAAAAAATCTAATTCCTTCCGTATTAACTTTTCAACCACACCCAGCAGAGTTTTTTGCGCGAGAGAAAGCTCCAGTGAGACTGTACGGCAATCGAGAGAAGCTGAATTCATTTTCTGAGGCTGGTGTTGCGCAGGCCATATTACTTCCCTTCAATAGGAAATACTCGAAGATGTTACCCGAGCAGTTTATTCGCGACATACTGGTATCAAGATTATCGGTGAAGTGGTTGTTAGTCGGCGATGACTTTAGATTTGGTATGGATAGGCGGGGCGACTATGACATGCTGCGTGTAAAGGGGGTTGAATTTGGTTTTGAGGTCGAAGCGAACAGCAGCGTTAAGGTTGGTCAAGTGCGAGTATCGAGTACTGCTGTACGAGAGGCTTTATCGAAGGGAGATCTCGAATTTGCGGAACAACTATTAGGCAAGCGTTACAATGTCTGTGGAAGAGTAATTCACGGTGACCAGATTGGAAGGACTCTTGGATATCCGACAGCAAATATCCATTTTACAAGAGACTTGTTCCCGCTAAATGGAATTTTCATGGCGTTCATTGATGGGCCTGCATTCACACAAAAGCCAGCATTGGTGAGCGTTGGTAAGAGACCGACAGTGACAAATAATGGGATTGTTTGCGTGGAGGTAAATATTTTAGATTTTTCTGGAGATTTATATGGCGAAAAACTCAACGTTCAGTTTGTTCGTAAGATACGTGATCAAGAGGCTTTTGCTAGTAAAGATGAATTGATAGTGGCAATGAAGCAAGATGAAAGAATCTCCCGAAAATTTTTTAAAGTAAATAGCGGTTAAAAATGGGTGGCTTATAAGATAGGCATTGCCCTTGACGTTTTGAATTTTTACAGATGGTTATTGAAATAAATGGATTACAAAAAAACATTAAATCTTCCTGATACAACATTTCCAATGCGTGCGAATCTAGCAAAGCGTGAACCGCTTTGGGTTGAGCAATGGCAGCAAGGTGGCCTGTACCAAAAAATTCGTGAGAAAGCGAAAGGTAGACCTACGTTTGTGTTGCATGATGGGCCGCCGTATGCCAATGGAGATATCCATATCGGCCATGCTGTCAACAAGGTCCTAAAGGATATTATTGTTAAGTCAAAAACTCTTGCGGGTTTCGATGCGCCGTACGTGCCTGGATGGGATTGTCATGGATTACCTATTGAGCATCAAATTGAAAAAAAACATGGCAAGGGTCTAGAGGCCGCAAAATTCCGTGCCTTGTGCCGGACATTTGCTGAGGAGCAGATCAACAGGCAAAAGAAAGATTTTATTCGTCTCGGAGTATTAGGCGATTGGGATAACCCTTACAAGACGATGGCATTCCAGACCGAAGCAGACACTATCCGTTCCTTAGCTAAAATTCAGAAAAATGGGTTTCTTCAAGAGGGTGCGAAGCCAGTCCATTGGTGTCTCGACTGTGGCTCTGCATTAGCTGATGCGGAAGTTGAATATGAAGATAAAAAATCTCCCGCCATAGATGTTGGTTTCTCAGTTGTTGATGCGGAAGCTTTTGCTTCGGCTATGGGCTTCACGCATTTATATGAGCCAGTCTTTGCGGTAATTTGGACAACAACGCCGTGGACGCTTCCCGCAAATAGGGCGGTTGCAGTCGGAGCAGATATTGAATATGTGCTTGTGCGAATTGCCGACGGACTATTAATACTTGCTAGGGAGTTAGTTGACACGTGTCTTCAACGCTACGGTATTGAGCAGTTTGAGGTTTTGTCAAATTTCACTGGAGATAAACTAGAGGGTCTCTTACTTCAGCACCCTTTTTATGATCGACAGTCATTGGTGATTTCCGGTGAGCACGTGACTCTGGATGCTGGGACTGGTTTGGTTCATACGGCACCCGCCCACGGGGTGGATGATTTTATCGTCGGACAGCGATATGGCCTAGAGGTTGACAATCCGATAAATGATGAGGGTAAGTTTCATAGTTCAGTACCAATCGTTGGTGGCATGCTGGTGTGGGAGGCAAACAAAAAAATCATTGAGGTGCTGAGAGAAAACCACAAATTGTTGCACGTCGTCACTTACGAGCATAGTTATCCAGTTTGTTGGCGACATAAGACACCCATTATTTTTCGAGCGACTAAACAATGGTTTGTGGGTTTGGACGCCGGCAATGATTCGATCAGGGATCGAGCGGCTAAAGCTATTGCTGAGACCTCTTTTTATCCAAGCTGGGGTCGTGCTCGCTTGGAGGGGATGATCAAGAATCGGCCGGACTGGTGCGTGTCGAGACAGAGAAGTTGGGGAACTCCTATGTCATTAATTGTTCATTCTGAGACTGGAGATTTGCACCCAGATACGTCGAGGTTGTTAGAGGTCGTAGCACAACGCGTCGAGGAGAGGGGTATCGATGCGTGGTTTGAACTTGATTTAGAGGAGTTATTGGGCAAAGAAGCTAAAGACTGGAAAAAAGTACGGGATACACTTGATGTTTGGTTTGACTCAGGGACAACCCATAACAGCGTCCTTTCAAGACGTGATGATCTTTCGAAGCCTGCAGACCTTTATTTAGAGGGCTCAGACCAACACAGAGGCTGGTTTCAATCAAGCTTGTTGACCGGATGTGCGATCGATGGAAAGGCGCCGTATAAGAGTCTACTGACACATGGCTTCGTCGTAGATGGGAATGGTCGAAAAATGTCCAAGTCGATGGGTAATGTAATCGCACCACAAAAGATTTCAGACACCCTAGGCGCCGATGTCTTGCGGCTTTGGGTTGCGGCGACGGATTATTCCGGTGAGCTAAACATTTCTGATGAAATATTGAAACGGGTTGTAGAAAGCTATCGACGTATTCGTAATACATTGAGATTCTTGCTCGCAAACCTTAGTGATTATGACGTGGATGCGGATAAGCTGGAGCTAAATCAGTGGCTTGAGGTGGACCGCTACGCAGTGCAGATGACTCAGCGGTTACAGGAAAATATTGAAACTGACTACGAGCGTTTTGAGTTTCACCATGTTGTACAAAAGTTTCAAACTTTTTGCTCCGAAGATCTGGGCGGGTTTTATTTGGATATCCTTAAAGACCGTCTATACACAAGTGCTGAAAACTCGATCGAGAGGAAGTCGGCGCAAAATGCAATGTGGCACATTACACATTCTTTGTTACGACTGATGTCTCCGGTGTTGAGTTTCACGGCAGACGAAGCTTGGTCAATATTTTCCAGAGACGACAAAGATTCGGTTCTGTTACATACGTGGTATGAGTTTCCTCAAATAGATGAGGATCTTCTTGTAAAGTGGGATAGGCTTAGGTTAATGCGAACAGTTGTTCAGAAGAAATTAGAGGAAATACGGAGTGCGGGCGATATAGGTTCTTCGTTACAAGCTGAAGTGGTAGTCACTGCTTCGGGCGACGATTACGATGCATTAAGTTCCCTCGAGGATGATTTACGTTATTTGTTCTTAACATCTTCATTAGAGTTAGTTAAGAATGATGCTCGAGAATTTACGGCAGAAGTTAAAAAGAGCACGCATAAGAAGTGCGAGCGATGTTGGCATTACAGACCAGATGTCGGCGCTGCGCTTCAGCATGAGACGATTTGTGGTCGGTGTATTAGTAATTTATCAGGCGGTGGCGAGCAAAGACGGCATGTTTAGTCCATCCCAGTCTTTAGGTGCTCGAACTTTTTTAAGATGGTTAGCCTTAACATTAATTATCGTTTGTCTTGATCAATACACAAAGCGAATCATCATTGCAACGATGGGACCATATGACGTAAAAGAGGTCTTCCCATTTCTGGCGATTGTGTTTACGATGAACCCGGGAGCGGCTTTTAGTTTTTTGGCTGATGCTTCAGGCTGGCAAAGGTGGTTTTTTTCAATTGTCGCAATGATTGCAGTTGTGCTGTTACTGGTTATGCTTTTTCGAAATACTAAAGATCGATTTTTGTCCCTTGGGTTTGTTTTGGTGCTTGCAGGTGCTATCGGTAATCTCATTGATCGAATTATGCTTGGGGCGGTTGTAGATTTTATTTTGATTCATTGGCGTGACTTTCGCTGGCCAGCATTCAATGTTGCAGATTCTTGCATCACAATAGGCGCTGGCATCCTTTTATTTGATGGCTTGTTTAGAAAACGGATTGAGCGTGCGTAGCGAGTTGATATATGAGTATTACTGATTCATCTTTAGCGGAATTACATCTAGCGAATCCCCGCGGCTTCTGTGCCGGCGTAGACCGAGCGATTGAGATTGTTGAGCGAGCTATCAACAAATACGGAGCGCCAATTTACGTCAAACATGAGGTTGTCCACAACAAATATGTCGTTGATGACCTAAAAGCAAAAGGAGCAATTTTTATTGAGGATCTGGATGATGTTCCAGTCGGTAAAACGTTAATATACAGTGCACACGGTGTCTCACTGCAAGTTAGAACGGATGCGAAGAAGAGGAAATTACGTGTTTTTGACGCCACTTGTCCGCTGGTTTCGAAGGTCCATGCCGAGGTAATCCGTCATCGTAAAAAAGGCTTGGAGGTGATTATGATCGGTCACAAAGGACACCCTGAAGTTGAGGGAACAATGGGTCAGGCGTCGAGTGGTATTTTATTGGTTGAGAGTATCGATGATGTAACTAAGTTGGTTGTGGCGGATCCGGAAAAGCTGGCGTACGTAACCCAGACAACGCTCAGTGTCGACGATGCCGCAAAAATCGTCGAAGCTCTGATTTTAAAATACCCTAAGATCAAGGTGCCCGCGAAAGAGGACATTTGTTACGCGACACAGAATCGTCAAGACGCGGTTAAATCGTTAGCTGAACATTGTGATTTGATTGTTGTCGTTGGTTCGTCTAATAGTTCAAACTCTAATAGACTCCGTGAAGTAGCTGAGACTAAAGGTGTTCGCGCATTTTTAATTGATAATGAGGCTGACCTTAAGACCGAATGGTTGGATGGCGTGACTAAGGTTGGTGTAACAGCTGGTGCTTCTGCTCCAGAGGTGCTCGTTTCTGCAGTTGTAGAGCGGTTAAGAAGCTTAGGTGTTGGTGTTGTAAAGGAGTTCTCGGGTATTCAAGAAAAGGTTGTTTTCCATGTGCCAGGCTCTTTGAAGAGAAAGACCTAAACATTTCTGGTATCGTAATTGAAGATGTTATGAACGTTAAATGAGCACTCTGTCATGGAACCACTTGTAGCTAAACCGAATTTGGCTGGTCATTTAAGGGCTTGCGGTGTTACCCCTACCCAGCAACGCTTAATTATTTCCGAAGTCCTTTTTGACAAGCGACAGCACCTGAGTGCCGAACAAATATTGAGGAAGGTCGCTCACAGGGACGCCAGTGTCTCTAGAGCGACGGTTTATAACACTCTTAATTTATTTGTTGATAAAAAGCTTATTAAAGCGTTAATCATCAATAAGTCTAAAGTTTTCTACGATACGAATGTTTCAAATCATCATCATGTGTACAACGTCGATACCGGCGAGTTGGTAGACGTTTGCGCTGATCACGTTGTCATCTCAGCGTTGCCGCCCTTGCCCTCTGGAATCGAGTTGGAGGGAGCGGATGTTGTTATTCGAGTTCGACAGGCACCGGTCGCTTGATTGTTTAAAAACACAAATTTGTATGCTATTCATGGTTAACGTTTAAATTCTTTTTAAAGAATTGAGGCGCTTTTTTTTTGGAAGGAATTACATTGAATTACGAAAATATATTGGTTGAAAAGCGTGGCAAAGTCGCGATCATTACGTTAAACCGTCCTAAGGCACTGAATGCGTTATCGCCGGATCTTATGAGAGAGGTATCACTTGCAGTGGATGAATTAGAACGTGACTCAAGTGTGGGTTGCTTAGTCGTTACCGGAAGCGAAAAAGCGTTCGCTGCAGGCGCCGATATCAAAGAAATGAAAACAAAAAGCTATATGGACGTATACATGTCCGATTTTATTACCGCTGAGTGGGAACGAATAGCCCGCTGTCGAAAACCGGTTATCGCTGCCGTCGCGGGATATGCACTTGGCGGTGGATGCGAATTGGCGATGATGTGTGATTTCATACTTGCTGCAGAAAACGCCAAGTTCGGTCAACCTGAGATTAATCTTGGAATTATTCCTGGAGCGGGCGGTACTCAAAGGCTGCCTCGCTTCGTAGGGAAGTCAAAAGCAATGGAGATGGCGTTGTTAGGTCAGGCTAGGATGATGGATGCAGAAGAAGCAGAGCGATGCGGTTTGGTCAGTCGTATTATACCTTTGGCTGACCTTGTTGATGAGGCTGTTAATACAGCTCAAAAAATCGCTGAATTGAGCCAGCCGATTGTAATGATGGCCAAGGAGAGTGTGAACCGAGCGTATGAAACAACATTGAGTGAAGGTGTGCGTTTCGAGCGGCGTTTATTCCATTCGGCGTTCGCTACTGAAGATCAAAAAGAGGGTATGGCTGCTTTCGCAGAAAAACGTAAACCCAACTTTCAGCATAAGTAGAGATCTTCACAACAAAGATCATCGGATCTTATAGATTCCTCCAGACGTATAATATGAGATCAATGCTGTTGTAGCTCAGTTGGTAGAGCAACTGATTCGTAATCAGTAGGTCGGAGGTTCAATTCCTCTCAACAGCACCATTGTGTGTTTTTGAAATTAAACGCTCCCGACGGCCTCGGGAGTTCTTGTGTTTGGTTTGTCGAGTATTCGATATTGGTAGCTAATAAGGAGGTTGAGGTCATGACGGATGGTTTGACAACAGAGAACAGAGAGTTATTGCATAGTGTTGCTGACCGGTTCCAGAGGGTATGCGGGACTACGTTGGGAGACCTAATTTGGGTATACGCTGAGAGCGAAGCGTCTAAAGGTATGGAGTATGGATGCTATTTGATTGGCAGAATGACGGGTATGCATAATAATTTATTTGAGGGTGAAACCCGAATATTAGAAGATCATTGGGAATTTGCCGAGAATTTATTTTTACCCTTTGTACGATGGACGATTTTAGAAAGAGTTATTTTTTTAGAAAGGTGGGTGCAAGGCCTTAGTGCTGACTTTCCGGATCAGGTGAAACAGGAATATTTGGAGGCAATCGATAGACTCAAGCTGGAAATAAATTAGATGAGCGCCAGTCAAATTTAAATTATGAAACTTAATGTTGATATTTAAGTCATTGGTTTTGTATGAAGATGGTAGGTAAGTGGCGGTACTTGACAAGCTTGCTCATTAAAAAATTGGGGGAACAGAATGAAATTAGTGAATGTTATAGTGTGTTGTTTTTTGCTATTCCCGGCTTTATCAAAAGCGGAGACCGATGGCAATGAACTGCTTGAGATGATGCAGCATCCAAAGGGCCGAGATGCAAGTCAACCCTTTATCGATGACGTGTGGTTGAAATGGAATAATGGTCTGTTTTGTATTCCTGAGGAAAATATTCAAGACACGACATTTGCTGCTGTATTGGAGTATCTAGAAACGCATCCTGAGGTGCTTTTTCGGCCAAGGCGGTATGTGATCGTTCAAGCACTTAGGGCTGGGTTCCCATGCAGCAAAGACTGAACCGCGCGAAGCTCTTAGCGATAAACGAGTACCGCGATTGAGCTATGCGTTAAAACTTTCATAGTTTCGCTACCAAGCAAAAGGTTAGCGAGACCGCGCCTGCCGTGGGATGCCATAAAAATGAGATCGCAGCTGTGTGCTGTTGCGGTCTCAATTATGCCTTTCCATACGTGGTCAGTTTTATGACACACTGCTTCTGCTCTAATCCCAGCGGTTTGAGCATGATCGATAATTTTGGCAACAAACAGGTTTGCACGTTGATCCGCCTCTTTTTCAAATCTATCGATAATAGAGTCACTTGGGCCAGATTCAGGAAATAACATATAGGATGTTGTGGGAATTGCGTGAAATGCGACGACCTTCGCATCATTTGCTTTCGCAAATCGAATTCCTTCTTGCGCGGCTTTCCAACATAAATCAGAACCATCAGTCGGGATCAGTATTTTCTGGTACATGTTACTTCCTTACAATAACTGAGTAATATAAACATATCTTAGTTTTACTCGTTTAATCAATTTTTTGCATTGAATTGAGAGGCACATGAAGATTACTGACATTAGAGTTCATATTTTGCAAAGTGAGTTAGAGCAACCTTTTGCTTTTTCGCAAGGATGGGTGAAGGCGAGATCGGCTACTATTGTCGAGATTCATACCGATCATGGCTTAATAGGGTGGGGTGAGGCCTTCGCTCAAGGGTTGGAGTCCCCACAAATAGCAGCCTCGGCTATTGAATATTCCTTGAAACCTTTGATTTTAGGTCAAGATCCAAGAAATATAGAGGTGTTGTGGCACAGCATGTACAACCACACGCGTGATTTTGGACGTAAGGGCTCAATTATCGCCGCAATTAGTGGGATAGATATCGCTTTGTGGGACCTCTTAGGTAAAGCGTATGAAGCACCGGTAAGTCAATTGATGGGGGGGCGATTTAGGGATGTGGTGCAACCTTATGCAACAGGTTTCTACAGACTTAAAGGTCAAAATGAGGCTGATCGTTTGGCGGAAGAGGCGGTCGCGCACAACGACGCAGGCTTTAAAGCTATGAAAATTAAGCTGGGTTTTGGTGTGAACGACGATATAAAAGTAATGCAGCAGATTGGACGCGCTATAGAAGGACGGACTGTTGAGCTTATGGTTGATACTAATCACGCGTATGGGCGCACTGAGGCATTAAGATTAGGGCGAGTTCTTGACGAATACGATTTACGTTGGTACGAGGAACCAGTGCCAGCGGAGGATGTTGGCGGTTATATTGAATTGCGTCAAAAACTAAAAACACCAATCGCGGGTGGAGAAAATGAGCATTCAATTTATGGTTTTCGTGAATTATTGAACTGTCACGCAGTTGATATAGTTCAACCGGATATTGGATCTTGTGGCGGAGTCACTGGAGCGAGACACGTTGCCGCCTTAGCCCAAGCGAATGGAATTGAAGTAAATCCTCATGTTTGGGGATCTGGAGTTGCCCAGGCAGCATCTCTTCAAGTCTTAGCAGCGCTGCCGACTGCAGTCCATTCTCTATATGCCAGACAACCTATCTTGGAGTATGACCGTTCATCGCATCCATTCCGAGATGACTTAGTTGATAGGCCGTTGTCACTTAATACGAACGGAATGGTTGAAATATCCGAAAAGCCAGGTCTTGGTATAGAAGTTAACCAAGAGGTAGTTAACAAATATAAGATCAATTAGAATTTGGCAAGAAGCGAATATGTACGCTAAAGATCTCTACGAGGCGTCTTATCTTAAGACAAATTACAGGGCTCTCGTCGGCCGGAACTATATCGATTTTCGGATAGATAAGGTTAAACGACATCAACCTTGGTCTATTACCAATGACTACGTTCAAGAGTGGACTTTTGTTTCTGCAGAAAATCCTCGTTCGGTTCGACTAACTGAGCGAGAAAATGCACTCAAGAGCACAATGTTATTGCGCTACTTGCATAGAAGAAAGTTAGGATATTTCTTCGGGCTAGGTATACCAGATGCGGAGACTTGGCCCGTAGAGTTAGGTTTTTTTGTGATAAATGTCAGTCTTTTAGAAGCAAAAAGTATAGGGCGAAAATTTCATCAGAATGCGATTGTTTTTTCCAAGGTGCTCAAGCCAATAGAGTTGATCTGGTTAATTTAGATCTTTTCTTCATATTTTATTGGAATTTTTTAACGAATTTTCGATCGACATGATCCTTCCATTTCCAAATCCACCGACCACTGGCGCATAAAATATGTTTCGAAGCCACTGCATTTTTATCGCCGGTACTAATTAAGGCAAGCGAGCTTTTCTGTGGAGTATACGACTGAAGCGGTGCGCCGCTTAACTTACTCCTGATGTTAGCCTCTAGAATACGTGCTTGTTTGATTGCGTAAACCCCAGATTTCGGATAAGTCAGACCTTCAATGGAGGCGATGTCTCCAGTGGCGAAGAGGTTATTAATATCTTTTACCTGAAGAAAATTATCTGTCTTTATATACCCATCTTCGGTTGTGGGCAGTCCGGATAATTTTGGCCAATGACTCGGGGATGCTCCCGTTGCCCAAATTACAAAGTCTGATGGAATGATTTTTTTTGATCCTGTTTTTAGGTAATCCTTATTTACTTCAATAACAGGAGCGTTATAGTAAGTCGTTATACCCCGTTGATGAAGAATCCTATGAAACTTTCTTTTCACGGGTAGTGCGTGAGTCTCCAATATATCGGTTGCCGCTGTTATCAAACATAATTGTAGATTGGTATAACCTCGAGTAGTAGCTTGATATTGTAAAGCCAACAATACCTCGATACTCGCCGCTCCGCCGCCCACTACAGATATTCTATGAGTAGAATTTTTTGGGGCACGACCAATTCGATCGAGTAAGTTTTGAATATTATTAACCAAACCTTTAATGGGTTTTACGGGGATAGCGCAGTCTTTAAGTCCGGCTATGGTCTTAGAGTTTGGGGTAGAACCTGTATTAATGGATGCAAGATCGTATTGATAAGTCCCACTCTCGGTATGTATTGTTTGCTCATTTGATGAGATTTTTAATACTGTTTGTTGTACGAATTCATAGTCATATTTTCCGCATAATTTTTGGAGATCAATATGGCATTCGTTAGATTTGTAATGGCCCGAAATTAATCCGGGGACCATTCCTGAGTAAGGTGTGTGTACTTCACTGCTAATTAATATTAATTTATAATCTTGAGCAAATGAACGCTCACCCAAGCGTTGAATTGTTTCTAAATGGGTGTGTCCACCGCCGATGAGTACGATTTTCTTCATGCGCTTATTTTAGGTACTAGTTTCTAATTGTGTAGATCTGATGATTAACAACGTCTGAGCCACTGTGTCAAAGACCTCTTGTTAAATGTGGCATGTGCAGTGATAACCGTTTGTAGTCAACAAATTCATCAACATCCCAGAGCGTGGGTAGTTCTGCCCAAGAATAGTGAAATTTCTTTAAATTCTCTCTGATCTGTGACATCACTAAGTTACTGTTCCATGGAACGTTTTGAAAGATTTGAGGTGAGAATAGGACCGATCCGATTAACGCGAAGCCTCCATCCTCTACCGGTATAAATACATAATTATGTTGATCTAATATAGAAATCGCTCTGACTAAGGTTGCCTCATCGATGACAGGGCAGTCACATCCGACTAGTATGACTTTCTTATATTTTTCTAACCCGTCTGTTAGAGAGCAACTCATGCGGTCAGCAAGCGATTCACCAATTTGCATTTTAATTTCATGGGCTTGGCTTAAGTTTGCAAGAAAAGGGTGATTAATATCAGGCGTACACCAAATTTGTACCGCTGGCGCTGCGTGGGTGGCGACTTGGAGAGTATGAAGTGTCATACGCTTATGGAGTTCACACGAGCCTTGTGCACCTAATTCAGGAATAAGTCTCGTCTTCACCTCTCCCTCGATGGGCGTGCGGGTGAATATCTGTATTAATGTATCCCTGTTTTGCTCAGTTTTGCTCATCATTTTTTGTTGTACTGCTTATTCAACCAGTTTGGTGACGCACCTAAAAAAAATAATAACCTCAAGGTCCACATTTTAAAAATTGTACGTATTGGTCCATCCTCCTCCCACCTTCTGGCCGATGTTTCTAATGGCGTATCACTTATGAATGGTGACTCTGAAGACCTTATTTTTTTTGAAAACTTAACGTCCTCCATCAATGCAATTGATGGGAAAAGCCCCTGTTCTATGAAGATATTTTTATGAATAAAAATCCCTTGATCGCCTGTAGCGACAGACGTAATTTTTGACCGGTAGTTCATCATCGATTCAATTACGCGAAAAATTATTTTGGTATTACTTAAACGGACGTTGAACCATCCCCACTTTTTATTTTTTAGACCCGATTCAATGATGCTCTCAAAGTCGAAGTCAACCTTAGAGTCGGCGTGTAAGAACCATAAATATTTCCCCTTGGCATGCCGAGCGCCAGTGTTCATTTGTTGTGCTCGGCCAGGTTCTGAGTGGAGAATACGATTTTTTTTATGACAGATGACATTCAGGGTGTCGTCTTCGCTGCATCCGTCGACAACGATAACTTCTGTGTTGTCAGACTTTCTTTTTTGTAATGCGTTTAGTAAAGAGGGTAGATGACTCGCTTCATTACGAACGGGAATGATTATCGACAATGAGATTTTTTTTTGCATCTAAAGACCGTTTTACATTTGGTCACGTGTATTGAGTGACCAATCGTAGTCGGTGTATTCGATAGCAATATTACTGCGGTTCACTAAATCAAACTTAGTATCCAACGCAAATGAGTAACTCTTAAGCCATTCGAGTACTGAGCCAGACATTTTTTGGAAGTCAGCCTTGTACCATTTGAATATCGGTGAGACAAATAAAACTCCATTCTTAATAAAGTTGCGACTGCTATCCGATAGGAAGCGCAGAGTGCTATCGTGAAGTTGATCCTCAATACGCCAAGGTTGATATGCTTCTGGACGTAGCGCTGGGCAACTAATTGAGGCGCAGTTGACAACCATATGAATTCGCGGCTCATCGAAACGTCCTTGTTCTCGTATTAACTTATGCTCTATGTAATCCAAGCTGACGATTTTGCCGAGAAGATTAAAGCGTTTGTACTTCCAGGGGCTTTTTAAGAATGAACCTAGGTCCTTTATAGAATCTATTGTTTCGTGATGTTGTGAAACCCAGAAGACCGTGTAAGCGTTATAGGTATTTATTAAAAATGCCAGTTGCTCTTCCATGTTAAAAGATTCAAATTCAAGTTTAGAAACAGCAGCAATTCCCCCTAAGTACTCTGTCATGATTTCTTGATCTTCTTTGAAGCCGAAGTAGTTGACTGTGCTGTTGTGACCGCCTTCATTCCAAGTCACATGTTTTTTTAGTAGTGCATCAAATTTACTGTGAGTATGATCGAAAGCATATGTTATTGAGACAGTGAGAAAACTAAATAATAAAAATAGTAACTGACTAAATTGTTTACGCTGAAAGACTTGGCGAATTGGATTTGTCATTTGCGCATGATGCGGTGATATATTTTTAGGATCTTTAAAATTGTATTGGGAGCATGTTTTCTTTTCCATTCGCCCGCTACATATTTGTTGGCTTCGGAAAAGGTGGGGTAAATATGAGTAGTCGATAGAATTTTATTTAGTCCGAGTTTGTGTTTCATGGCTAGTACAAACTCAGAAATTATTTCTGAGGCATTTTCACCGACGATAGTTACTCCAATAAGTTGATCTGAATTCGGACGAGTTAGGACTTTGACAAAGCCATGATCCTCCGAATCTGCAATAGCACGGTCTAAATCATCGAGTCCGTATACAGTGACCTCGTAGTCTATATTTTGTTTCTTTGCATCGTTCTCGCTTAATCCTACCCGGGCAACTTGTGGGTGAGTAAAGGTAGCCCATGGGACAGATGAAAAATCGACAGTGAACTTTTTAAAACGACCGAAAAGTGCATTAACCGCCGCATACCAGGCTTGGTGAGCGGCCGCATGGGTGAATTGCATTCTTCCTGTTACGTCACCGCACGCATATATATTCGGAAATTTGGTTTCAAGAAAATCATTGGTAGGCAAAACCTTATCATTTTGAGAAACAGCATCTATATCTTCCAGACCATATCCTAGGATGTTCGCTTGTCTGCCAATCGCAAAAAGGACCTGATCAAAGTTCAGCCTGACTTCGCCGTTAGGGCTATCACAGACTAGCGTCTGGACATTTTTCTCTTTTATAAAGCCTTTGGCTCGATGTCTAGTGAGTATTGCTACACCCTCATCCGATAATTGATTGCTGATCGCCTCTGCAACCTCTATATCTTCTTTCATGAGAATACGATCTGCAGATTCAATTAAAATTACATTCGAACCTAAACGCTGAAATGCTTGGGCTAATTCCGAGCCGATTGCGCCACCGCCAATAACAATCAATTTTTCTGGCAGGTCGGTTAAGTCCCAGACAGTATCAGATGTAGCATATTTAACTTCGCTGAGATTTGGTAAAGGCGGCACTATAGGTCTTGCTCCAGCCGCAATAATGATTGAGCGAGCACTAATCTCTTGCTGCCCATCTGGTCCGTCGTACGAGACTACCCACGGTGATACCACTCTTGCATTACCCTGAAGGCAGGTTACTCCTAACTCCGTATACCGCTCTATTGAATCATGGGGCTCTATTTTTTTTATAATTCGGTGTACTCGTCTCATTATTTCTGAGAATTCAAAGGTGATCTCGGCCTTATGAATGCCTAATCGTTTGGATTGTCTAGCCTCTTCAACGAAGTGTGCGGTTTTAATGAGTGCCTTTGAAGGGACGCATCCGGTATTGAGGCAATCACCTCCCATTTTATGTTTTTCGATGAGAGCAACTTTCGCATTTACAGCCGTGCCAATGTATGAGGATACAAGTCCAGCCGCACCTGCCCCAATAACTATAATGTTGTAATCAAATTTTTTGGGTTTCGGCCAGTTAGCGTAGACCCTTCGTCTACTAATGAGATCTGATACTAATTTTGCGACTATTGGAAATATACCGATGATGCAAAGCGAAATAACTAGATTTGCAGATAAGATATCTCCCGTTGAATTCAGATTGGCCAGCTGAGTTCCGGCGTTCACAAATATGATTGTTCCAAGAAGCATACCAATCTGACTCGCGATATAAAATGTATGCGTCTTGATTGGCGTCAGTGCCATCAGTACATTAATCGCAAAGAATGGAAAAATAGGAACTAATCTGAGCGTTAAGAGATAAAATGCCCCATCTTTCTTAATGCCATCATTGATAGTTCTTAATTTGTCACCGAAGCGGGCCCTCACAGAGTTACGAAAAAAATAGCGGGTAATTAAAAAAGCAACTGTCGCTCCAATAGTCGAGGAAAATGATACGAGAACTGTACCCCAAAATAATCCAAATATAGCTCCTCCAGCGATTGTCAAGATTATGGCGCCTGGAATCGACAGGGCGGCAGCTAAGATATATATAGATACATATATTAGGCTCGATTCAATTGGGTGGTCTTCAAAAAAAATCTGTAATTCCGAGTAATTTTCCTTTAGGGATTGAAGATTTAATTGTGCTAACAAATTGAGAACGTTGTCACGGAATAAAGTAAATGATATGAGAACTATTGCAAAGGCAATGATTACGCTAATCCATTTTTTTTGAAGTTTCGTAATTTTCATATTTTAGACTTTGTTATAAACAGGGTCTTTATAAGCAGTTTATCGTTGAATGCAATCTTCATTCTATTCGAACCAAGGCTACATGGACATCTTTGAATATTTCTTTTAGGGGGATTTTAAGTCCCCGAAAGATACGCTTTTGAGGCGTTATCGGACGTTACTGTAAAGCCCCGCTGCAGCTTGAGCCGCGTCCGGCTGTACAGCCAAAGCAATGATCCCTGACAGCAATTGACTTACCCTCTATTTGATTTGTATTTAAGTCTCGGATATGAGTTTTACGCCTTAAGTTACCGAACGGGAGACCAAGCATTTGATTAAAATCACAATCAAACAGATAACCTTCCCAATCAATCGAAATTAATGTCTTGCACATGACGGAGTTAAGATTTTCCTCGCTATAGTTATCCTTTAACAATTGCATGTAGTTTTCAAATTCGCCACGGCTTACCAAGGTGCTCCCAAACCGCTTAATAGGCATATTAGTAATTGTGAGCAGCACATCAAACTGCACACCATAGGTTTTGGCTAAATATTCCTTGTACTCAATCTCTAGTGTCTCTTGGGGTGGAGGCAGAAATGCCCCTAGAGGGTTATAAACTAAATGTAGTTGAAGATCTGGATTGGAATGTCCATAGCCTACCTCATTGAGTAGGCGTAATCCGTTAATACTTTTTTTGAATACGCCATCCCCCCTCTGAGAATTAACGTTATCTTCCGTATAGCAGGGCAGAGAAGCAGTGACGATTACCTGATGTTGGGCGAGAAACTTGTGTAGATCTTCTTGGCCATGCTCGAATAAGATTGTTAAATTGCATCTGTCAATCACTGCGATTCCTCGATCTCGTATCTCAGAGACGAGTTCACGAAAGTGAGGGTTCAATTCTGGAGCACCACCAGTCAGGTCAACTACTGCAGGTTTGACCTTATCAATGAATTGAATCACCTGCCTGATGGTATCGATTGACATTTGCTCTTTGCGGTCTGGGCTGGCATTGACGTGGCAGTGAAAGCAAGCTTGATTACATCGATAACCGAGGTTGATCTGAACGGTTTTGACCTCTTCCCTGTTAATGGGTGGGAACTCTCGGTTATTAAGAAGTGATAATGTGTCGTGCATAGATTACTGTTTTAGTACCTGGTTGTAATGTTTGATGTTAACAAAATTTAGTACTACCTATTTATCGATTATTTGTGGGTCTTTATATGAAAAATAATAAACAATTGATATTGATTTTATTCTCTTTTACATGTTTTGCGACAAGCCCCGTAACTACTTGGAGTGAGGATGATGGACTGCGAGTCGATTCCTCAATCGATAATGGTGTCGTCTACGTTGAGGTTGAAAGCTTAATCGAGGCGCCGCACGAACTGATATGGGAGGTTTTGACAGATTACAATCGATTGGCAGAGTATATTCCAGGGATGCATTCGAGCCGACTATTGCGCTATGAGGGACAAACTGCGTTTGTGGAGCAACACGGAGTATCAGAGCTTCTTTTCTTTAAGATCCCAATTGATGTTGTCGTTAAAACTATAGAATTTAAGCCTTATTCTATTTCTATTGAATTGGTATCGGGAAATCTTGACTATTTATCGGGCGGGTATCACTTGACTCAGATCGGGGATGAGGACCTGTGGGTTTTGTCATGGTCAGGTTTCTTGGATCCATCATTACCCATTCCTAATTTTATAGCGGAGCGATTCATCCGAAATAATATTAAGAGCCAATTTTTGGGAATTATTTCTCAGATTGAAAAGGAGAAGAGGAGGTCAGGAAATTATGCTGAGAGTGAGAATTAAATGCTGATAGGTCTGCGGTTCGTGTTTGTTGTGAGTTTAATCGTCCTGATGACCGGTTGTGCGACGCAAAGAACATCACATCTGGATTTTGAAGATCAATCCTCTGTTGAACTATCGCTAGATTTTTGTCGTAATTGGTCGGAACAACTTGATGTCGTTATTGCGCAATATGAAGCTCGCGATTTTGGAGCTACTAAAGTTAAAGATTATGTTTATCTACGAGCTGATCGATTTCTTGCCGCTTTTTCGGACTTAGTTTATGACGATCCAAACCTTTTTCGCGCGTGGGTTTCGGCTATGGTTGATCTCGACCAGGAGAGTCGTCAAATTGAAGTCAATAATTTGAATGAGGCCGCACTTCGATTGCTAGGTAAGGACCGGTTAACGATTAAGGATGTTACTAAGCGGTGCTCCGTTTTTTTTAAAGAGCATTATTTAGAAGAACCATTTGATGATCTTGAAAAGTTGACCTCGGTTGTGTTTATTCCCGATGACTATAGCAGCGCTAAAAGAGCGTTGGGTCTATATCCGTTGTTGAAAATCCCGTTCATTAAAGGTATCAAAGAGTGGCATAAGCAAGCGAGGGATACATTTGAGCGATATGCGCAAAAGGATGTCAAAGTAGTTTCTACAAGGCAATACGAACCTACTAAGAAAAATATATTTCGGCCGCAAGAGGTGGCTCGGTTAATGAGTCAGCGTGATGCGCTTGGTCAGTTAACTTTGAGCCCGGATCTTCTATCGAGATTATTTGTTACATATGCCCCTATATTTACGATCGAGGACTCAGGTGAATTTGATAGGGTTGGCGCGGTAGATTTTACAAAAGAAGGCGCTGTGACGGTTAACGTCTTGGAGCCCACCGTTTATACCCATTTGACTCACACTCGGTTTGAGGGCAGGACACTGCCGCAGCTTGTTTATGTCGCTTGGTTCTTAGCAAGGCCTAAAGAGGGAGTGGGTGATCTCCTTGGCGGTAATTTAGACGGCATTATATGGCGCGTGACATTAGATCACGACGGAACGCCATTACTTTTCGATTCGATCCACCCATGCGGTTGTTACCACATGTTTTTCCCGACCGATCGCTTAGTACCAAATGCTGCGCCCAGTGAGTTCGTTGAGTGGGCTTTCTCGCCCAAGCAATTAAATGAGATTGAAACGGGTATGACGGTCAATATTACAGTCCAAACAAAAACACATTATTTAGCTGGAGTGACCTTAGATAACTTTAGGCAAGAGGCACAACAATATTCTTTGAGAGCTTATGATGAGCTTCGCTCCATTGAGACCTCTCAGGGGCGAAGAAATTTATTTGGCGTTAACGGTATCGTTTCTGGATCTGAGAGAGGCGAACGCTATCTGTTGTGGCCTTCGGGTATCGAGAGTCCGGGCGCCATGCGTCAATGGGGTCGACACGCCACTGCATTTGTCGGACGCCGTCATTTTGATGATGTTGATTTATTAGACAAATATTATATACGTCGCTAGGCTATAGCTTAAGAGGATATGAGTCATTAATATGCTGCAACTTGTATACGGGTATATTCATGTGAATAGGCTCATGTCAGTACGCCGATATCATTGAGAGATTTACTATGCTTGATATTCGATTCGATAATGTAACGATTATTAACGGTAGCGGGGAGCCTGGTTTCTTGGGTTCTCTAGGCGTCCTCGATGGTCGTATCGCTGAGGTTGGCACCTTTGAGGCATCCGCGAAGGAAACTATTGATTGCTCCGGGTTATCTATCATGCCGGGTATCGTTGATAATCATACTCATTATGATGCCCAAGTAACTTGGGATCCGTATTGTAATCCGTCACCTGCACTTGGCGTAACTACTCTTGTGATGGGAAATTGTGGTTTCACAATTGCGCCATGTCGTCCAAACGACCGTGATATCACCATGAAAAACTTGACTCAAGTAGAAGGCATGTCTATCGATGCCCTTCAAACAGGTATTGATTGGAGCTTTGAGACATTTCCACAATATTTAGATATGCTCGAAAAAAGAGGGGTCGCTCCCAACGTTAGCTGTTTCGTTGGACACTCAAGTGTGAGAACTTACGTACTTCAGGGAGATGCTTCGAAAAGAGCGGCGACACCAAAGGAAGTCGAACGAATGAGAGCCATTGTCGTCGAGGCCATGGAGGCTGGAGCTTGCGGTTTTGCGACAACACGGTATCCAGGACACAATGGAGAAAATGGGATTCCGATGCCCTCTCGATTGGCAGATGAGGTCGAAATGTTGAGTCTTTCCAGCGCGTTGAAAGATATCGGGCGTGGTGTTTTGATGATGACCAAATCCTTCGATATGCCCATTTCTGATATTGAAAAGCTCAGCGAAGCAGCGCAGAGACCTTACTTGATTGCCGCACTACTACATTCTCGCCTTGATCCAAATAAGACTTTCTCTGATTTATCTGAGATAAGGGCCGCCCAGTCGCGTGGTAATCGTTTATATGGGGCGGTATCGCCATGTCCGTTGAATATGGATTTTTCTTTTCGATCTCCGTATCCCTTGGAGGGTTTTGCGTGTTGGAAGCCGATGATGAGTCTTAGTGGTGACGCATATAAGCAAGCTTTAGCTGATCGGAGTTTCCGCGAGTCGTTCATGGATGAGTTGAATAACGGCGAGGTGAAAGTATTTAGCGGGGAGTGGGACAAAGTTTACGTTGCTCAGGTTGCTGATGCTGATAATTCAGAGTTCGAGGGAAAATCAATTTCTGTGTTGGCGGAAGAGGCCAAACAGCTTCCTTTTGATTTTATGTTGGATTTAGCGCTCAAGGAAAACCTTGAGACTATGTTTACAGCAACCATAATGAATTCGGATGAAGATGCCGTTGGTAAGTTGATGTGTGACGAAAATGCAATTATTTCATTGTCTGATGCGGGAGCTCATTTAACGTTTTTGTGTGACGCAGGCTTTGGCTTACATGTTCTTGGCCACTGGGCGAGGGATAAAGGAATAATGCCGTTAGAAAAGGCGGTGTATAAATTAACTTTGGAGCCCGCTAAATTATTTGGGATCAAAGACCGGGGCTTTATCGATAAGGGTGCTTGGGCAGATTTGCTGCTTTTCGATCCTAGAACGGTAAATCGAGGTCCCTCGCATCGTTTGCATGATCTTCCGTCGGGTGCCTCACGTCTAACAACACCGTCGATTGGCGTTCATGGTGTTTGGGTTAATGGACGTAAGGTTGCCGATGAAGGGGGCTTGATTCCCAAGGCCCCTTTGTCCGGTCAAGTTATTCGAGAGTACGACAGTTTTTAGACGTCATATTTGCGCGATAGACGCATCGTGCATGACTTAAAGGAGTTCCTCTAGGCGTTTCACGAGCTTCGCATTCATGGGATCCATAGACGCCGTGAAACTAAACGCTTGATCGCCATTACGAGAAATTAGATATTTGTGGAAATTCCACTGGGGTGCATCACCTGTCATTGTTTGTAACTCTTTGAAGATTGGATTTGTGTTTGGGCCGACTACATCCGTTTTCTCAATCATTGGGAAGCTCACCCCGTAGTTAAGTTTGCAGAAGTTTTGGATGTCCTCGTTCGACCCAGGCTCCTGGTTCCCAAAATTATTAGCTGGAAACCCGATGACGACAAAATCTTTTTCGCTGTATTTTTGGTACAACGCTTCTAGTGCTTCATACTGAGGAGTATTTCCACAGTAGCTGGCTGTGTTAACAGCAAGGATGACTTTGCCACGGTAGTTGCAAAAATCAACGGACTCGCCTGTTAGGTTATTTAATTTGGTGTTCAGTACTTTAGGGCAATCGTTTGACATGGCAGTTTGAGAGATTAATAGGGTGAATACAAAAACAAAAATATTTTTGCGCATTGGAAAAAACTCCTTATATCGAATATCGTAGTCTAGTTCTTATAATAGTAATTCTGAGAGATAACATATGGATGGACCTCTTAAAGATGTAAAGGTTCTTGAATTAGGCCAATTAATTGCGGGACCATTTTGTACGAGAGTAATGGCTGAATTTGGTGCGCAAGTCATCAAAGTCGAGTCGCCCAACGGGGGTGACCCACTTCGGAAGTGGCGGAAACTATACAAGGAAAAGTCGCTTTGGTGGTTGCTGCAGGCTAGAAACAAACAATCCGTAACGATTAACTTAAAAGAAAAAGACGGTCAGGAAATCGTGCGACGTTTAGCGAAGGATGCGGATATTTTGGTAGAGAATTTTCGGCCTGGCGCTCTGGAGAAGTGGGGTTTAGGTTATGACTCACTTGCTAAAGAGAATTCTGGCTTGGTTATGGTTCGTCTATCAGGTTACGGCCAAACGGGTCCTTATAGGGATAGGCCCGGATTCGGCGCGATTGGGGAGGCCATGGGTGGGCTACGTCACGTCACAGGCTATCCTGATCGGCCGCCTGTAAGAGTAGGTATCAGTCTAGGTGATGCGGTGGCATCGCTTTATGGCGTCATCGGCGCGTTAATGGCTCTAAAGCAGCGCGAAGCCAGTGGAAAGGGGCAGGTGGTAGATGTTGCTCTGTACGAGGCTGTTTTTAGTTTAATGGAAAGCATGGTGCCTGAATTTGACTATTATGATTTTGTTCGTCAACGTACAGGTTCGTCGCTCCCAGGAATTGCGCCATCGAACTCATACTTGACCAAGGATGGGAAGTACGTGGTTATTGGCGCTAACGGCGATTCGATTTTCAAGAGAATGATGCTTGCTATTGATCGAAAAGACCTAGCTGATGACCCTGATCTATCGCACAACGATGGACGTGCGGAGCGCAGTGATGAACTGGATTCTGTGATTGGTGCATGGTGCGCATCACATGATCTTCTTCACGTTTTGGATGTGCTCGAGAAGGCTGAGGTTCCCTCCGGGAAAATATATGATGTGGCAGATATTGTCTCTGATGTCCATTATCGCGCGAGACATATGATCCAAGAGCATAGGTTATCAGAAGATGAAAGTTTACTGATTCCGGGGATTGTTCCAAAGTTATCGGATACTCCAGGTAAGACTAATTGGCTAGGGCCTGACCTCGGTGAGCATACAGATAATGTGTTGACCGCTGCAGGATATGAAGTAGAGGAAATTGAAGATTTTCGGCGTCGTAAGATAATTTAAAGTTACTCCGGTCGTTTTCCGCCAACTTTAAGAAGGAGTTGAATTTGAGTATTAGCAAAGTATCTAGTTTGTTAAACGACGGCTATACAAAACGTCATCTTTGGGCGTGGTCAATGTATGATTTTGCTAATTCTGGTTATACGACGGTCGTTATTACGGCTATCTTTAATGCCTATTTCGTATCTGTTATCGCAGAAAACGTTGTTTGGGCAACTTTCTTATGGACATCAGTGCTCTCAATTTCTTACTTAATTGTAATGATTGTAGGGCCAATACTCGGTGCTTATATTGACGTTATCGGGTCGCGCAAAAAGGTATTGGTAATACTCACAATCGCTTGTGCGTCAAGTACCGTTTTTTTGTCAACTGCAGGTCGAGGAGACCTTTGGTTTGCCGCGTTACTGCTAGTGTTGTCGAATACCTTTTTTAGCCTTGGGGAAAATGTAATTGCATCTTATCTTCCTGATCTTGCGAAAAAAGAATCAGTTGGTCGTGTGTCCGGGATAGGGTGGGCAGTCGGGTATTTTGGCGGGATCCTTACGTTGGCGTTGTGTCTTGTTGTTATTTTTCAGTTGAAAGGGATGGGGTGGGAGGCTGAGCAATATGTACCTATCACCTTAATTATCACAGGGCTACTTTTCCTTTTTGCCGCTTTACCCACGTTTCTCTTCCTGAGGGACTGTGAAGGTAAAAAGGTAACTAAAGTAAGTTTTTCATCAGTCAACAAAAGGTTCCTCGACACTCTTGCACAAGGTCGTCAGTTGACCGATCTACATCGTTTTTTATTAAGCACAGTTTTTTTTCAAGGAGGGGTCCAGGCAGTGATTGCCCTGGCTGCGATTTACGCCCAACAAGTAATCGGCTTTAACTTTACTGAAACCATATTATTGATCATGGTTGTTAATGTGACAGCTGCTTTAGGGGCGTATATTTTTGGTCGTTTACATGACATGTTGGGTCACCGAAATTCACTAGTCATTATTTTGTGCGGATGGATTGGTACAACTATATTGGCATGGCTATCTGAAGACCGGTCAAGTTTTTGGTTTGCAGCAAATCTCGTGGGATTGTTGCTCGGAGCATGCCAATCGAACGCTCGTGCATTTGTCTCAGTTCTCACACCAGCAACTAGGCAGGCTGAATTCTTCGGCTTGTGGGGTCTCTCGGTTAAGTGTGCGTCAATTGTCGGGCCGCTCACTTATGGTGGCCTCACTTGGTTGACGGGAGGGGATCACCGAAATGCTATTTTGTCTCTTGTTGTGTTGTTCGTGATAGGCCTTGCGATATTGCTCACAGTCGATACCGAGCGAGGTATGCTGGCCGCAGACCGAAAGTATTAGGCGAAACTATCTGAATCAGTTTTTGCTACGCCTGGCTGATTTGGGTCGAAAAGCCTTACAGAAATTCTCTCGACAATCAATATAAGGGCCCCCGATTAAATCGATACAGTATGGGACGGCGGCGAAAATACCGTGTGCTATTGCTTCTCCATTATCATTCCTCAAGCCCTCGAGCGTCTCTTTTATCGCTTTCGGTTGTCCGGGTAGATTGATTATGAGGCTTTGTTTTCTAATAACCGCCACTTGGCGAGAAAGAATCGCTGTGGCCACAAAATTAAGACTGATCTGACGCATTTGTTCACCAAAACCTGGCATTATTTTGTCTGCGACCGCTAAAGTTGCTTCAGGGGTAACGTCTCGTGGCGAGGGTCCGGTACCACCAGTTGTTAGGATAAGGTCACATTCGGCCTGATCTACGATCTCTATCAAACTGGATTCAATCACCGCTTGCTCATCGGGTATTAGCTTTTCTACATATTCGATCGGATTGATTATGGCACTATTAAGCCACTGCCTTAAAGAGGGCAACCCTTCGTCTTTATAGACTCCGCTAGAAGCTCGGTCGCTAATAGATACAAGTCCAATGCGTAATTTTTCTTCGCTCATGTTCACCTTCAACCATTGAGTAATTTAATGCTAAGTAAATTTATCAGAACTATAACAAATCGAAATACCAGGTTTCAGTCCTTTTTTTCTTCTATATAACGAGAAATGACTCTGAATAAGCTTCGGTAAGAACTTTTTGAAGAAGAGGTTGCTGGTCCGCGACAGCTCGAAATCAGTTCCTTCAACTTAGTTGAGTCCGCTGTTTGGTAAATATCAATAAATTCTTTGTAGCTCTCATCGTTTTTTATCATTTTTTCGCGCCAGGATTCTGTCGCATGTAAGAGCTTCACCTCTTGTGCTGAAGGTTGCTTGAGCTGCTCTAATTGTTCTCGGATTGGATCTACCTCAATCTTTCGCATTATTTTTCCGATGAATTGTAACTGTCTTCTTTTAGCTCCATTTTGAGGAATGTTCTTTGCTTCTAGTACCTCATCTCTTAGGTAATCTGGGAGATCTAATTTTTTTAAAACATCTTTAGGAAGCTCAACAAGGGCTTTGCCGATGTTTTGCAGCTCTTCCATTTGTTTTTTTTGTTTTGTTTTGCTTGGCCGTGACGATTCCATAAGTCTGATAGTAAATTGATGGTGGTGATATCATGGACTACTTAGCTCGTATTGAGAGTCCTACAGTTTTTAGCATTGTTAGTCAGTGCTAAGTTAATGGTGAGTAATTGAATATAATGTCCCAAAAAGAATTCGCATATAGCATAGACCAATTCAAAGAAATTGCCCAACAAACCATACAAATGGCGAAAGGCCTGGGAGCGAGCTCTGTTGAGGTGGATCTCAACGAAGGGCTTGGCAGTGCCGTATCGGTGCGCAAGGGTGAAATTGAGAATTTAGAGTACAACCGAGATAAGGGTTTAGGTGTCACGGTTTATGTTGGGCATCGGAAGGGCTTTGCCAGCACTTCGGACCTCAGAGAAAGTGCTATCAAGCACACAGTCGAAGCGGCCGTAGCGATCGCCCAATTGACTGCGGAGGATCCTTTCTCTGGATTAGCGGACCCCGACCAGTTGGCTAAAGAAATCACTGAGCTGGACCTTTATCATCCTTGGGATATATCAATGGAGGAGTCAATCAGTCTTGCGCGCGAATGTGAGCAAGCAGCATTCGATGTCAGCTCGGAAATTAAAAACTCTGAGGGAGCAAGTGTCTCTCTTCAAGAGGGTCAATTCGTTTACGCTAATTCAAACGGTTTTATTCAAGGATATCCCAGCACTCGACATTACATTAGTTGCTCCGTCACTGCGGGTGAGGGGGATCAAATGCAACGAGACGGATGGTGGAGCACTGCACGGTGTGCTGATGATATGGAGCCAGCCCTCGATATTGGAAAACAGGCGGGTCGCCGCGCGCTTGGTAAGGTGGGAGCAAAAAAAATTAGTACAAAAAAAATCCCAGTTGTCTTCGAAGCTCCAATTGCCTCGGGTATGTTGAGGCATTTTGTATCGGCTGTGAGTGGCGGAAACCTATATCGTCAACAATCTTTTCTCGAAGGTGCAATTGGAGAAAGTGTTTTTCCTGATTTTTTCTCAATTGAAGAGGATCCATTTGTGCTGCGTGGATTATCTAGCTCTGCTTTCGATAATGAGGGCGTACAAACTGAAAAACGCTCAATTGTTTCATCTGGGCGGCTAGAGGGTTTATTCTTGAGTACATATTCTGCTAAAAAACTTGGTTTGGCCTCGACCGGAAACGCCGGTGGTGCTCACAATTTGTCCGTTCATGCTCGAGACCACACGCATGAATTTGGTGATTTATTAAAAATGATGGACACAGGCTTCCTTGTTACCGACTTGCTTGGTCACGGAACGAATATGGTAACCGGAGATTATTCTCGTGGAGCATCTGGTTTTTGGGTGGAGAACGGAGAAATACTTCATCCAGTACAGGAAGTCACGGTAGCCGGAAACCTAAAAGATATGTTTAAAGCAATTCGAGGGGTTGGTAACGATCATTTAAATCGCTCTTCATTTAAAGTTGGCTCTTTACTGATTGATTCAATGACGGTCGGTGGTGATTAGACCAAGCGAAGATGCCTCGACTTTGAATCCCGAAGGGAACGGATATTCAATTTCTATGCGGCAAGCATTACTGGTGTTCCTGCCATTTGCCTGTGGATATTTCTTATCTTATTTGTTTCGTTCTGTTAATGCAGTTATAGCACCAAACCTCATTTCAGAATTTGACTTGAGTGCCAGTCAGTTAGGGCTCTTAACGTCGGTTTATTTTTTAACGTTCGCATCATTACAAATCCCAATCGGACTTTTTTTAGATAGATTTGGTCCAAGGCGTGTAAACGCGACTCTTTTAATTTTGGCCTCGATTGGTGCCTTGATATTTTCCAAAGCGGATGACTTCCAAACGCTCTTGCTGGGTCGTGCGTTTATAGGTTTTGGTGTGGCTGCTTGCCTTATGTCAAGTATCAAGATTTTTTCCCAATGGTTTCCAAAGGAAAAACTCCCGGAGATGACAGGAAGGATTATGTTCGTCGGTGGGCTTGGTGCAATTTCTGCGACAGCACCAGTAGAGTTTATGCTGTCTTTTACCGGATGGAGAGAGTTGTTCGTTGCGTTGTTTTTTGCGACCGTTATTGCCTCAGCTATCATTTTCTTCTTTGCTCCTGATAAAAAAAATATCCATGATATCGGTTCGACTAAGGATCAATTACTTGGTGCGCTGAACGTATATAAAGCGCCAATATTTTGGCGTATAGCCTTAGGTTCCGTGCTGCCGCAAGCGTTTAATATGTCTGTTCAAGGATTATGGGCAGGGCCTTGGTTATCTGATGTGGCTGGATTAGAGCGATCCGGTGTTGCATTACACTTGTTTGCGTTGGGAATGGCCACGATGCTCGGGTTTCTTTTTTGGGGCGCATTTGCGACGCGCATGAGTCGCCGTGGTATCCAACCGATAGTGGTTCTTATCTGGGCTACCATTGCTTACATGGCTCTGCAGCTTCTCCTGGTCTTTGAGGTCACTCAGATGTCATGGGTGATATGGATCGGTTGGGGTTTGCTTGGTACATCTGGTAGCCTTGCATTCTCAATAATTTCCCATAGCTTTCCCGCCCATTTGACTGGGCGCGCTACGACCGCTTTGAACTTGTTGGCATTCCTGACTGCCTTCGCGTCTCAATGGCTATTCGGTATCATACTAAATCAGTGGGATGCTTTGGATGGTGGTGGGTATGCTCCAGAGGGTTATGTTCAAGCATTTAGTATTTTTTTAGTGCTTCAGGTGTTAGGCTTCACTTGGATGTTTCGCGGATATTTAAAAGATCGACATGCTCAAAAAGCTTTATAACGATCGTTAATACATGACAGAGAACACAAATAGTAAGTTACCGTTGTTGAAATTGATATTCGGGGCAGCAATTTTTGCCTACGAGAAGCGCTTCGTGCTTGCTCGTTCACTTTGGCTGCCATTTGTGATTGGTATGTCCTTATCTTTTGCTGATTCATTCGGAGTTGATGTTGGCGGAGATCTTGGTGTTACCGAAGAGGGGGGTGAACTTAATCCTAATGCCAAGAGTTTCGGGCTGATGTATTTTGTTGTTATTGCTATGTTTTTTATTACAATCATAGCTTCGGTTCGCGCGTATCGAGTGTTGTTAGAGTGTGATCTTGCTGAACGCTCGCCAATTTCATGGGGTTTATCTGAGACTAAATTCACGTTGGCTATGTTTTCCCTAGGGATGATTTTCATGTTTGTGTTAGCCATCTCAAGCACTATTCTCGTTAGTATTTTTAACGTGTTTGGAGATGTCGGTTTTTTTGCAATGCTCAACTTTTTACCACCGATTTATATCGCTGCGCGCTTGATACTCGTTTTCCCTGAGGTTAGTAGGAATCCCGATATTGGCGTTTTCGAGGCTTTGAAATGGTCTTGGTTGGTGACCAAGGGAAATGGTTTAGTGTTAATGCTGCTTGCTGTAATTTTTCCCTTGGCGATTGCTCTTGGCATTAATTGGTTTAGCTCTACAGGATTGCCCCTAGCAGAGTTTATTGGTGCCGCACTGGTATGGTTAGTCCTGCCTTTTGAGGTGGCGCTGATTGCTCTGAGCTACTCAACGATACAAAAAATTCAGTCGATAGCTGTAGATGCTCCGGAGGACACTAACGACTAAGTCCTGATTTAACTTAACGTGCCGAGATGATTGGTAGGAGCTTGCTATGTGCATCAAGCAAAGTTTTTTCAGTGACGTCCCAATCAACGCAGGCATCGGTAATAGAAACGCCATATTCCATTTGGCTTAAGTCTTCGAGAAGTTTTTGGTTCCCGGGACCTATGTTGCTCTCAAGCATCATGCCTGTAATGGATTTGTTTCCATCAACTACTTGATTGACGCAATCGTTAAAAACGAGTGGCTGTAAGTTGTGATCTTTATTCGAGTTGGCATGACTACAATCAACAATGATATTGGACGGTAACTTCGCTTCTTTAAGTTCTTTTTCGACTAACGAAATAGAGACCGAGTCATAGTTTGGACCATTTGATCCTCCGCGTAGCACAATGTGTCCATATCGATTGCCTTTGGTATGCGTAATCGCTACTTGGCCGTCGCTGTTAATACCCAAAAAACTGTGTGGATTAGAAACTGAGTGAAGTGCATTAACTGCTACTGAAAGACCGCCATCAGTCCCGTTTTTAAATAAACCCAATCAATTATTATTCACTTATTTTCATTTTGCTTCTAGCGAGACACTTACAAAAGCAATGATTAAGTCCGGTGCAGTTTGTTTAGCTTATGAAACAGTTGAAGATAATGGAACTTTACCGCTACTAATTCCTATGTCTGAAGTTGCTGGTAGAATGGCTACTC
>CAJQIK010000151.1 GCA_905478365.1 uncultured Burkholderiales Genera incertae sedis bacterium
TGCACTCTCATTGGTAGGCTCCAAATCGAGAGGCAGCGCGCCAATTAAAGTAAGGTTTTTTCGCTGCTCCGATAAAATTTCAGCGGCATTCATTTTTCTAAAAGACTCTTTCATTCAGGCCTCTAGTGCTGGCTGATGCGTTATTAACGCTTAAATAGGAACATAGAATACCTTTAATTAAAAGACTGTATCACCTCAAAGTAGCCTTAAGTTAGAGGTTTAAGAAGCACAATAACCTGATGTGTAAAAACAAACAGCGCTTAAAAAGCGCCATTTGAATTTTCGCTACCACTATGCAGAAGCAACGAAAGGGGAGTCTTAAGATTTATTTAGAACATCCAACCGATACCAATGTTTGTGGAGTCGTTCTGGCCATTATTGTCAAAATCTTGTACGTCTAGTTTTAGAACGACGTCCGGGTCCAAATAAAAACTAATACCATAAGTCATTACAGTATCGGCATTATTGGGATCCGTTGTGAAACCAGCAGCAACTTTTTCCTGTGTGTTGTAATCGGCATATCTGTAAAAAGGCTGAATATTGTAATCCCCCAACATTAATCCTTTGTAACCAGCCTCTACATACCAACCAGAAAACTCCTCTGGAGCCGCATCGTCAGATCCTGCACTAATACTCGCTGAAGCGTTAATTGCTTCGGTATCACCAAGCGTACCTGCAGCATAGAGCGCGGTTAGTTTCCAATCGTTAGCATCGTATTGTGCGTGTAAATCCCATATGGTTAATCGAGCATCTACATTAGCCAGCTCAGCAGCATCAGTACCCTTCCCTTGACCATCTTGAGCAGTATTACCAGTCCAAATTGTACCGCCCCACTTCAAGCCTGGGAGCCCTGTATAGTTGAATCCAGCGTAATAGCCCATATCGTTAGCTGTGACTTGCTTACCACTAACGCGCATTTTCTTAAAACCTGTCGATGCAGATGAAGCCGTAAACTTACTTGCATCTGGTGTCGTAGTCGTCCCGGCAAAATAGTCTAGACCACCAATAGTGCTGCCGGCAAATCCAAAACCAATCTCCCGCCAAGTCGATGGAATAATTTTGGTTTCAATATTATTTCTCTCCATTCCATAGAATACTGGCGGCTCATGGTATTCATTAATCAAACCAATGGGAACAATCTGAAGGCCAGCTCGAAAGTTAAGACCATTCTTAAGAGTGTGCTCGATATAAGCTTGTTCCATCGCGACTTCACCGCCGGCCTCACCCCCCTTGACTTGAGCGTGCTCAAATTCGATCTCAGACATCATTCGTGTTCGATCACTGAACTTATGTCCCAAGAACATAATGAATCGCTGAACGTCGAATTCATCTTTTTTGTCGCCGTCGAAGTTGGCGTAATTCAACTCACCGTAACCACCGATAGAAGTGTCTCCGGTACCAGCAGTTTTTTGCTCTATTGTTCTGACTGTTTCTTTCTGCGCGTTAACCATATCTCTGAGGTCCATGAGCTCTTCTTCTAACGCTCTGATACGCTCATTCAGATCTTCTTGTGCCCAAGTTGGCTTAGCGACCAAGAGAACTACGGCGGATACGACGCATAATATTGTGATTTTTTTCAAATTGAATAATGCTTGCATTTAATTCACCCCTGCTTATTAATACTTTTTTCTTGATGTTGGGATTATTATAAATGCAAATGATAATGATTCGCAATAACTTTTTAAATTAAATTACTTCAAATAGCCGATATTGAACTTAAATTACTGAATTAATGAAATTTATAGTGGCTTGGAAGCGAGTAAAAGAGAATATTTCAGCAAAATCTTCTCAATTCATATTCGCAGAATAGCAACTACCAAAGGTTTTCAAGCGCTAAATGTCCCGGCTTTGAGCGACGACTTACC
Source organism: uncultured Burkholderiales Genera incertae sedis bacterium (assembly GCA_905478365.1). Lineage (GTDB taxonomy): Bacteria > Pseudomonadota > Gammaproteobacteria > Burkholderiales > Eutrophovitaceae > Eutrophovita. The sequence continues at coordinate 1,866 of CAJQIK010000151.1, forward strand.
GTGTAGCCATGTTCAGTGAACCAACCGCGCGTATCATCCACCATCTCAGGATTACCGCAAATCATGATACGGCTTCGCTCCTTATTCAATGGTAAACCCAGCTTTTCCTCAAGCTCACCATTTTCGAGAAGAACCGGTATCCGTTTATCTAAAGCTCCCGGAAACTTCTCCCGCGTCACCACAGGAAGAAATCGAAATTTGTGCGCGAATTCCCCAAAATATTCATGACTTTTAAGGCCGTCGATCGCCTCCATATACGCCAACTCATTAGCCTCTCGAACGCTGTAGACCAGAACGATATTTTCGTACGCATCCCAAGTCTCTAACTCGTACAGAATGCTAATGAAAGGAGCAAGTCCAGTACCAGTTGCTAGCATCCAAAGGTCTTTACCTTGCTCAAAGCGCGCCGTCGTCAAAAAACCATAGTTCATTTTTTCAACAAGAACTTCGTCACCCACTTCAAGCTTTGATAGACGACTCGTGAATTCACCATCTGGAACCACGATGGAGAAGTACTCTAGGAACTCATCATAGCTCGCCGATACAATCGAGTATGCCCGCCAAACAATGGTTCCATCCTCTTTTTTGATTCCAAGACGCGAAAACTGTCCCGGAATAAACCGATATCCCGAAAACCGAGTCAACTTGAAACTAAATAGATTCGGTGCCCAAGTTGTAATTTCCGTAATCGTTTCCGCAGTATATTTATCTTCTTTGGACATTAAATAGAATGGTAGTTGTGGCAAGAAAAAAACACTAAATTCATTAGCTTGCGCATTCTAACGTATATGAAGGTGGACATGTACAAAAGCGATAAATTCCATAAAAGCTGGAAATGCAACCCTCAGCGGGGTATTACATCGAAATACTGAACCCTCCGTCCATGGTCAGCACATGGCCATTTATGTAAGCGGACTCGTCTGAGGCCAAAAACACTGCAGCCGCACCAATTTCATCTGGGTTGCCCCAACGTCTAACCGGTACGCGCGAACAGACCCATTCGTTAAAGTCTTTATCCGCAATTAAATGCTCATTCATCTCCGTTGAAAAATATCCAGGCGAAATAACGTTTGTAGTAATACCTTTGTCACCCAACTCGACTGCCAGCTGCCGCGCTAACGCGTGCACGCCTCCTTTCGACGCAATGTATGCAGATATGGTGGCACGCCCCAAATGAGCTGTGATTGAGCCCGTAAAAATAATGCGGCCACCGTGCGCTTGAATCATATGTTTCGAGGCTTCTTTAGCCAATAACCAAACGCCGATCAGATTAGTATCCATAACGCGCCGGAATTCATCCTCGCTAAAATCAACGATTGGTGAACGGTGTTGTATCCCTGCATTTGCGATAAGAATGTCCAAACTACCATTGACCGAAACAATCTGATCGACAGCTCGTTGAATATCCCCAGGTTGAGTGACATCAAATGCGATTGCTGTCGCCAAACAACCCTCACTAACTAACTCCAACGCACGCGGCTCAAGACTGGCCGCATCCCGCCCATTTAAAAATACGTGCGCACCTTGTTTTGCCAACGCCTTAGCCATCCCCCATCCAAGCCCACGCGACGCCCCCGAAATCAAAGCTGTCTTACCATCTAATCGAAACATACCCCCTCCCTGTTGATCAATTATATAAAACCGGATAGTCACTATTGGACACTACCAGCCATAAACCTAATCACAAAAAAGCAATCGGGCAAAAAAAAACGCCGCACATGCGGCGTTTTTTGTTCTGTGAACGCTTAAGGTAAAAGAATCGTTGAACCCGTAGTTTTACGCGCTTCTAGATCACGATGAGCTTTAGCAGCATCAGTCAATGCGTATCGCTGGTTGATATCAATTTTCACTTTTCCAGACTTCACCATACTAAATAATTCCTTCGCGCTAGCCTCTAAGTCAGCACGTTGGGCCGTATAAATCATGATAGAAGGTCGTGTTACATAATAAGATCCCTTGGCTAAGATATTGATATCAACATCTTTAACCGGACCCGACCCATTACCAAACACCGTCACCAATCCTCTTGGTTGCAAGCAATCTAACGAGCCGTGGAAGGTGTCTTTACCAACCGAATCAAATACCACCGGCACACCGCGTCCCTTGGTAATTTTACGAACACGATCAGCAAAGTTTTCTTTTGAATAATTAATTGTGTAATGGCATCCGTGGGCCTTAGCAATTTTCGCTTTTGCGTCCGACCCCACTGTACCAATCACCGTAGCGCCAAGAGCATTAAGCCATTGACACGCAATCAGCCCGACGCCACCAGCCGCAGCATGAAACAAGACGGTGTCACCCTTTTGAACTCGATAAACGCGACGAATGAGCATTTGAACTGTCAGCCCTTTGAGCATCATCGCAGCCGCGTCCTCATCAGAAACGCCAGCCGGCACTTTGACTAACTTTGCCGCAGGCATATTACGCTCCTGAGCGTAAGCCCCCGGAGGCCCTCCGGCATAAGCCACGCGATCACCTGGCTTAACGTTAGTAACACCCGCACCAACTGCTTCTACGACACCAGCACCCTCTAAGCCAACACCGCTGGGTAACGGTAACGGATAAAGCCCAGATCGATGATACGTATCAATAAAATTTAATCCTATCGCGGTATGACGAACCCGAGCTTCCCCTCGCTTGGGTTTACCAACGACCACTTCTTCAACGGACAAAACTCCTGGGCCACCTGTTTTATGAAACTTAACTACTGTTGTCATACCATCCTCCAATGTTTCAATCACCGAAAAAAATCTCTAAACCCTAAACCGAATCAACTGAACCCGATCACGCACGATTCACTTGATAAACTGACAGCTTAACCGACTATTAAGCTAACTGCTTTTTACTTCTCATTTGTTTTTGAACAAACTGTGAAATTTGTGGGTAGATAATCGTTCTAAACTTTCGACCGCTAAATATACCGTAATGCCCCACACCTTTCGCGAGTAAATGTTTGCGACGAGTTTTAGGAATTCCTGAGCACAATGACTGCGCTGCCTCTGTCTGACCGTTACCAGAAATATCGTCTAATTCACCCTCAATTGTAAAGAGCGCAGTTTTCGTAATTGCTCCGGGGTCCACCCTTTGCTCTCTTATATTCCACTCACCTCTCGGCAATAAAAAATCCTGAAAAACGATACGAACCGTATCTAAATAGTATTCGGCAGGCATATCCAAAACAGCATTGTACTCATCATAAAACTGTCGGTGCGCCTCAGCACTATCTTGATCACCCTGCATGAGATGCTTATAAAACTCCCAATGCGCATTTAAATGACGATCCGGATTCATCGCCATAAAACTTGCATGCTGCATGAATCCCGGATAAACCAACCTTGAAAACCCGGGGTAATTTTGTGGAACTCGCATAACCATTTGATTGGTAAACCACTGATGAGAATGCTCATCAGCAAACTGATTGACAGCGGTAGGACTACGTCTTGCATCAATGGGCCCGCCCATCATAATCATCGAATCTGGTATACGAGGATTGCGCTCAGATGCCAGTAAAGAAACTGCGGCTAAGACAGGAACTGTCGGCTGACAGACAGACATTACATTTAGTCTCGGTGCCAAAGAGCAAATGAACTCTTTTATATAATCAACATAATCCTCGAGACGAAATTCGCCATCAGATAGAGGCACCATCTTTGCATCGACCCAGTCAGTGACCCAAACATCGTGGTCGGCTAACGTTGTTCTAACCGTATCACGTAACAAAGTTGCAAAGTGCCCTGATAGCGGCGCCACAATGAGTAACTTAGGGCCTTTAACTTTAGTCTCTTTTCGAAAATGTATTAATTTACAAAACGGCTTATCAATTGTAATTTCGGTCTTTACAGCGACCGGTTTACCATCTACGTCAACCGTTTCAATATCCCAATTGGGCTTGTGGTATCTCTGCATTAAGCGCGTGAATAACTCGCTATTTGCGCCAACTGCTCTGACAAAAGGAAGGTCCCTTAAAGGGTTGAGAGGACTATGGGTAACCTCTTTCAAAACGCTGGCTGCAGTCACCATGGGTGAGAGTAGCGAACGTTGCAATTCATGTAACGCATACAACATTAAACGATCCTTAGGAATTTATGCTTATGATTATTGTGTCAGAAAAACAAAAATGAAACATCCGACTAAAAATTCAAAATTACCCGCCCAAAAAGATCTTCATGATCAAATCGAAAAACCCTCTTGCATCAAACCAATTTGTTCTCGTATGTGCCCCATGTGCTCTTCCCAATATCGTTGAGAACCGAACCATGGAAACGCCACCTTAAAAGCCGGATCATTCCACCGCTGCGCCAACCATCCAGCATAGTTAATGATACGTAAAGTCCTAAGCGGCTCTATTAAGGAAACCTGCCTATAGTCAAACTCCATAAATTGCTCGTACCCCATCAACACTTTACGCAACTGCAATGCCATGGACTCTCTATCGCCGGACAATAACATCCATAAATCCTGGACCGCTGGCCCCATGACAGCATCGTCTAAATCAACGAAACTTGGGCCATCCTCCATCCACAAAATATTACCTGGATGACAGTCACCCAAAAGCCGGATGAACGCGCAGTCTTGGTTTTGATTGAACGCTGTATCAATTATTGTTAATGCAAGATCTACAAGGCCTTGATAAGGTTCGCGTAACTCGACAGGAACAAATTCATTTTCAATAATAAAACGAACAGGAGTTCGGCCAAACTGCTCCACATTAATGGTCGGTCGATATTCGAAAGGTTGCGTTGCAGACACCGCATGGATGCGTCCAATCAATCGTCCAATCCAACTTAGCACCGCATCATCCTCTAAATTAGGCGCTCGCCCTCCCTTTTTCTCAAAAACAGCGAATTGAAATTGCTCCACCCTAAAGATCGAGGCCTGATCCTGTCTGATCGGCGCAATTACCGGCAACTCGAAATCAACCAATTCAAAAGTAAATGAATGCTCCTCGATTAGTTGATTATGCGACCAGCGACCAGGTCTGTAGAATTTCGCCACCACTTCATATTCTTTGTACTCATCGTAAACACCAATTTGATAGACTCGGTTTTCGAAACTGTTTAACGGCATTAATGTTCCTGTTGTTCGCCAACCAACATCGTCAAGAGCATTAAGAATCAGGTCCGGGCCTAAACCGAAATAAGGCGTCTCTTCTGCTTGAAACTTCACTGGATTAGGAACCTATCGGACAATAAGCCAACGTAGACATTTCCAATCATCTTGGGTAGGAACCGTTATTTACATCGACAGTGGTCCCAGAAACATAAGCCGGACTCAAAGCGCCCAGCCAGAAAACGGTTTCTGCTACCTCTTCAGGTAAACAAGGCCGGCCACTATACACACTACTCATCACTGACTCCTTTCGAGAATCAGGGAGCTCTTCATACATTTTGGTTAATGTTGGACCGGGAGCGACCGCGTTCACGAGTACATTATGGCGACCAAGGTGCGAGGCATAACTCTTTGTGAGATTAAGCAAAGCAGCTTTTGTAGCCCCGTACCAAAGATCAGGGTGACCTGTAAATGCGGACACCGAACCAATCGAAACAATACGACCGCCGCCTCGAGACTTCATGTCAGAAGATACAGACTCAATAAGCCTTGCTGGCGCCAAAAGATTTACCTCTAAAATCTCACGAATATGCTTTTCTGGTATCGCGTCCATAGGATCACAAAATAAGACCGCCGCATTATTAACGAGCGTATCAATAGGGCCTAAATCGTCGATTAACCCAGGAATTTTATCGAGGCATCTCAGATCAAAATTTACGCGCTCACCAACATGGTAATTATCAAACTGTTTGTCTAGAGACAGCACTTCCCAACCCATCGATGAGAATTTTTTTGCAGTAGCCAAACCAATGCCTCTGCCCGCCCCTGTTACCAACACTGTTTTCATAAGGACTTTCTACAATTTATATATCAGGATTAATTCGCACACCGCACCTAAACGTAACGAATAGAGATCCATTATGCTTCACAATTGACAAACTGCCCCTCACCGCCAGCAACTTTTAATTGGTAACGCTGTACGCCTATTTCTCTCAAAAACTCATCTATACTAGCTAATACTTGATCATGGGATTCATAAGGCGCAACAGGAAAATCATATGTTCTATCAAATGAATCATCGAATAAGGACGATAGCCTAGTCAGCACTTTACCGCCCGCACTCGAATCAATAAAAACCTCTGGCTCACCGAACTTGAGACGCGCATGATTAAGTGCGTTACTCGCGAACAATTGGAAGCCTACCTCCCTCACGGCCCAATACCCTTCCTCTAGGGACTTTATCAGCGGCCTCGGAGATCTTGGTATCGCCAAGACCGAGCAATCCGCTGTAGATAACTGCGCACTCACGATTTCCGCAAATTTCATTCCCCATCTTCCAATATCCCCGGCAGTCTCAAAAATGGAGGGCGCCGACATGGGGCTTAACGCAACTCCACACAAAAATCTCAAATGAGCAGTTTCTGACCCCGATGAACCCTCTATCGGATTTTCCGGAAAATCCAATATTGCGACACTCTTAGAATCACTGTATTGGCCAGAAAGTCGCCAAGACTCAAGCGGATGTTCGTGCAAAACTTCGTAATCAGTCAAACAATTTGCTAGACCGAAATTTTTACAGTGCCCTAATACACCGAGACTTTCAAAAACACTGCTCAATGCGTTCACATCAGACAGCACAGTGGACAGCGTGATTGATTTCTGCGCACCAACTACCAAAATCACTGGCATCACAAATAGGTCTAATCGAAATGTTGCCTCTTGGTCATTTGATGTTAATACAGCGTCTGTGGCCTGCCTGACAAGCTGTCCCGCCGATAGAGTAGTCGGATGCCAGCAAGCCTGCTTAACTGCGTCGCCGAGTCCAGCATCGATCAAAGAATCAATCAGTTTTTTGATAGGCGCTAAATTCAGAGCCGCCCGACCAGAGGGTGTATCCAACTCAACCTCCGTGCCTAACCTCATTAATTGCTCATAGGGACCTGCTGTGGACGCAGGAGTTTGACTATTATTCATTGAACACAGTTATCCTTCTTTATTTTAGGAGTGATTATAACGACTGCTCGCTCGTATAGACTCACCCCTAAGTTTTCTAGGTTAATTTAATTAAGCGTAATCATTGAAAAACAAAAAATCTATACTCTTTATAACTACCGGACACATCATGAATTATCTAGCACATCTTTTTTTATCCCCGCATGACGAAGATTGGCACCTTGGTAGCCTCCTTGGAGATTTTGTTAAAGGTCCTATCGATACACAATTAGAAACGGTTCATAGTCAGAATGTTATTAATGGCATAAGGCTTCATAGAAAAATTGATACATTTTCTGATCAATCGACTATTTTCAAGCGGAGCGCGGGAAGGATTAATCCAGCGTACAAACGGTACTCAAAAATTCTAATTGATATGTATTTTGATCATATTATCGCCAAAAACTGGTCACAATTACATGCCGCCAACTTGAGCGAATTCAGCCATTACGTCTACCAAGTTGTACTCAAAGATCGGCCGGAAAATCCATGCCATTTTAGGCGTATCTCTCGACTCATTATAAGCGAGGATTGGTTTGGAACTTACACATCTATAGAGGGCATCACCCGACAAATTGAACGACTGGGCTCCAGACTAAAACGCGGTAATGCTTTGTTGGGCGGCGCATCTGATCTCGCCGACCAATTCAATGACTTCGAAGCCGATTTTTTTGATTTCATTGAAGAAGCTGAAAGCTTTACCAAGGAATACACGAAGGAATTGGAATCAGGTCAATCGTCATATTAAAGCCAGCCAAACCCATTCACTTCAAACTTCCTTTCAGTTCATCTAAGTAGTCACAAAGAATCTATTTTTTCTATTCGCAAGCCGCACATTAACTATTCAACTGCTCTTCTTACTCTAAATTAGCAGTCGTTTAACTAATCACGGCCTAACATTGCTTTAAGCGCATCGGACTTAAATTCCCTGTGATACAAAATCCCTATCACTACAATCGTCGAAACTATAAAGAGCCAAGCATTTAGGAACCAAGGCAACACAGACAAACCGAAGTAATACGCTCTTAATCCGTCATTAAAAGTATTCGACGCCGTACTCGCCATTCGTGCGCCACGTTGCACAAACTCCTCACGTACTTGTGCGTTCGCGTCTGCACCTGGAGCCGCTCCTACCATCACAGAGCAGAAGAAATGCTGCCTTAAAGACCAAGTGAATTTAAAAAAAGCATAAATAAAAATTGTGAGAAGAAGGACGATTTTACAATCCCAAGCGAAAGTATCATTTTTTACCGCAAAGGGTAAATCAGCAAGGATCTCGATTGCTCGATCAGTAGTGCCCAAGAGAGCTAGGAGCGCACCTAAAATAAGGATCGTGGTTGACGCAAAAAACGTTGCGCCGTTAGATAACGTCAGAATAATATTTGTATCGACAATTTTAAGGTCCCTGCCAATGGTCCCGCGCCACCAGTCCTCGCGGTAACGTACCATGACACTCATCAAGCTCGGCATTCCATTATTAGCTGCACGTCGGGCAAATTTGGCATAACCGACCCAGCCAAAATAGAATATCGTTATCGCCAAGTAGTCAATGAGCGTAAATGAAAGATTACTAATTGCCATAAATGATCCCGATTGGTCTAAGCGTTTGTTTAAATTATTGTTTTCATGAATTTACAACAATATCGTATAATTGGCGTTATATTACGCGAAACAAAACGTTTGGGAGAAGACCAATATGGGAGCGAACAATACAGCGGAGCTCAACGCTGATGGAGCTGTGCTACTTAGGACAGATCAGGGAGGTATTGCCAACCTGACACTCAACCGACCCAACGCTTACAACGCCCTCTCGGAGGAGCTACTGGCTGCACTTCAAAACGAATTAGATGATATAAGTAACGATTCTTCGATTCGTGTGGTGGTTTTAGAAGGCAGCGGTACAGCATTTTGTGCTGGGCACGATTTAAAGCAAATGCGCGCTAATCCATCCAGAGAATATTATGATTCTTTGTTCAACACTTGTAGTCAATTCATGCTGACTGTGATGAGAATACCTCAACCGGTTATTGCCAAAGTACATGGGATCGCGACTGCAGCTGGCTGCCAACTCGTAGGGACTTGCGACCTCGCCATAGCATCTGATGAAGCTAAATTCGCGACTTCCGGAATAAATTATGGCTTATTCTGTTCAACGCCCGCTGTTGCTGTTTCGCGAAACATTCACAGAAAAAAAGCGGCAGAGCTGCTCTTCACTGGAGAATTCATTGATTCGAAGACCGCTGAATCTCTCGGTCTGATCAATAAGTCTGTTGCCGTCGAAAATTTAGACGAGGAAGTGATGCGGATGGCTCAATCCATCATCCGCAAGTCGGCTGTTGCAGTAGCAACTGGGAAAAGAATGCTTTACAGACAAATGGAAATGGGCATTGATGACGCGTATAAATTTGCAGCGGAAACTATGGCATGCAATATGATGGCGTTTGATGCTGGGGAAGGAATAGACGCGTTCATTGAAAAGCGTCCGGCCAGTTGGAAACACGTTTAATTAAGAACCACCTAAAACGTGAATACGTCTCCATGCGGCGCAATATACAACACTTGTAATAGATACGGTCACTAACAAAGCAGACCATATTGCAGCAGAGACCCATCCACTAAAAAATAAATCCGCTGCCTCGCCAATAGCAAAACCAATCGCTAAGAATGCAAGGCATGCATGCGATTTACCCCATATGTTCGATGGCATAGGAGTTTCCCTTAACTTACTATCGAGCAATCCCGCGCTTAACATGGCAACATCGCGCAACACCAATGGAGCTCCAATCCACAACGGCAGAAGACCATCCCAAACGAGCACAGACGCAGAAGTTATAACCAATAGCTTGTCAGCAACGGGGTCAAGTAATGTGCCCACGGGAGTAATTGCATCGAATCGACGTGCGATATAACCATCGAGACCATCCGACAAACTTAGCGCCAAAAAGAACCAAAATGCCATTTGGTAATTGTAACCAGACAACACAATCGCCAGTAGCGGGACCGACAACAAACGGCCGAGGGTAATGGCATTTGGAAGCACACTAATCATCGCGACTCCTAAACGGCAACGCAAACGGGAGGGTTTGCGAAGGGTCAGATACTTATTCCAGCTGCTTGAATGTATCCCTAGCCAATGTCGGAATCAAGTATTTTGCGATAAATCTAGAATTAAGTTATTTAATTTGACCACAAATGTTGCCGGATCTTCCAAAGTGCCACCATCAGCTAACATGGCTTGATCCAAAACGATGGAGCTCCAGTCGGAGAAGCGATCTTTGTCTTTTTCGTCTGCCATCTTCTTTACAATAGGATGGTTAACGTTAATCTCCAAAATCGGCTCAACAGCAGGAACTTCTTGACCAGCGGCCTTTAACATTCTCGACAAGTTCATACTCATCTCATCTTCGTCAGATACCAGGCATGATGGAGAGTCTACGAGTCGACTTGACACACGCACATCTTTAACCTTACCTGCTAATGATTCCTTAATTCGGTTAATTAAATCACTACTATCCGCAGAATCCTTTTCTTCCTCACTATCCGCAGCGTCATCAATTGAACCTAGGTCAAGAGAACCTTTAGCCACCGAGACAAGTTTCTTACCATCAAATTCCTGAAGGTTCGAGACTGCCCATTCATCAACACGATCAGAAAGCAAAAGAACTTCGATATCCTTTTTCTTAAATATTTCAAGATGAGGACTTGATTTCGCTGCAGCATGAGTCTCCGCTGTAATATAGTAGATCTTATCTTGCCCCTCTTTCATGCGCCCGACATAGTCGTTTAACGCCACAACCTGCTTGTCGCCACTATCCGCAGTGCTTGAGAACCGCAGTAATTTAGCAATACGCTCTTTATTACTCCAATCTTCCCCGACGCCCTCCTTGAGTACAGAACCAAACTCAGTCCAAAAAACCGCAAATTTATCGTGTTGATTCTCAGCCATATCCTCGATCATGCCTAGCACTCGATTGACACAACCCTTGCGAATTGCCTCGACATCTCTTGATTCCTGCAATATCTCTCGCGACACATTTAACGGAAGATCCGCAGAGTCCACAACACCTTTCACAAACCGAAGATAACCTGGCAATAGTTGCTCTGCGTCCTCCATAATAAATACACGACGAACGTACAACTTCAATCCGCGCTTATGCTCTCTATTCCATAGATCATACGGCGCCTTACTCGGCACATATAATAATTGCGTATATTCACTTTTACCCTCTACTCTTGCATGAGCCCAAGCCAAGGGTTTCTCCATGTCGTGCGAAATGTGCTTGTAAAAATCTTGATACTGTTCGTCCGTGACCTCACTCTTTGGTCGCGCCCATATGGCTGACGCCTGATTGATCTGATCAGACTCATCTTGTAGGACATATTTACTCTCCTTCTCGTTCCACTCTTCCTTCGGCATAAAAATGGGAAGATTAATATGGTCTGAGTAACGCTGAGCAATTGTTTTAAGTCGATACCCCTCTAATAAATCATCTTCATCCGCCCTCAAATGAAGAATGATTTGAGTGCCACGGCTTGGTTTTGAAACAGTTTCAACCGTAAAATCACCCTCACCTGCGGACTCCCAGCAAACCGCTTCGGACTCTGGAAGTCCAGCTCTTCGAGAAATTAGTGTGACTTTATCCGCCACAATAAATGATGAGTAGAATCCCACCCCGAATTGTCCAATCAATGTCGCATCCTGCGCCTGATCTCCAGTAAGTTTATTAAAAAACTCTTTAGTCCCAGACTTAGCAATCGTCCCGATATTTTGTACCACCTCGTCTCGAGACATTCCAATTCCATTATCAGAAATGGAGACAGTTCGTTTTTCTCGATCAACCGAGATATCTATTTTTAGATCGGAATCATCACCCATGAGTGAAGCATCAGTTAACGCTTCAAATCGAAGCTTATCGCAAGCATCAGACGCGTTTGAAATGAGCTCCCTTAAAAAGATTTCCTTGTTTGAGTACAAGGAGTGAATCATAAGTTTTAGCAGCTGACTGACTTCGGTTTGGAACCCGAGTGTCTCTTTGGAAACAGAATCTGACATTAAATCTCACTCCATTAAAATGAATTGTGTACTTTATTGATCAACGAGATGGGGGCGAGAATAGAGAATTCAAGCCCTAGAGGTCATCTTAAGTAATTTTGTGACTTCTAAACCGAATTTTTTAGGAACTGCTCCGCCCATAACAGCGCAATAACAGTTTTTGCATCCTGAATCTGCGCGTTAAGAGATTTTTGCAGTAATACGCTCATCGACACTTTAGAAGTCTCCAAAAATTCTTCGTCATCTAATTTTTG
>CAJQIK010000152.1 GCA_905478365.1 uncultured Burkholderiales Genera incertae sedis bacterium
GTCATGAGGTTTTAACTGAACTAGGGCTTGAAAATGACCGTTTATTTAAACTCGCAATGGAACTCGAACGGATTGCGCTCGAGGATGATTATTTTGTTGAGAAAAAGCTCTACCCAAATGTTGATTTCTACTCGGGTATTGTTCAGCGAGCGATGGGCATTCCGACCAATATGTTTACGTGTATTTTCGCGTTGGCCAGAACTGTTGGATGGATCGCGCAGTGGAATGAAATGATTTCTGATTCAGAGCAAAAGATTGGCCGACCGAGACAGCTATATGTTGGTGAAGCAGTACGTGATGTGAAGCAAATTGATCAACGATAACCTACGTAAGTGTTAAGTTATACCTATAAACCATGATAAAAGAATTTGGCGGGAGCTCCTACCTATTTGGTACTAATGCGGCATTTGTTGAGGAGTTATATGACTCATACTTAGAGGATCCTGATTCAATATCCGAGGATTGGAAGCAGTATTTTGATAACTTGCAGGATACCTCTGTGGGTAAAGACGTATCTCATCACCAGGTGGTTAAATCCTTCATCGGCTATAAAAACGGGAGTGCTCATCGTCCAACTAATCGGCAAGAAGATGATTTGGGTAATGACCGTAAACAGGTTTCAGTTCTTCAGCTCATAAATGCATATCGATTTTTGGGAGTTAGGCGAGCTTCCGTAGATCCCCTAGAGCGTATTGGAAAGACTGACATCCCCGAATTGACTTTGAAGCACTACGAACTCAGTGAAGGCGATCTTAATCAAATATTCAATACTGGTTCGTTTGTCGGTCCCGAACAAATGCAGTTGTCTGAACTGATTGAGGCCTTGGAAGACACTTACTGCGGATCGATTGGCGCTGAATATATGTATATCAGTGATGTGCAACAAAAGCGTTGGATACAAGCTCGACTGGAAGGGCCGCGGGCGCATCCTCAGTACGCGACAGATTTAAAATTGCACCTTTTAGAACGACTCACTGCTGCAGAAACCCTAGAGAAATATTTGCATACCAAATATGTCGGTCAAAAAAGGTTTTCTCTAGAAGGGGCTGAAAGCGTCATTGTGTCGCTCGATCATTTATTGCAAAAAGCTGGACAATCCGGAATTCAAGAAGCTGTTATCGGTATGGCGCACAGAGGGCGTTTAAATGTTCTTGTAAATACTTTAGGGAAAATGCCTAAGGATCTTTTTTCTGAATTTGAAGGTAAATCAGTGGAACAGTTGCCCGCAGGTGACGTGAAATATCACCAAGGCTTTTCGTCAGACCTCATGACTCCGGGTGGTCCGATGCATGTTTCTCTGGCATTTAACCCGTCGCATCTTGAAATTGTCAATCCTGTCGTTGAAGGGTCAGTGAGAGCTCGACAACATCGCCGGCAGGATGTTGACGGTAGACAAGTGTTACCTGTATTACTTCATGGCGATTCGGCTTTTGCTGGTCAGGGGGTTGTGATGGAGACGTTGAATCTGTCACAAACTCGTGGGTACCGTACAGGCGGAACAGTCCATATTATTGTAAATAATCAAATCGGTTTTACGACCTCAGACGCTCGAGATGTTCGGTCAACTTTGTATTGTAGTGATATAGCAAAGATGATCGATGCGCCTGTATTCCATGTGAATGGTGATGACCCTGAGGCGGTCGCCTTTATCACCGAAATTGCGCTGGATTACAGAATGGAATTTGGAAAAGACGTCGTAATTGACCTCGTGTGTTTCAGGAAGTTGGGTCATAACGAACAAGACGAACCCATGGTCACACAGCCTTGGATGTATAGCCTCGTGAAACAACATCCAGGCGCTCGGAAAAAATATGCAGATCGTTTACTTGCCGAGGGCTCTTTGATTGACGGTCAACCAGAAAAGATGATTAGTTTGTTCAGGGAGGCTCTTGACGGAGGACACCACACTAACAAAACTATCTTATCGAATTTTAAACCTCCATACACTGTGGATTGGTCGGAATACCAAAATATTCCGTGGACATATAGCGCAAAGACAAGTTTAACGCTGAGGTCTATCAAGGCGCTGTCTTCTAAGTTAACGACAGTGCCAGATGGATTTGTTGTGCACCCTCGAGTAGAGAAAGTAATTAACGATCGCCGTTTGATGGCTGAGGGGAAGCTACCGATCGATTGGGGAATGGCAGAAAATTTGGCTTATGCTTCATTGCTCAAAGCAGGATACGGTATTCGATTATCCGGACAGGACAGTGGGCGGGGCACATTCTTTCACAGACACGCGGTGTTGCATGATCAAAGAAGACAGGGTGCTAATGATGGTGTCTATATCCCGCTTGATCATATCGATAAAAGTCAGCCTACCTTTACTGTGATTGATTCGCTTTTGTCGGAGGAGGCTGTTCTTGGGTTTGAGTACGGTTATGCAACCACAGAGCCGCATGAGCTTGTAGTTTGGGAGGCCCAGTTTGGAGATTTTGCCAATGGAGCCCAAGTTGTTATCGACCAATTTATAGCGTCAGGTGAGGTCAAGTGGGGGCGAATGTGTGGTCTCGTTATGATGCTGCCTCATGGATATGAGGGGCAGGGGCCTGAGCACTCATCTGCTCGAATCGAGCGTTACTTGCAGTTATGCGCAGACTACAATATGCAGATTTGTATACCTTCCACTCCAAGTCAGATGTTTCATGTGCTCAGAAGGCAAATGCTGCGGCCATATCGAAAGCCGTTGATAGTTATTAGTCCTAAGAGCCTTTTGAGGCATAAAGAATCGATATCTTCTCTAGAAGATCTTATTCATGGTGAGTTCAAAGTTCTAATTCCAGATGAGAGTGATATCAAACGCTCCAAAGTCAAGAGACTTGTTTTTTGTAGTGGAAAAATTTATTTCGAGCTTGCAGCCCTTCGAAAGGAACGTCAACTAGACCATGTCGCGATAGTCAGGATAGAGCAGCTTTATCCTTTTCCACATGATGCTTTTAAAGAGCATATTGCTTTATACAAGGGAGCAAAAGAGGTTGTGTGGTGTCAGGAGGAGCCTGGCAACCAGGGTGCGTGGCACAGAATTCAGCATTACATAGAGCGCCATTTGGTTAAGGGGCAGAAGCTTACCTACGCTTTGAGAGCATCCTCTGCATCACCTGCTGGCGGTTATTTTGCGTTACATGCTAAGCGACAAAGCGCTGTTTTAAATGCGGCACTGGGTCTAAATGATTAATTATTTAAAGTCTATGCGACTAACTGCCATTGGGAGAAGTCATGCTAATTGAAGTTCGAGTTCCCGCACTTTCTGAGTCTGTAGCTGAGGCAACGTTGTTGTCGTGGCACAAGCAACAAGGTGATTACGTAAAGCGGGATGAAAATCTTATTGATATTGAGACGGATAAGGTCGTGCTAGAGCTGCCTGCGCCGCAAGCCGGGGTTTTGATTGAGATCATCAAAGAAGAGGGTGGTTTAGTTGGTGCGAACGAGATCATTGCGCGAATCGATACGAGTGCGATTGATAATAAGGAAAATTCTTCCACGATGGAGACCGGTAAAAAAGTAACGCCTGAAGTGCAGGCAGGGAAAACGGAGAGTGGAGTTGTTCTTATGCCGGCAGCGAGAAAACTAGCGGCGGAGAAAAATGTTTCTGCTCAAACGGTATCAGGAACAGGGCGCGGGGGGCGAATTACCAAGGAAGACGTGGTTGCAGCGTCTGTTACAACGACAAGTGGAAATGCTGGATCATTATCAGCTTCTAAAGCGACCGTTGATGTAAAAGGTCGCTCTGAGCAACGTGTTCCCATGTCACGTTTGAGACAGAGAGTTGCTGAACGGCTTCTAGAGTCTCAGGCGACAGCGGCGATTCTTACAACTTTCAATGAAGTGAACATGCAGCCGGTCATTGATATTCGAAATAAATATAAAGTGCAGTTTGAAAAAGAACATGGCGTAAAGTTAGGTTTCATGTCTTTTTTCGTGAAAGCAGTAGTCGCCGCACTTAAAAAGTATCCAATTGTTAACGCCTCTGTGGATGGTGACGATATCGTTTATCACGGTTATTTTGATGTGGGAATGGCTGTTGGGAGCCCTAGGGGCTTGGTTGTGCCAATTATTAGGAATGCGGACACCATGGCATTTTCAGAAATCGAAAAGGCTATCGGTGATTTTGGTAAAAGAGCGCAGGAGGGTAGGCTTAGTATTGATGAACTGACGGGCGGAACGTTCTCGATATCAAACGGAGGAGTTTTTGGCTCAATGTTATCGACACCAATTATTAATCCACCTCAATCTGCAATTTTGGGTATACACGCCACAAAGGACAGGGCGGTTGTTGAAGATGGACAAATCGTAGTGCGACCGATGAATTATTTGGCGCTATCTTATGATCATCGGATTATTGATGGTCGGGAAGCTGTGCTGTTTTTAGTTGCAATTAAAGAGGCTCTTGAAGATCCATCTCGTTTATTACTGGAGATCTAGTGGTTAAGGTGCTGTATTAAAAATGATGAATTATTGGATGCTATGAATACTATTTATGATGTTGCGGTAATTGGCGCTGGACCAGGTGGATATGTCGCTGCAATTAGAGCGTCTCAACTCGGACTCAAAACTATTTGTATTGACGACTTTGAAGATTCGTCAGGTAAAGCGAGCCTGGGGGGCACATGTTTGAATGTTGGATGCATTCCTTCGAAAGCGCTTCTTGAATCCTCAGAGAACTATGAAAAAGCAATTCATAAATTTCATGAGCACGGTATCTCAGCAACTAACGTCAAGATAGATGTCAGCAAGATGCTGGCTCGCAAAGATGGAATTGTAAAGCAGTTCACTAACGGTATTTCACTTTTGTTTAAGAAAAATAAAGTAGCTCAAATGCATGGGCGTGCCGAATTAGTTTCCACCGGAGATGTGGTACGGCTCAAGGTTAATGGAATCAATGAAGCATTCGTTGAGGCAAGGCATGTCATCATTGCGACCGGATCGAGCCCGAGGTCGATGGACTCAGTTCCTGTTGATAACGAATACATTTGTGACAACAGGGGCGCATTAACGCTTCCTGTCACTCCCAAGCACCTATTGGTCATTGGGGCTGGCGTAATTGGTTTGGAAATGGGTAGTGTTTGGAAGCGACTCGGCGCCAAGGTTACTGTGCTAGAAGCGTTACCAACTTTTTTGGCTGCCGTTGATGAAGCTGTGGCGAAGGAAGCTAAGAGAATCTTTACTAGAAATGTTGGATTGGATATCCACCTCGGATGCACCGTACAAGAAGTGAGTAGAAAAGGCGAAACGATTACGGTGACCTATAAAGATGGAGGCGACCTTAAAACATTGGATTGTGATCGAATTGTAGTTGCTGTCGGGCGGGTTCCGAATTCAGGTAATGTTGGTTTGGATAATGTGGGCGTGGACATTGACGAACGTGGATTTATCACTGTCGATCACCACAACCGAACGAATATCTCTAACATTTACGCCATTGGTGATGTTGTGCGAGGGCCGATGTTGGCACATAAATCCTCCGAAGAAGGGGTGGCGGTAGCCGAGACAATCGCGGGACAATATGGGGACGTCAATCTCGATACAATCCCCTGGGTTATTTATACCAGTCCAGAGATTGCGTGGGTTGGACGAACAGAGCAAGCTTTAAAAGCGGATGGAGTACCCTATAAGGTTGGTAAGTTTCCATTTGTGGCTAGTGGTCGTGCGCAGGCAATTGGTGATAGCTCGGGGTTTGTGAAGATGATTGCGCACGAACAAAGTGATCGGATTTTAGGTGTGCACATCATAGGTCCTTATGCGTCTGAATTGATATCTGAAGCCGTGGTAGCGCTCGAGTTTGGCGCTACCTCAGAGGACATAGCGAGAATCGTACACGCGCATCCGTCTCTTTCTGAAGCCATGCACGAAGCTGCTCTGGGAATTGAAGACAGATACCTGAGTCTTTGAAGACAGTTGTAATGCGTTATTTTCTTATCCTTGGAGCTCGGTACACGGGGTAGCATAGCTAGGAGGAATATGAGAAAGTCTGCAGAATCTAAGGCTGATGAGTTAGGTTATGTGCTTGATGCGGCTCAACTTCGTACGATTGATCAATTAGCTCAATTAGCTTCCGAACTCGAGTCTGCTTGTGATCAACCTGGTCTCCTAAAACGAATTTTTTTCAAGAAAAAACCGCCCAAGGGGATGTATCTATGGGGTGGTGTTGGTCGTGGGAAGACATTTTTAATGGATCTTTTCTATGAGCATGTAGAGCTAGGGCAAAAAAAGCGAATTCATTTTCATCGCTTCATGCAAGAGGTCCATTACCGTCTAAAAAACTTACAGGGCCACGAAAACCCACTCCGCAGAATCGGGAAGGATATCGCCTCAAAAACAAAATTACTCTGTTTGGATGAGTTTCACATTTCCGATATTGGTGATGCGATGATTATGAGGAACTTGCTCGAAGCTCTTTTTCATGAAGACGTTGTAATTGTAACGACAGCGAATTGGATGCCGGATAAGCTGTATGAGCATGGTCTTCAAAGGGCACAATTTTTACCGACTATTGATTTAATTAATTCAAAGATGAGTATCGTTAATCTCGATGCTGGCGAAGATTATCGACTGCGTTCTTTAGAGAAGGCAGGCGTTTATTTTTGCGGCAAAAAAAGCGAACTGGAACCGGTGGTGATGAATTTATTTGAATCTCTTTCAAGAGAGCGTGAATGTGCCGTTTTTATCGAATTAAACAATAGATCGATACCAACGAAAATGATTTCAAAGGACGCGATATGGTTTGATTTTGACGCTATATGCGATGGACCTAGAGGAAAAGACGATTATATTGAGCTTGCGAAAGGATTTCACACGGTTGTTATTAGTAGCGTCCCCAAGTTTTGTAAGGACAATGATAATGCACGAAGACGATTTACTTGGTTGGTTGATGAGTTCTACGATCGGCGCGTCAATCTAGTGCTTGATTCTGAGGAAAGATTGACAGATGTTCTGTCTGATGCACTTGGCACGACTGAAAAAGATCGAACAGAATCAAGATTAATTGAGATGCAGACTTCGCGCTATTTGGCTGAAGCTCATCTTCCGTAAAAACTTTATATTATTTACTGTAGCATTACTGCAGTGCACAAAATTTAGGTAAAAGAAAAAAGGAGATCGATATGTCGAAATTTAAGGCATTCTTAATTGAAGAGGCAGAAGAAGGCGTCAATAGTAGTTTTAAAACTATAGATACTGCGGACCTTGATCCAGGTGAGGTCCTTATAAAAACGGCCTATTCCTCAGTAAACTTTAAAGATGCTTTAGCGGCAACCGGTGCTGGAAAGATAATTCGTAGGTTCCCATGTGTTGGGGGAATCGATTTGTCGGGGGTGGTTGTAGAATCATCCTCAGACGAATTCAAAGTTGGTCAGGAAGTCATAGCGACGAGTTACGACATAGGAGTAGCTCATCACGGGGGGTACGCGGAGTACTGTCGTGTTCCAGCCAAATGGGTTGTCCCAATGCCTGCTGGATTAGATTTATTTAGTTCGATGGCGCTTGGAACGGCCGGCTTTACTGCGGGCTTAGCTGTAGAGCGTATGGAGCACAATGGGCTAAATCCTGATGCTGGCCCTGTCCTTGTTAATGGTGCTACAGGTGGCGTGGGCGGAATAGCCATTGATATACTCTCTGCCCTGGGTTATGACGTTACCGCTATGACAGGTAAGCCAGACCAGTCAGATTATTTAAAAAGTTTGGGGGCTGCTGAAATTTTAGATACAGCGTCTCTTGATTTAGCCAAAATTAGACCATTAGGTCGAGAAACTTGGGCTGGTGTTGTTGATAATTTGGGCGGCGACATTTTATCTTGGTTGGCAAGTACCGTTAAGGTTGGAGGGGCGATAGCTTCTATTGGACTGGCCGCGAGTTTTAAATTCAACACAACAGTTATGCCATATATTCTGCGAGGTGTGACACTAGCTGGAATAGATTCAGTGAATGCTGAGATGGAGGTCAGACGTAAAGTTTGGGGTAGGTTGGCTACAGATATGAAACCTAAAAACTTAGATAAAATCGTAACTACCGTTGCCTTTGATGATTTGCCGGCGACATTTGAGGCAGTCATGCAAGCGAAAATGAGAGGGCGTTCAGTCGTTAAAATTTCAGATTAATCGTGAGTAGTAGTTTGGGGAGTCGGTCTTGTCAAAAAAAATCAATGAATTTCATCAAAAATCCGTAGACAAACCTGATGAGTTTTGGGCTGAGCAAGCCAAACTGATTCACTGGGAAAGCGATTTTGATCAGGTGCTTGATTATTCACGCCCCCCCTTTGCTAAGTGGTTTCTGAATGGGAAGACAAACCTTTGTTTCAATGCAATCGACCGTCATTTGGAAGGCCGATCAAAGCAAAGTGCGATTGTTTATATCTCGACTGAGACCAACACGGAGCGCGCAATTAGTTACCAGGAACTCTACAAAGAAGTAAACATATTTGCAGCTTTATTGAAGAAGAAAAACGTTGGTAGAGGGGACAGGGTTCTGATTTATATGCCCATGATTCCCGAGGCGGTTTATGCGATGCTTGCATGTGCTCGCATTGGTGCTATTCATTCGGTTGTGTTTGGCGGTTTTGCCGCTGCGAGCTTAGCGCAACGCGTAGATGACTGCGCTCCCAAGGTTATGATAACCGCCGACGCTGGAATGAGGGGCGGGCGTATTATTCCTTATAAGGGCTTAGTCGATGATGCATTAGAATTGGCACAAAAACCGCCTGCCCATGTAATTTTGGTCAAACGTGGGTTAGTAGAAAAACTAGACTGGAATGAGGAACGAGACGTTGATTACCGCGAAGCAGTAAAGAGTTTTGACGGTGAAGAGGTCAGCGTTGAATGGTTAGAATCCAACGAGCCGAGCTATATTTTATACACATCAGGTACTACGGGTAAGCCAAAGGGTGTTCAAAGAGACACGGGTGGACATGCGGTAGCCTTAGCTGCATCTATGAGTCATATATATGATGCTCGGGCGGGAGAAACGATCTTTACCACTTCTGATATTGGTTGGGTTGTGGGTCACTCGTACATCGTTTACGCCCCTCTTATCATGGGTATGACCACTATCCTATATGAAGGTCTTCCAACGACGCCTGATCCAGGTATTTGGTGGAGCATTGTGGAAAAGTACAATGTGAATGTTTTGTTCTCATCTCCAACCGCTATACGGGTGTTAAAGAAACAAGATCCAAAATTTATCGATAGTTATAGCTTAGACTCGTTGAGACACTTATTTTTAGCTGGTGAGCCCTTAGATGAATCAACGCACAGGTGGATATCAAATGCGATAAAAAAACCTGTACATGACCATTTTTGGCAAACTGAAACAGGGTGGCCTGTGCTAACGCCAATGCCTGGTGTTGAAAAGACCGCTGTGAAGTATGGAAGTCCATCATTTCCGGCGTACGGATACAATCTTAAGGTTCTGAGGGAGTCGGATGCTTCCGAAGCTGATCCAAATGAAAAAGGTCTTGTCTCGATTGTCCCGCCACTTCCACCCGGGTGTATGAGCACGGTTTGGGGTGACGATGAGCGATTTGTAAAAACGTATTTTTCTACGTTTGATTCGAAACTTGTTTATTCAACATTCGATTGGGGCATAAGGGATCAGGATGGATATCATTTTATTTTAGGTCGAACGGATGACGTCATAAATGTAGCTGGGCATCGAATAGGAACGAGAGAGATTGAAGAGGCAATTCAAAATAACGGAAATATCGCAGAGGTTGCAGTTGTGGGAGTTGAGGATGCGCTAAAAGGACAAATGCCGATCGCGTTTGTTGTGCGTAAAAACTTTGCAGATGAAGATGATTCGGAAAAAAGTGAACTGCACAAAAAAGAAATCATGAAGCAAGTCGATCAGTCTCTGGGTGCTATAGCCAGACCCAAGGCGGTTTACTTTGTATCGATGTTACCTAAAACTCGGTCTGGTAAGTTGTTGAGGCGGAGCATACAGGCGATAGCTGAGGACAGAGATCCAGGTGACTTGACGACGCTGGAAGACCTAGCCGCTATCGAAGAAATTATTAAAGTTTTTAAAGCCTAAAGTTATTTAAAAAAGAGACTAATTACGTTGCGCAAGTTGATACAGGTGCTGTTGTGGGTAAATGGGTTGTCTGCGTTGACGTATGTGATTTTATTCTTGGGAGTAATATATCTCGACCTAACTGTTTTTCCGCAATGGGAAGTCCTATCTCAACCTCCTCAAGTCGTTTTGAATTTGATTCAAGCGTCCTCGGATCAAAGTGGACTTAAGGATGTCGCGTTGCTGCTTCATGAGCATTTAGTCGATCAAACTTCAGTTATTAATGGGATCATTGATTCAATAATTTTCTGGATACGGGCTCATTTCCTGCTGTCTTTGTGCTTGTTCAGTGCGAACTTATTTCTTATTTTTAAGTTAAAAAAAAGTAATTAGTTATTCTATGTGGTTTGGAAATTAGTTTGAGATCTATTGCCGCTTTTTTAGATGCAACCATTCTTACTGTTGTCGGTTCGATCGATATAGACAACTTAGAATGAGTGCTGATATCGCAACCCAAGTAAATAGTTGAAAGGCATTGAGATATCCTCCCATTAAAGATTGAATCGTAATTTCTTCACTAATTTTTGCAATTGATTCTATTGATGTTGTATTCCAATGTGGAGCATCGTTTGGGTTGCTTAAAAGCGGATTCATTGGGTTAATGATTTGACTTAGGCCGGAATAATTCTCAGCAGCAGATCTCAGTAAGATGAGTATGCTCAAAGATAAAAACAGGCTGCTACCAAAATTTCGCATCATGTTGAACAAAGCTGATCCTTGAACGGTTAGTTTAGTCGAGAGTGTTGCAAATGCTAGTACGGTCATCGGCGTATAGGCTAAGCCGAAACCAAACCCTTGAACAAAGTTAGTCCAAAATACATCGAATTCTGTCATGTTGATATTGAGATTAGACATTGCCCAGCCAGCCCAAATCTGAAGAGCCATGCCTGTCATTAATGCTAGTTTTGCATTGAGTTTGGTGAATTGAACAACAATAAAAAAGCTAGCTAAGTTACCGAAACCTCTCGCTGATAATAGAATGCCGGCTGTAGCATCCGGATAACCGCGTAAATCTTGCAGAAGCATTGGGAATAGTGTGATCGGCGTGAAACTAAGCGCACCCATCAGAAGCATAGTTAATAGCCCGAGGGTGAAATTCCAGTTGGTGAAGATCGCGCGCTCGAATAAAGGAGTTTTCGAATACAGTGTGCTCCAAATAAAAAATAATGCTGCAATCAGGCAAATGAATAGTTCAGTAGTGATTTCAAAGGATTCAAACCAGTCTAACCTGTGACCCCTATCAAGCAGTAATTGAGCAGAACCAATTGCGATAGCTAAGCTAAGAAATCCCATCCAACCGAGTTTTCCTGAAGTACCTTTTTGTTGATCGCCAAGTGCGAAAATAGCAATGATTATTGCCATTGTCGAAATCGGAGCTAGAAATAGAAAAGTCCATCTCCACCCTAATGCTTCGCCAACAAACCCTCCGAGGATGGGCCCAAGCACTGGCCCCATGGTTCCGCCGATACCCCAAAGCATTAGTGCAAGCGCATGCTGTTTCTTGGGGAATGTCGCAAGAAGCATCCCTTGGCCTAAAGGCATTAACGGAGCGCCAAATACACCTTGAGCAGCCCTGGCTACTAGTAAAGTCTCTAAGTTGGTAGCTAGTCCGCACGCAATGGACGTAACGGTAAAACCGATTAATGTGCCCACCATTAAACGACGCCAACCAAGCCAACCTGCCAGCCATCCGGTGATTGGCATTGTCACAGCTGACCCAACAAGAAAAAGGGTCATTGTCCAAGAAGCTTGGTCTTGATTGACGGATAACGCTCCTTGAATATGGGGCAGAACGATCGTCGCAGAGGTAATTGCTATTCCATACATCAACGTAACAATCTGCACATTGATTAGCAAAAGCCAGCGTCGCGCTGGCAATATGCTCGAATCTTCTGCAGTTGTTTGGGTATTCATGTTATTGCAGCTGTTTTTGTAATTGGATAGACATTTTTTTGGTGCGATAAAGCTTCCGGACTATAACAATAAAAATAAGATGACATTGTTGATATGCTGGAATAGCAATCCATAAAATCCGGTCGAGTATCTAAAAATGATCTAGGGCTGAGGGTATATACCTCTATATGACGGAGTTAAGGTATTGTTCTCACAAGATTTTGTTCCTAAGGTATAAGTTTGTGTGAGTTTATGAAAGCAGGTATACTTTCGGTCCCTTGCTCTACTAAAACCGCATTTTTAGGGGGCTGTCAAGGTGTTCAAAAAAACACTGTTTAACCATAAGGAGAAAATTTAATGCGGCATTACGAGATAGTATTTATCGTGCACCCTGATCAAAGTGAACAGGTTCCGGCTATGATCGAGCGATATCGCAACCAAGTCACGGCCGGCAAAGGGGTTGTCCACCGACTAGAAGATTGGGGGCGTAGACAACTCGCTTATCCCATTCAGAAAATTCATAAAGCACATTACGTGCTCATGAATGTTGAATGTGACCAGGAAGTTCTCAAAGAACTTGAATTGGGATTTAAATTTAATGACGCTGTGCTTCGTCACCTTACTGTGTCAATGAAAGCTGCAGTGACCGAGTCGTCTTTCATGATGAAGGATGAGAAAACAAAACAGATTGTAGGACGTCCAGCTCCGGCTTCTGATGACAAGGCATCACCAACTCCGGCGCCAGTTGCTGAAGTAACTAAGACCTCGGAGGAGGTAAAGGCAGAGCCAGAGGTTAAAGAGGGAGCGTAGGAAAGGTTTAATGTCGACGAATAGCATTAAATTATTCGCGACTATTACCGCTAGAGAGGTTTTGCGTTATTCGCCGTCTGGTATTCCTATCCTGAAATTTTCAGTGGAACATCATAGCGAACAAATGGAAGATCAAAGTCAAAGACGAGTTGTATTGAATCTTGATTGCATTGTGTTTGGAGATAGGGCACTTAAATTAGATCGAAGTTGTGTTGGACAGAACTTAACCCTGATTGGATTTTTAATGAATAAGGGGGCTCGATCAAAATGGCCTGTATTCAATGTGCAAGGGTTCGATGAGAATTAATTATTGAGATATTGGAGGTTGTAATGGCATTTAGAAAAAAGAACGATAAAAGAAAACCTAGCCGGCCTTTATTTAAACGACGTAAATTTTGTCGTTTTACGGCTGAGAAGATAGAGTGGGTTGATTATAAAAATACTGATATTTTGAAAGATTTCATTTCCGAAAATGGAAAAATCATCCCGGCTCGGATAACGGGAACTCGTTCTCGTTTTCAACGACAATTGTCTGTGGCGATCAAGAGAGCAAGGTTTCTCGCACTTTTGCCATATTCAGACGCCCACTAATTTTTGACGGACTAGACCAATGGAAATTATTCTCTTAGAACAAGTTGTAAACCTCGGTCGTTTAGGCGATCTCGTTAATGTTAAGGAGGGTTACGCACGGAATTATCTAATTCCACAAGGAAAGGCTCAACGAGCTACTAAAGAAAATCTTGCTGAATTTGAGCAAAAACGAGCTGAGTTAGAAGCTCAGCAGGCTAAAATTCTGTCGGATGCTCAGACTAAGTTTGAAAAAATTGATGGTGCATCGATTGAAATTATGCAAAAGGCAGGAGTTGATGGACGCCTTTTTGGCTCAGTCACTCATTATGACATTGCAGATGCCTTGAACGTCCAAGGGTATGAGATAAATAAGAATCAAATTCAAATGCCGACGGGCCCCTTGAAACAAATTGGGGAGGCATCAATCTCTGTTAGCTTGCACGCTGAGGTTGTAGCAACAATCACGGTGACCGTAACGCCAGAGCAGTAAAATCTTTTTTTTTGCTCGTGAAAACCACGTTTTTATAGCGTGGTTTTTTTTTGCTTGGGAATATCTATTAATTTTTCATTACTCAGCTTAATAACTCGCTTCAACGCAACTGGAAATGCTATGCTCTAATCTACAAATACTGGATGGTCCGCAGAAATCGTAACGAATGTATGTCTGATCAAGAGATATTATCTTTGAAAGTACCGCCACACTCAGTAGAGGCTGAGCAATCAGTTTTGGGCGGCTTGTTGCTGGACAACACAGCATGGGATCGTGTGGCTGATTTTATGAACGAGTCAGACCTTTATCGGCCGGACCACAAGACCATATATCAGCACATTACCCGTCTCATAGGATCTAATAAGCCTGCAGACGCGATTACGGTAGCTGAGAGTTTAGAAAATACGAAAGAGCTTGAGCAGGTCGGTGGTCTATCCTATTTAGGGGCGTTGGCGCAAAACACCCCCTCGGTAGCAAATATAAGACGGTATGCAGAGATTGTACGAGAGCGTTCAATTCTTAGAAAGTTAGCTGATACGGCTGCTGCGATCTCGGACACGGCTTATAACCCTATGGGTCAAGAGGCAGTCCAATTGTTAGATGAGGCGGAGTCAAAAATCTTCTCAATCTCTGAAGAGGGGGCGAGAACAAAACAAGGTTTCCAAGATATACAACCTATACTGACTCAGGTGGTAGAGCGTATTGATATGTTGTATAACAGAGATAATCCATCTGATGTCACGGGAGTACCCACCGGATTTGTTGATCTTGACAGGATGACATCTGGATTTCAAGCGGGTGACTTAGTGATTGTGGCTGGCCGCCCATCAATGGGTAAAACGGCCCTAGCACTCAATATCGCAGAGCACGTATCGCTTGCTGAGGGCCTACCTATTGGATTGTTTTCGATGGAGATGGGTGCCGGACAACTAGCCATGCGTTTGCTGAGTTCACTTGGTAAGATTAACGCTCATGATTTACGCACTGGCCAATTAGCTGAGGATGATTGGCGGAAATTAACCAATGCCGTAGGACGACTCAGTGAGGCGCCAATCCATATTGACGAAACTCCAGGACTTAACTCACTAGAACTCCGAGCCAGGGCTCGCCGTTTACATAGACAATACGGTCAGCTAGGTCTCATCGTTATCGATTATCTTCAACTCATGTCCGCCAGTAAGCAAGGAGAGAATCGGGCAACTGAGATTTCAGAAATGTCTCGTTCGTTGAAGGGGTTGGCAAAAGAGCTAAACGTTCCAGTGGTTGCTTTGTCGCAGCTGAATCGTTCCTTGGAGCAAAGACCCAATAAACGTCCCGTTATGTCTGACCTGAGGGAGTCAGGCGCTATCGAGCAGGACGCTGACACGATTCTTTTTATCTATCGTGACGAGGTCTACAATCCAGATACATTGGACAAGAACAAGGCCGAAGTTATCATCGGTAAGCAAAGAAACGGTCCAACAGGCACTGTCATGCTGACCTGGAATGGAAAGCACACCCAGTTCTCTAATTTCGCCAATCCGAACCAGTACTAAATCTGTATTGCTAAATACTTTCTAAAACCTCTTGAGCATGACCAGATACAGATACTTTCCTCCACTCCTTTTTTAGAATTCCAGCTGAATCGATTAAAAATGTACTTCGCTCAATGCCTCTGACTTGCTTGCCATACATGTTCTTCATTTTAATCACATCAAACATTTGACAAACCGCTTCATCACTATCGGAAATTAAGTCGAACTTAAAGCCATATTTAGATCTGAAGTTTTCATGAGATTTTAGACTGTCTCGAGATATGCCGAAAACCATGCAGTTTTTCTTTGTAAACGATGTTAGCAGCTCATTAAACTGAATGCTTTCATTGGTGCATCCTGGAGTGCTGTCTTTTGGATAGAAGTAAAGGACAACGTGATTTCCTCGGTTTTCAGAAAGTTTGAATGTTTTTCCAGAGGTCATCGGCGCAGAGAAGTCTGGGACTGCCAGTCCAGTGATTGTAGAGCTCATAATTCTCCTAAAAATTTTTTTGTTTCAAATTGTAGAATAGTTAGACAGGATTGCTTCAACCGTTGATGATAACGCATCATGCGATAACGTATCTAGTTGGTAATTTGGCGCCTCAAGAAACGTATGGAAATTTTTTTGCATTGATTTTGAGTATGATGCGTCATAGTGTTTTTGTAGCAGATCTCGAATAAATTCGTCCCAATTACCTTTTGAAATAAGGTCCAGCCAGAAATCTACTCCGCTGTTTCCGTGCCTCGATCTTAGCTTGTTAAGCTGAATTGCAAGGGTAGATGGCTCTAGAATTAAGTGTGCATAATTTTGCTTTAAGTAGTCCGTTCTTTTATTGATGTCGGCTGTTATATTGATGCAAAAGCCTTGTCGGAAAGCGCTGATTAGTGGCTCTGGAATTCTTAAGTCACCAATTTTTTTACTTTCCGACTCAATAAAAACAGGTCTTGTTTGATCTAGTTTCTTCAGTTCATGCCAAATGTTTGTTTCGAATTTTTTTTGGCTTGGTTGTCTAGCGTTAGGATCATAGCCTAGAACTGATCCTCGGTGCTGGGCCAAACCCTCTAAATCTAAAGCCTGACCTTTTTGACGTTTAATTTCTTTTATTAGATCGGTTTTTGCTGTTCCAGTTAAACCACATATAACGATGTAGTGAAACGAGGAGGCCAGTGCATTAGTGTCTGTGATCACATGTCGCCGGAAAGACTTATACCCACCACTTAGCTGTTTTGCATTCCACCCAATTTGTCTAAAAACGAGTGACATCGACCCGCTTCGTTTGCCACCTCTCCAACAGTAAATCACAGGCGACCAAGTCTCAGGTTTCTCCGAAAGTGCTAATTCAATGTGAGTGGCGATATTTTTAGCCACTAAAGCTGCCCCAATTCGCTTAGCTTTGAACGATGATTCATTTTTGTAGGTCCAACCCACCAGTTTTCTTTCTTCGTCATTTAATACTGGTAAATTGACCGCACCAGGGATATGGTCGGCTGAATATTCTTTTGGCGACCGAACATCGATAATTTCGTCGGTAGGTCTCAAGTCAGAAATATTAATTGTGTCACGCTTCATGAGACAATTTAAAGTGTAGATTCATTTCGTATTTTTGAAAAATTAATGTTATTTAATGAATAGATGGTGGTTTGTCTTTATGATGTGGTTCAGATTTTATTGTCGCACGATTATATTTGTGGAGAGTGGTTTTGAAGTTAACTGAATATGCTCATGGTGGTGGTTGTGGTTGTAAAATTTCTCCAAAACTTTTAAAGGAAATATTAGCTGATCTCCAGCCTATCGCAGATAGTAATTTGTTGGTTGGGTTTGATCAGTCTGATGATGCAGCTGTTTACCAAATAGATGATGATACCGCGCTTGTCGCAACAACGGATTTTTTTACTCCTATTGTTGATGACCCGTTTGCGTTCGGACAAATCGCTGCTACCAATGCGTTCTCTGATATTTATGCGATGGGCGCGAAACCGTTATTCGCGTTAAGCGTGGTGGGGATGCCTATTGATAAGTTGCCGGTTAAAACGATTTCTGCTGTCTTACAAGGAGGGCGGGCGATATGTGAGGAGTTGGGCGTTCCTATTGCTGGCGGGCATTCAATCGATAGTCCCGAACCTATTTATGGGCTTGTCGTTATCGGTAAGGTTGCGCCAGATAAAATTAAAAGAAATACGGATGCCCAAATTGGAGACAGTATTATCATTGGTAAACCTTTGGGTATTGGAGTGTTATCAGCGGCCTTGAAGAAAAATGTGTTGAATGATTCCAGTTACCAAGAAATGATTTCGTTAACGACTCAGATCAATTCGACGGGAGCTCGTTTGGGCGAAGTGGCGGGTGTGAATGCGATGACCGACGTCACTGGTTTTGGTCTTCTGGGACACCTTAAAGAGATAGTACTGGGTTCAAATGTGGGGGCGGAAATTAAGCTTTCAGAGGTTCCATTTGTAGATAGCGCTCAACGACTCGCGCGTGATGGAGTCGTTACTGGGGCATCAAGTCGAAATTGGTCTAGTTGTTCTGAATACGTGCAATATTTTGATTCAATGGATGGTTTCGAGCTTGATTTATTGACCGATCCACAAACGAGTGGCGGGTTGCTGGTGACCTGTTCTACTTCGATAGAGGAGACGGTGCTTGAGATGTTTCGCGAAGACGGTTTTACGAGGGCCTGTCGCATCGGGTCGATTGGCGGTATGTTAAATAAAATTCGCATCATCCCATAGCGATAACTTTCAAGTTTTAAAAGGTTGAATTGTGTTAGACTCCGCCGCGAAATTAGAAACTGGCATTTCGTGAGATTTTCTCTCCAATTATTTAAACCGTCTTTCATTCTTCAAGTACGACTCGATCAAATAAATAACTATGAAAAGCATCCGTAATATTGCAATCGTCGCGCACGTTGATCACGGAAAAACGACATTAGTTGATCAACTATTGAAACAAGCAGGTACTTTTGCTGCACACAAACAAGTTTCAGAGCGGGTTATGGACTCTAATGACCTGGAGAAAGAGCGCGGCATAACCATTCTTTCCAAGAACTGTGCTATCAGCTATCAAGGGACTCACATTAATATTGTTGATACGCCGGGTCACGCTGATTTTGGTGGTGAAGTCGAGCGCGTATTGTCGATGGTTGATTGTGTCTTACTGCTGGTTGATGCGGTTGATGGTCCCATGCCGCAAACTCGTTTTGTGACAAAAAAAGCGTTGTCACTTGGTCTCAAGCCGATTGTGGTTGTTAATAAAATTGATCGACCAGGGGCACGACCAAGTTGGGTCATCAATCAAACCTTTGATTTGTTCGACAAACTAGGTGCGAACGAAGATCAATTGGACTTTCCCGTTGTATATGCCTCTGCTCTCGAAGGTTGGGCCACGCTAGACGCGGAGTTAAAAAACGACACGTTAGTTCCGTTATTCGAGACAATATTAGACCACGTTCCTGTGCGTGACGTGGATGTAGACGGACCATTACAACTTCAGATTTGTTCGTTAGATTATTCAAGTTTTGTGGGGCGAATAGGAATCGGTCGTGTGAATAGAGGTCGGATACGTTCGGGGCAGCAAGTACTTATGGTAGCGGGACCCGATGGTGATTCTGTCACAAGAAAGGTTAACCAAGTCCTCATTTTCTCGGGTCTAGAGAAGGAGGTAGTTGACGAGGCTGAAGCCGGCAATATTGTATTGATTAACGGTATCGAAGATATCAGCATCGGTCAGACGGTATGTGAGGCTGGATCGACACCTGAAGCGTTACCCCTTCTAACCGTAGATGAGCCTACTTTAACTATGAATTTTGTCGTGAATACGTCACCGCTTGCAGGCCGGGAAGGAAAGTTTGTAACAAGCAGGCAAATTCGAGATCGATTGAATCGCGAATTACAGTCCAATGTGGCTCTCAAAGTAGAGTTCACATCAGACTCTGACACTTTTATTGTTTCGGGCCGAGGTGAGTTACATTTAACGATTTTGCTTGAAAATATGCGTCGAGAGGGTTACGAGCTTGCTGTAGGAAGACCTCGCGTTGTGTTTAAAGACGTGGATGGACAGCGCCAAGAGCCTTACGAGATCCTAACTATTGATGTTGAGGAGGGGAATCAAGGTGCTGTGATGGAAGAATTGGGTGCTAGGCGTGGGGAGCTTCAAGATATGATTCCAGATGGTAAAGGCCGAGTCAGACTGGAGTATCGAATACCAGCACGTGGTCTAATCGGATTTCAAAGTGAGTTCCTTACGTTGACTCGTGGTACTGGAGTCGCGAGTCATATTTTTGATTCCTACGACGTATTGAAAGGTGATATTGAGGATCGAAGAAATGGCGTTTTAGTGAGTCAGGATAATGGCCCCGCAGTTGCTTACGCACTTTGGAAGCTACAGGAGCGTGGTCGGATGTTTGTGGCACCAGGAGAAGAGTTATACGAGGGAATGATCATAGGCATCCATTCCAGAGATAATGATTTGAGCGTAAATCCGATTAAACAGAAGCAATTAACTAATGTAAGGTCCTCTGGTACCGATGAGGCGGTTAGGCTGACACCTCCAATTGAGCTGACTTTGGAGCGCGCAGTGGAGTTTATAGCTGATGATGAGCTCGTTGAAATTACTCCTAAATCTATCCGGCTGCGCAAAAAGGCCTTGAAGGAACATGAGCGACGGCGTGATGCAAGAGGCACGAAGGCCGCCTAGCCAATAAGCGGTCATAATTCCGCGTTTAATCAGCTATACTGTTCAGATGAATATGTGGTTTGAAAGCCCTCGATTATTGATGTGGATCATGCTTTTAGTCATGATTACAACTGGGATAGTCGTTGTGTTGTTGTTTAGACTGCCTAAAAAAATAAAAAATGTTTTGGAAAATCTCTCGATCGCTCAGTCTAGGGAGAGTAGTGAAACGCTAAATGCAATGGCGGATAGGTTGTTGAGAAATCAGTCGACCCTAAACGAAAATCTACGATCTTTTCTCTCCAACGAACTAAATCAACTCCGCAGTAGTTCTGGTTCGTTCCAGGTCAGGCTCATTGAGGAACAATCTGTAGGCAAAGAAAAAACTCTGGCGTCAATCACTGAAATGCGGAATGAGGTTCAGGCAAAACTTGATTTAATTCGCTCTGAGGTGATTGCTCGAGTGTTAGAAAAGCTCTCCGAGCAAAGCCGAGCTGAGAGGGAAATAGTTCAATCGAGTTTGAAGGAGGCGGCGAATCAGTTAAACAAGTCGATGGAAACCCTCAGTAAGGTGACCGACTCTAGATTGGAGCAAATTTCTGGGAAGGTGAATGAGCGGCTTGAGGAGGGCTTCAAAAAAACAAATGCTACCTTTGTGAGCGTAATGGAGCGTTTAGCAACTATTGATGAGGCCCAAAAGAAAATTGATGGTTTAACAACTAACGTCATTGGGTTGCAAGAGTTACTTGGAGATAAACGCTCTCGTGGGGCATTCGGTGAGGTTCAGTTAGAGAATTTGGTTAGAAACATGTTGCCGCCTTCGGCATATGACTTCCAATTCACTTACTCAACTGGTAGTCGTGTTGACTGTATTTTGCGACTACCTGATCCTACGGGAAACGTCTCTGTCGACTCGAAGTTTCCGCTTGAGAATTATCACCGTATGTTTTCGAAAGATAATGCCGAAGGTGATAAGGCTTTAGCGCAACGGGCATTTCGTGTGGATATAAGAAAGCATGTGGATGCAATCTCTGATAAATACATTATTGATGGGGAAACCAGTGATGGTGCGGTAATGTTCATTCCTGCTGAAGCAGTATTTGCTGAAATTCACGCTTACCACAACGAGGTCGTTGAGTATGCCATGCAGAAGAAAGTATGGATCGTATCGCCGACGACAT
The DNA here is from genome assembly GCA_905478365.1 of uncultured Burkholderiales Genera incertae sedis bacterium. Taxonomy (GTDB): domain Bacteria; phylum Pseudomonadota; class Gammaproteobacteria; order Burkholderiales; family Eutrophovitaceae; genus Eutrophovita. Next base: position 21,190 of record CAJQIK010000152.1, read on the forward strand.
TAATGGCCGTTTTAAATACGGCGCGAGCTGTAATGAAGGACATTGCTACACGAGAACAAATTCATATCATTAAAGAGGAGCTCCGACGTTTGAGTCTCGACTTCAATAGATTCGATGATCGCATGAGGAAGTTAGCTGATCATATAAGACTTGCGCACAAAGATGTTGAAGAAGTCAGGGTGAGTAGCGACAAAATAACCAAGCGATTTAACCGTATTGAAAAAGTGGAGTTGAGTAATGCTCCAGTCTCGCCTGAAGATCAAGATTTGGGTGAGCCAATCCCTTCTATCGTTTTACCAGATCCTTTGGGTTCGAAGGGGAGTGAACAGTAGACTTAAGTAAACGTGTCCATTCTCAAACGTTTTATCAGATAGATAATGGTCCAACCTAAAAAAGGCACTATAAACGCGGACAAAACAAAAAACCCTATTTTTTCTTGGGAAGCAGGTTCTCCTACCAAAGTTAAAACACCAATTAAACACCATAGACTCATCCCCACCCCTTGAAACAAGGAGTAAGTTATCGTTAGCACGTAGGCCCAGCGGAGTTGCAAGAAGATACCAGTAGCTAGTATTAAATGAAGTCCAGCCACACACAAGTAGAGAATCAGTTTCCCACCCGTGAGGCCGGGGGAAATAATTAATAAGCATAGAGTCGCTAAAATATTAGCTGTCGTCAGTAATCTTATTCCGAAAGGTCTCATGTTGTTCGTATAGCGATATGAGTTTGTTCTTTGTTAGGCGTCAATTTTAGTAAAAAGTTTTAATCGATATCTAGTTGAGTGAAGCAATTCGTATGTTTAGCAATATCGACAGGTCTCATTGTAGACCCTTTAATTCAATCACATTGAAAGTTGAGTAATTTGAGCACCGAAGAAGAGATTGATCGAGCGTTTAGCTCCAAAGGATTGCTATCAGACGTTGTTGTTGGATACAAGTCGCGAGTTGAGCAAAGCGAAATGGCTCAGGCTATCGGCGCAGCGATTAAAAAAAAGGAGCCCATCATATGTGAGGCTGGTACGGGAACGGGTAAGACTTTTGCATATTTGATACCCGCATTTTACTACGGGCGGAAAATCATAATAGCAACTGGTACCAAGACACTACAAGACCAACTTTATGATCAAGATATTCAAGTAGTTCGCGACGCGTTAAAAATACCCATAACCGTCGCGAAATTAAAAGGAAGGGCTAATTATCTATGTCACCAACAGATAGAGAGGACAAAGTCAGAGCGTTCATTCTCAAGCCTTCGCGAGGTTGAAATTTTTAATATGTATGAGCGCATGCTTGAAAGCTCTGATTCTGGTGATATTTCAGAGGTAAACATGCCAGAGGAAAATCAAAGGGTACAGTCCTCGGTTGTTTCTACAAGGGATAGTTGCCTCGGCTCTGATTGTCCTCATATTAATAAGTGTTTTGTTTTAAAGGCTAGAAAGAGGGCGTTAGCAGCAGAAGTTGTTGTAGTTAATCATCATCTATTTTTCGCGGACTTAGCCCTCAAGCAGGATGGTTTTGGTGAGTTGTTGCCGGAATGCGATGTCGTAATCTTCGATGAGGCTCATCAAATTGGAGACGTGGCGACTCAATTTTTTGGCTCAAGTATCAGTACAAATCAATTGAACGAGCTTCTTCGTGATTTACGTTATGGGTCCGTGATAATGGGCGATAGTACCGAAGCTGTAGACGAATTGATTGACAGTTTTGAGAAGGGTATTCGTAATTTAAGATTGTCCTTCGAGGGTCTAAAAGGTAGATATGATTTAAGAGAGAGAGATAAGTTTAGTAAGGCGGTTGAGGCTTCCTCTTCGCTGGCAATAACTAGCGGTGAGTTAGCTGAGTCCATTCGTGCCATTGAATTGATTAATCTCGAACTTCAACGGTGTCGCGAGCGTCTATTGGAGGCCGTAGTTTTTTTAGAAACCTGGAGTAAATTGGGAGAACATAGTGTTATTCGTTGGTTCGAATCAAGTGTCCAATCAGTCCGTATGCATCTAACACCTATTGATGTTGCTGAAGAATTCAGATCGATAGTAATGAACGGCGAGAGAAGCTGGGTTTTTACCTCAGCCACGCTATCAGTCTCAGGTGATGCCTCTTATTTTACTCAACAGCTGGGGCTCGAGGACGCACTGTTTCGGAGCTGGGATAGTCCTTTTGATTATTCCCAGAACAGTGTGCTATATGTCCCAAACGATATGCCAGAGCCATCTCACGCTTCATATGTGGAACGCGTAGTTAACGAAAGTATCGAGGCGATCTGTGCGGCAAGAGGGAGATGTATGATGCTGTTCACGAGCTTAGCGGCTATGCGTATGGCTGGTGAGCAATTATCAAAGATTCTGAAAGATCGTAATATGGAAATACCACTTCTTATTCAGGGTGATGGATCCAAGTTTGAGTTGTTAAACCAATTTAAAAAAATAAAGAATGCGGTTCTTCTCGGGAGCCATTCATTTTGGGAGGGGGTGGATGTTCGAGGTGAGGGGTTAGTGCTCGTCATCATCGATAAATTACCTTTTTCTGTCCCCGATGACCCGGTTACTGCCGGGCGGATTGATTATTTGAGAAGCCAAGGTGGGAATCCGTTCATGGATTTTCAAGTTCCCGAAGCTGTCATCTCCCTAAAACAGGGTGCTGGAAGATTGATCAGAGACGAAACGGATATGGGCGTTCTCATTATCTGTGATCCTAGGTTGTTGTCTAAGCCCTATGGGAAAAAAATATGGAAGAGCCT
>CAJQIK010000153.1 GCA_905478365.1 uncultured Burkholderiales Genera incertae sedis bacterium
GGTAAGACTGCGATTGCAGAGGGCCTGGCGCGTCGAATTGTCGAGGGGGAGATCCCTGAAATATTAGACCAAGCAGAAGTATTCTCGCTAGATATGGGCGCTCTGCTCGCAGGGACCAAATACCGAGGCGATTTTGAACAAAGACTTAAAGCCGTCCTCAAGCAACTAGAGAAGCAGCCAAACGCTATTCTGTTTGTAGACGAGATACATACAATTATCGGTGCGGGCGCGGCCTCGGGAGGAACTCTTGATGCGTCCAATTTATTAAAGCCAGCGCTTTCCTCGGGTGCGCTGCGTTGTATTGGAGCCACAACTTATAACGAATATCGGGGAATTTTCGAAAAGGATCACGCGCTTTCTAGGCGATTTCAAAAAGTTGATGTAGGAGAGCCGTCGGTTACAGAGACTGTGTCAATCTTAAGAGGGCTCAAGTCGAGATTTGAAGAACACCACCAGGTCAGATATACGGTGACCGCGTTGACAGCTGCTGCGGAATTATCTGCTAGATTCATTCATGACAGGCACTTACCAGATAAAGCAATAGATGTTATTGATGAAGCTGGAGCCGCGCAGCGCATTGCGGTCGGTAAGAAGAAAAAAAAGGTGATCGGAAAGTTGGAGATTGAAGGGGTCATTTCGAAGATTGCGAGAGTGCCGTCTCAAAGCGTATCAAATGATGATCGTTCAAAGTTAAAGACATTGGATAGGGACCTCAACGCTGTAGTGTTCGGTCAAGAACGGGCGATTGATGCGTTGTCTTCATCCATCAAAATGTCGCGAAGTGGGCTGGGAAATCCCCGAAAACCAGTTGGTGCATTTCTATTTAGCGGTCCAACCGGAGTTGGAAAAACCGAAGTGGCGCGTCAGTTGGCCTATACCATGGGTATCGAGCTGGTTCGGTTTGATATGTCGGAATATATGGAGCGCCATGCTGTTTCTAGGTTGATCGGGGCGCCTCCCGGTTACGTCGGTTTTGACCAAGGCGGATTGTTAACTGAGGCGCTCGTTAAGCAACCACACTGTGTTCTCCTTCTAGACGAAATAGAAAAAGCACATCCAGATATATTTAATATTTTGTTACAGGTAATGGATCATGGCACGCTAACGGATAACAATGGGCGTCAAGCTGATTTCCGCAATGCCATCATTATTATGACTACCAATGCTGGTGCAGCGGAGATTTCTAAGAATACGATGGGGTTCACTGACGCGGTTTCTGCGGGTGATGAGCTCGCAGAGATTAAGCGGCAATTTACTCCCGAGTTTAGAAACCGGCTGGATTCGATTGTTTCTTTTGCTCCATTGTCGACTGAAATTATCCTCAAGGTTGTAGATAAGTTCTTGATGGAGTTAGAACATCAGTTACAAGAGAAAAAAGTCGACGCCACATTTAGTATTAAGCTGAGAGAGCATTTAGGCAAAAAAGGGTTCGATCCATTAATGGGTGCCAGACCGATGTCCAGATTGATTCAAGACACTATTCGTCGAGCTTTAGCGGATGAATTACTTTTTGGAAAGCTATCATCGGGCGGGGATGTAGAAATTGATCTTGATGAAAATGACGAAATATTAATCAAAATCTTAGATGAACAATCGGATCAATCCGTAACGGCTTAAGCTGAAACCGTCAAGTGCGTATTTAATCAGTCGTATTTATTTAGTCAGTGGAAACGGGTCGACTCGGGTCCGTTATCCATTCGCTCCAAGAGCCAGGATAAAGTTTCGAGCCGTGAAGCCCTGCTACCTCCATAGCAAGAAGGTTGTGGCAGGCGGTTACTCCAGAACCACATTGATGTATCACATCGGAACTTGGCGTGTCGCCTATGATCTGCTCGAAAGATACTTTTAGGTCGCATGCATCCCGAAATTTCCCAGCTTGATTGAGATTGTTTTTGAAAAATCGGTTTATGGCCCCTGGTATGTGCCCTGCAATACGGTCTATCGTTTCATTACGCCCATGAAATCTGTCATTAGCTCGAGCATCTATTACCAGCATTTGATTATGTTGTAATCTCGTTAAGATAAAATTTGCGTCAACAAATATATCTCTGGGTTGTGGATCAAATTTACTCCTTGAAGATTTGTGTGTCGCTTCAAATTCGGTTGAGCCCCCATGTTTTATCCAATCTTGTATTCCTCCATCTAAGACCGCAACTGCGTTATGGCCGACCCACCTTAGCATCCACCATAATCGAGATGCATAAACACCTCCAGCATCGTCATATGTAACGACTTGGGTAGTACGGGTAACTCCGCATTGGTTCAGCCAATCAGAAAATAAATTAGCATCCGGTAATGGATGACGACCATTAGTCCCATCAGGTTTTTTCGATAGATCATTTTCCATGCATGCAAATATCGCTTTTGGGAGGTGGCCTTTCCGATAACTCGTAATACCGTATTCACGGTTGGTGAGGTCATGACGACAGTCAAAGACGAGTGTATTTGGTTCGTCAATGATCGTCAGGAGTTTTTTTGAATCGATTAGAGTGTTATGCATATGGAATGGTTTGTAGATTGATATGTCTTAAATTTTAATAAAGAGCGCAAAAAGCAACGTACTGAACCTCGATACTCATCGCGTGAGATAATTAACAATTAGATTAAACTTGATGCCATATTATGACAAAAACTAAAGAAAAACTTAGTTTCGAGACCGCGTTAGTCGAGCTTGAACAGATCGTTGAAAAAATGGAAGATGATGAGACGACCTTGGAGAGTTCACTGTCATTTTATAAGCGAGGAGTAGAGTTACTTCAGTTTTGTCAAAAAGAACTTGAGGGAGCTCAGCGAGAAGTGAGTGTGCTTGAGGCGGGTATGCTGAAGAAATTTGAAGGTGCCGATGAGTAGTCGTCTCTCCTTCGACCAGTGGAAATCAGATGTTTTAACCCAAGTTGATCAGGGGTTTGAACAGTGGCTGCCGTCAGCGGATCGTATTCCGACGACCCTTCATCGCGCTATGCACTATGCGGTAAAGAGTCCAGGCAAGCGTATCCGAAGTTTGATCGCTTGCGCGTCTGGCGACCTTTTTGGCGCTAATATTGAGGATACCGTGCATTGTGCTGTTGCCATTGAGCTTATTCACACTTATTCACTTGTCCATGATGATTTACCATGTATGGATAACGATGAGCTCAGGCGAGGTAAGCCAACTGTACATATCGCTTTTGATGAAGCTACCGCGATGTTGGTGGGGGATGCTCTACAACCATTAGCTTTTAATATTCTCGCTAATCAACAAACTAAGCTTGAACATGAAGTTAGGTTAAAGCAAGTCCGGGTTTTATCCGAATCGATCGGCTCAATTGGTATGGTTGGAGGGCAAGCTATTGATTTGTCTCAAGTCGGTATGTCAATGACGCTGTCACAATTGGAGTTGATGCACGCAAAAAAAACTGGAGCCTTATTTTTAGCTAGTGCGGAGCTAGGAGCGCTGTGCGGCACTGGATATACAGATTCGTGTGAAGAGCCACTTCGAAATTACGTGCGTCAGATAGGCTTTGGATTTCAGGTGGTAGACGACATATTGGATTCTAGTTCGTCAACAGAAACCTTGGGAAAGACTGCGGCCAAAGATATTAGAGATAACAAGCCGACCTATGTGACGTTATTTGGGTTGGACCGTGCAAAAGAGATGGCAAGTGAAATCGAGGAAAACACAAGAAATACTTTGTGTCTTTTACCTCGAAAGGGCGGGTATCTAGGTGATATTGCTGAACTTGTCTTCGATCGAGTTTATTAGAGGGACAGTCAGTTGAAATGTATAAATTACTAAACAAGATTAACACGCCCCAGGAACTAAGGGATCTAGATAAAAAAGATTTGATTCATCTAGCAAATGAGTTGAGAGAGTTCATCATAGCGAGTGTGTCAAAAACTGGTGGTCATCTTGCTTCAAATCTCGGGACAGTAGAGTTGACGATTGCACTGCACTATATTTTTGATACGCCAATCGACAAGCTGGTATGGGACGTAGGCCATCAGACATACGCGCACAAGATTTTAACTGGTCGTCGCGATCGAATGGAGACACTCAGAAAATTTAGAGGTCTTGCCGGTTTTCCCAGCCGAGAGGAAAGCGATTACGACTGTTTTGGGACAGCGCATTCGAGCACATCGATTAGTGCAGCTCTTGGTATGGCGGTAAGTGCGCAGCTAAAGAAACAGGAGCGTAGGGTCGTTGCGATTATTGGTGATGGAGCTATGTCAGCTGGTATGGCTTTTGAAGCATTGAATAATGCAGGAGCTATGGACGCGAATATTTTGGTCGTTTTAAATGATAACGATATGTCTATTTCTGAAAACGTTGGCGCATTAAATAATTATCTTGCCAGATTGTTGTCCGGACGGTTCTACTCTGCCGCTTGGAAGGCTGGAGAGAAGGTGTTTAAGAAAATCCCACCTGTTATCGAATTGGCAAAACGAGCTGAAGAGCATGTTAAGGGCATGGTTATGCCGGGGACTCTTTTTGAAGAGTTCGGTTTTAATTATATTGGGCCAATTGACGGTCACGATATTCACGCATTATGCGCTACTTTAGGTAATTTAAAAAAACTTGATGGACCTCAGTTTTTACATGTGGTAACTCGAAAAGGGAAGGGATATCAGCCCGCTGAAAATGACGCGATTCTTTATCACGGTGTTGGCCAATTCGATCCTCCTGCAGGAATTAAGAAACAGTTAAATCAGAATAAAACTTATACGCAAATTTTTGGTGAATGGCTCTGTGAGACGGCACAAAAGGACGATCGTTTGATTGGGATTACGCCCGCAATGCGAGAAGGTTCTGGTTTGGTGGAGTTTTCTCAACAATATCCTGAGCGTTATTTCGATGTTGGCATAGCTGAGCAGCATGC
>CAJQIK010000154.1 GCA_905478365.1 uncultured Burkholderiales Genera incertae sedis bacterium
AGTCTTGTGGGCAATGGCTTGCAGATTCGCTGATAGCTCCAGTAGACTTGCTAAGTCTTGACGCTGTCCCTCCCTAAGCAGTTTTTTGGTCATTCGCAGAACTAACCCTGGGTTAGCTGCGATTCGAGTTGCAACTCCATTAGCCTCGATCATAAGGTTTTCCTCAGAAGTAAGGTAAGAGATCAGTCCAATTCTTAGAGCTTCTTCGGCGTCGACTTTGTCACCTGTGAAACTCATCTCGGCTGCCTTTGACATCCCAACAACTCGCGGTAAAAACCAAGCTCCACCGTCGCCTGGAATGATGCCGACTTTAACAAAGCTTTCCGCGAAACTCGCTTTTGTAGAAGCAATGCGAATGTCACACATGCACGCCAGATCGCACCCAGCTCCTATCGCGGGACCATTTACCGCAGCAATGGTAGGGATCTCCAGGTTATACAGGGCTAGTGGTATTCGTTGAATACCTTTTCGGTAACTCTCACGGATGACCTCGCTAGGCAGGTCCTCATTAAGCATTTTTTTCATGTCTTTTAGGTTACCGCCAGCAGAAAATACAGGCCCATTCCCGGTAATGATGACGGCTTTAATGTGCTTGTTAGAATCGATGTGGTCACAAGCTGCGACAAATTCGTCGGCCGCGGTGTTTCCGGTTAATGCATTACGGGTATCTGGTTCGTTCATCGTCAACGTCACGATGGAGTCATTCTCCTGAATATTTAGAAATGTTGACATTTTTTGATCTTTAAAAGTGTTTTCCTTAAAAGGTCTTAAGCGAACGAAGTCGCTATCGCTTTACCCACATCGGATGTTGAGGCCGTACCCCCAAGATCGGGTGTGACTGGACCTGAAATTAAGCACTCCTCTATATTATCGGTAATTGCCTTAGCGGCAGCGTACTCACCTAAGTGGTCTAACATCATTGCTCCCGACCAAATTTGTGCGATCGGATTGGATATATTTTGTCCATAGATATCGGGCGCCGATCCATGGACGGGTTCAAAAAGTGACGGAAAGATTCGTTCAGGATTTATATTTGCAGAGGGAGCTATACCAATAGTTCCGGCGGTTGCAGGACCGATGTCAGAGATGATGTCGCCAAATAAGTTCGATGCAACAATAACATCGAATCGTTGCGGATTGAGTATCAATTGGATCGTTAGCCCGTCAATATGGTACTGGTCTGTATTGATATTAGAAAATTCATCAGAAATCACCTTAAAGCGTTCATCCCAATAAGGCATGGTAATCGCGATACCATTTGACTTAGTGGCTGATGTTACATGCTTCCTATCTCGATTTTCTGCTAGCCCAAATGCATATCTCATTATTCGGTCCACACCTTTTCGTGTAAATACAGACTGCTGTGTTACAGTCTCGCGATCTGTACCTTCGAACATTCTGCCGCCAACCGAAGAGTATTCACCTTCTGTATTTTCCCGAACAACAAGGTAATCAATGTCACCCGGCTCTCGATCAGCAAGCGGGCATTTAACACCTGGCAATAATTTAACGGGTCGTAAATTTACATATTGGTCGAATTCTCGGCGCCATTTAATTAAGGAATCCCATAACGCTTTATGGTCAGGCACGATAGCTGGCCATCCATTTGCACCGAAAAAGATGGAGTCGTGGCTACCAATATCCTCTCGCCAAGAGGGAGGCATCCACCAATCGTGCTTCTCATAGTTACTGCAACTCCAGTCGAATTCATCAAATTTTAGTTCGAAGTTAAATTTTCGAGCTACGGCATCGAGTACTCGTAAACCTTCTGGCATAACCTCTTTTCCAATACCGTCACCGGCAATGACTGCTATTTTGTATGATTGCATGTTGCGTATCCTTGTTGACTTCTATTTTGGTTTTTTGAGCATTTTTTGGCTTATGGACTAAATTCTATCTTAACCCGCTTCCGTGGATATCTTCTAAAAGCAGGTTGGTTGATATGGAGAACAGGAGTAAGTACGCCACGATTACGTCAAAAATTTTTATCGAAAGGCTTAGCAAAGAAAACATGCTTACAGGTTTAAGTCTTGACTTGCTGTCCATCGCAAATGCATACGGGTAGTCAAATTCTTCTATAATTGCGAATTAATGAAAACTAGCCGTGCTGGATAAATTTAGACGCTTCGGGGTTTTTTCTTGGAGACATCTTTGACCTTCAAACGGATCAGCGCGTAATTGCAATAATAGGATAGCACTTAGTTCAAGAATCAATTGGGAGAGCTCTGCAAGGAGATCTTTGTTGGCCCTCTAATTGAGATCTAATTGGGCTAGCATTGCGGTTTGTATTTAAATCTTAGAATGTCCGAAATAACAAAACAGGAATAACACAATATGCGTCCACTTGAAGGAATAACAGTTGTCGCGCTCGAGCATGTTATCGCAGGTCCATTTTGTACGCGACAGTTAGCGGATCTCGGAGCTCGAGTCATAAAGGTAGAGAGACCTGGGGGGGGTGACCCTGCCAGAGCTTATGATGACCGAGTGGGTGGATTAGCCTCTCATTTTGTGTGGACGAATCGATCCAAAGAAAGTATCACTCTGGATTTAAAACAATCTCAGGGTATCGAAATCGTTCGCAAACTTTTGGGGGGAGCAGACGTACTACTACAAAACTTAGCGCCAGGCGCCGCAGAGCGTATGGGGTTTTCCTATGAGCGGTTGAAAGAGAGTTACCCCAAACTAATTGTTTGTGATATCTCTGGATATGGATCAGATGGGCCTTATCGAGACAAGAAGGCGTACGACCTTTTAATTCAAGCTGAGTCGGGACTGTTATCCGTAACGGGCTCTAGTGATGAGCCTGCAAAGGCAGGGTGTTCGATCGTTGATATTTCAGCTGGCATGTACGCTTTAACCAACATTCTTGCAGCGATTATTCGTCGCCAAAAAACTGGAACGGGGTGTCGTATTGATATTTCGATGCTTGAATCAATGACTGAATGGATGAGTTTCCCTTTGTACTATGCTTACGAAGGCGCAGAGCCTCCGTCGCGAGCTGGCGCTTCGCACGCAACTATTTATCCTTACGGCCCATTTCCTGTTGGTGATGGAAATTCGGTGATGTTAGGGCTTCAGAATGAGCGTGAATGGGCAATTTTTTGTGATCAGGTGCTCGAAAAGCCGGAATTAAAAGAGGATGTTCGGTTCTCCTCAAATACGCGACGGTCGGAAGCTCGAAACGAACTTCGTTCTATTATTGTCGAAGTTTTTTCGAAAATGACGTTGACCGCGGTTAGTGAACGATTAGATTCCGCGAGAATTGGGAATGCGTCGATGAACTCAATGGAACAAGTGTGGGATCACGCGCAGCTCGCCGCCCGAGATCGATGGAGATTTGTGGATTCGCCGAATGGCCCTATCAGGGCGATGCTTCCGCCAGGTGCTCCGGGAGAGTTTTCTCCGCGGATGGATCCTATTCCAGAAACTGGGGAGCATTCAAGACAGATCTTATCGGAATTAGGCTACAGCGATAAGGATGTCGAAGAGTTGGAGCAATCAGGTGTTATATAGTGGCTTTCGACTAGGATGATAATTGCTAATCCTACGTTTTTTAGTTTGTAAGTAAAGTATGAGGTGACGAATGTCAGCAGCAGAATTAAAAGAGTATTCAAATCTGATCGGTGGTAAAGCTATATCGGCTCACAACGGCCGTTCTTTGGAGATGATTGATCCGTGTAATGGACGAGCATTTGCGGCGATACCGGATAGCGATGAGGCGGATATTAATGCCGCCGTAAGTGCAGCGCAAGGTGCGTTGAATGGAGATTGGGGTAAGATGGC
>CAJQIK010000155.1 GCA_905478365.1 uncultured Burkholderiales Genera incertae sedis bacterium
GCGCGAACCTTTTTAATGTTGTCCTTCTTCCGGCCTCGCCCATCCGTTTCATTAACGGTGACAAATATTCCAGCCCCACTTCGATTCATTTTAGCCAGCCAACTAAATAGATCTTCGAGCGCACCATGCCTAATCTGACTGAGCTCTGCGCGTCTCTCACCACCACCGGTCGTATTATCGTCAAATGTTTGGAACGTGAACTGATCGGCATCTTCATCCAAGCGCGTCAAAAACCGTTGCGCCATATTTAAATCACAGACTAGCTGGGCCGTGGAGCTGCTAATGTTGCTAAAGCTGCTAAGGTCATGCAAGTTAGGGGCACTAGCCCCGTTATTCAGACGCGGATCAGTCATTTTCACGCTCCTCCAGCTTGTTTTTAGGCAATGAATGCAGCCATTCATCAACATCGCCGGCCAACCAACCGACCATGTTTTCCGATATGCGAATCGAGCCAGGAAACGATCCGGCTTTTACCATTCGATATAGCGTGGCCGAGCTGATACCAAGCAGTTGGCAGAGCTCTTTTTTTCGATAAATTTTGAGTTGTTTCATGCAATACCTCCGTTTCACAAGCCACGTCATGTGGCGTTATGGAGATAGTGATAAACCTGTCGGTTGCTATCTAAGTAGGAACCGAACTTAAATCGTTTTCGGTTTTGATTTTTCTGACGTAGTATCGAAATCTTGCATAGGTCAAGTACTTCTCGTCACCTTTTCGAGCACCTGACTGAATAGAGTCCATATATACAAATTTGTATGGCTGACATTTAAGGGCCTCGCCATTTCTTAAGCCCGACTCATCAGATATCAATCCATCGAATAAATCACAGACCTCAGGATCTCGGTCATCAAGTTTTTGAATTAAAGCTAACCACAAAGTCTTGTAATCATCCGATCCAAACTCGGAGATCAGCTTTCGTAATACCTCTTTTAAGTGCCTGTTCTTTGGAGCCAAAACCATCTTAAGATGGCGGAGTAGATACGGCTTAACATTTTTTAATAACCGGTCTTCGTGCTCTTGCCTCTGATTAAGTTGCTGACGCAGATCACTGCTTTCAGCTTGGTTCAAAAAATATTCAACATACTTTTGTCCAATCGTGTCATGAGGACGACACGTCAGCTGCACTATTGCTGCGGCCATCTCAATTTGCTCGTCCTCGAACTCCCTAATGCCCATCGGGATTGTTGCCCTAGCATCACTTGAAAGTAATGTTCTGACATAATCTAGATAGCCTCGATAATACGGCCCGCTCGATGGCTCATTTGATTCATCATCACCAGAAATTAAAGACAGCAAACCACGTGGCTTAGAAAAGCAAATCTCAGAATCAACCAGCCAGGAGTGAACGCGAAGTAAAAAGCCCTCAGAAAATTTTATTTCGGCAGATGCTGCCCTCGTCACACCTCGGAAGAAACATTGTGTCAACAAAGCTTTTGGTTGATTCAGGTCGAATGAATTCGTGAACATAATATTTACCTCGAAATTATTGTTTAGAACTTAAGAACAGGGACCACTCCTCCATCAAACGCCTTCTCTTTTCAAGCAAATCCCCACGTTGGTAGGCCATCTTCACTGCATCTCCAAAGGAATGACCTGATGCAGCTTTTCTAATTTCATCGGAGTAGGATGTTTTATCTGCCGCCCATGTCCTGAATGTGGCCCGGCAACCATGCGGCACACCTTTATAGTCAATCTCACCTCGCTCACGCATCTGGCGCATGGTTTTACTGATCGCACCATCAGTCAGCACCTTACCGGTAGAACTCGGGAACACGAGATTACATCCATCTAACTGTTTAAGAGACTTTAAAATGGCCAATGCAGCAGTGGAAAGAGGAACACGGTGCTCATTACCTGTCTTTTCATGGGCAGGAGGAATCGTCCAAACGTTTTCATCAAAATCGAATTCGTCCCAGTGCGCTTTTCTCACTGACCCTGAGCGAACACCTGTCACCAAGAGAAACGCTAACGCGGCACGTGTAATTGAGTTCCGTTTCAAAAGCGCCGCCAGAAAATGTGGGGCCTTCGAATACGGCAATGCATCGTGATGCTTTATTTCTTTTATTTTGGCTGCAGGCGGCAGTAACGTCGAGAGACGCCCTCTCCATTCAGCTGGATTCGCAGTAGCCCGAAACTCTTTGGTAATGGCGAATGCGAAGACGTCGTAGATGCGCCCTTGCACTCTGCTCGCTGTCTCTGTCTTAACCTCCCAAAAAGATCCCTTCTCGCCGCTCCTTTTTTGCGTCTCTTGCTCAAGGAGATTTTTGATCTCGTTAATGGAGATATCAGCGATTGGGCGATCACCGATAACCGGATACACATATGTCTCGAGCGTGTTGCGCCATTGCTGCTTATGCTTGTCATTCGATAACGACTTGAGTCGATGCTTGAGATACATCTCTGCGCAGTCTTTGAATGACTTCCGCTTTTCTCTGGCCCTAGCTTGTTCCTGCTTTTGCTCAGCCCTAAACTCAACCGGATTACGTCCTTTATCGATCAAAATCCTTTGCTCGCGAGCTAATTGCCGAGCCTCCGCCAAACTGACGGATGAGCATGAGCCAAGTCCTAGTTGAATCCGCCGATCGTTAACCCGTCCCCTGTAGATCCAAGATCTAGACGGTTTAACGCCTGATGCACTCTGTTTGCCGATCTTGATGAGCAGCCCAGGTACGCCACCAACCGCATGTAAACCGGGATTTTTGAGATTTTTGACCTGCAAAGCGGTCAGTTCTCGTGCTATTTTGGGCATAACGGTTTTCCTATCCAAAAACCTATCCAAAGAATTGAACTGTTATGCTATCCAATGATTCAGGATGAATCAATAAGTTACTGATTTAATTTGCAAAGTAACACTTTAGTGCTATCGGATGAGACCCGCTGAAATGCTAGAAAAGCGGACTCACTCTCCGCCACCCTATTTTTACTTGATTTAATCTATATAAATCAATAGGTTATAAAGATAAGAATTTAGGCTTTGTACCACACCTTTGTACCAATTTGTACCCTTTATTCCGCCCCTAAACACCCCGGGGGAGGGTCTACGCAGACTTACGTGATCTATAGGTAGCTTGGGAGAGATATAAA
>CAJQIK010000156.1 GCA_905478365.1 uncultured Burkholderiales Genera incertae sedis bacterium
CGCGATTGCAATTCCGTAAAGTCCTGCGAGTGAATAAGAAGCACCAATGGCCACACATACAGCTAACACTGGAAGCGCGGTTGACTTCATTGATACTCCTAAACCAGCGATGATGTTTGTTGCGTCACCAGTTTCTGATGCCGCTGCAACATGCTTGACCGGAGCGTACTCGGTTGAAGTGTAATATTCAGTAATGACAATCAATATGCCGGTTAAAGCAAGTCCAACCAGTCCTGCATAAAATAGATTGATGGAATCACTACCCATCATTTTTTCGGTTATGAAGTAAAAGGCTACAGCGGCAATAACGCCGGAGACAATGACACCTTTATAAAGAGCGCCCATTATGCTTCCGCCTTCGGAAGTCTTAACAAAGAAGGTACCTATTATCGAAGCGATAATTGAAGCGCCACCGAGTACGAGAGGGTAAATTATTGCTGTCTCACCCATATCGGACATCATGAGTCCACCCAATAGCATTGTTGCTACGATGGTAACTGCATACGTTTCAAACAAGTCGGCTGCCATACCAGCACAATCTCCGACATTATCACCCACGTTGTCTGCTATAACTGCTGGGTTTCTTGGGTCATCCTCCGGAATTCCTGCCTCAACCTTGCCAACTAAATCGGCTCCGACGTCCGCACCTTTTGTAAAGATACCTCCGCCTAATCGGGCAAATATTGAGATCAGTGATCCACCAAAAGCAAGACCGATCAGGGCGTGAAGTGCTTCGTCTGTATCTCCGGACAGGTGTGAGACAACAGCGAAGTAACCGGCGACCCCGAGTAAGCCCAGGCCAACTACCAACATACCTGTGATAGCACCGCCTCTAAAAGCGACATTGAGAGCTGCATTAATTCCATGGTTCGCGGCTTCTGCAGTTCGCACATTCGCGCGAACCGAAATGAACATACCGATGTAACCTGCAGCGCCCGAGAGCACTGCACCTACAAGGAATCCTATGGCTGTGTACCAATCAAGAGCAAACCCGAGTGCGACAAACAGAATGATTCCGACAACGGAAATACTGTAGTACTGTCGATTTAAATAAGCCTGCGCACCCTGCTGAATCGCTGTGGCAATTTCCTGCATCCGAGCATTTCCAGCTGGTTGGCGCAGAATCCATTGGATCGAAAGCGCACCGTAAATCACAGCTACGATCGAACAAACTAAGGCTATCACTAGTCCTGAAGACATCAACGTCCCCCCTTACATTATGTAGTTAACTGGCCGATAAGGGTCGGCCAAATACCCTAATAACCGAGCAGCTGTCCAAAACAACAACGGAAAAACTGCTTCTTTTAAATTTTAGTTGCGCGGGATTGTACCTGAAAATGACGATTAACTCTTTAAAATCACTAAAGGTTGAAGTCTGCCCCCACTTTTTTAGTGACTAATTTATTTTTCAGGACAACGTATTTTGGTAACCCATCTTTATACGGCGGATATGCTTCGCCCTTTATCAGGGGTTTAAGATAACGCTCACAGCTTGGAGTTATTCCGAACCCATCTGCACTAATAAATTTTTTTGGCATTTTCTTTTCGACATTCGCTACGCGGGATAAGGGTGTGCTACCTATTTTCCAGCGGTAAGGCATATCTGATATGCGTTCTATGGTGGGCATCACAGCGTTTTGACCTTGTATTGCAAGTTTTACTGCTGATTTTCCAAGTGCATAAGCTTGATCAACATCAACCTTGGACGCGATATGTCGAGCTGCTCTTTGCAAGTAATCCGCTACCCCCCAGTGATATTTGAGCCCGAGATCAGCTTTTACAATGTCTGCAATTACCGGAGCCACACCTCCCAGTTGAGCGTGTCCAAAAGCGTCTGTGAGGCCTTGATCGGATAAAAACTTTCCGTTTGCACTTTTAACTCCCTCAGACACAACAATAGAACAATAACCATAGGTATTGACTTTATCTCGAACTTTATCGATAAATTTCTTGCGATTAAAAACGACTTCAGGAAATAAGATGACAATAGGTAACGGACTGTCCGATGTAGATGCGAGCCCTCCAGCGGCTGCAATCCATCCGGCATGTCTCCCCATAACCTCTAGAATAAACACTTTAGTTGACGTTTTAGCCATAGAAGCCACGTCAAAGCTTGCTTCCCGAGTTGAAACGGCCACATATTTTGCAACTGAACCGAATCCAGGGCAGCAGTCGGTGACTGGTAAGTCATTGTCTACGGTTTTCGGTATATGTATTGCTTGTATGGGGAAATCTAGTGCTTTTGATATTTTTGACACCTTTAAGCATGTATCAGCTGAGTCTCCTCCTCCGTTGTAGAAGAAGTATCCAATATTGTGTGCTTTGAAAACAGCTATTAAACGCTCGTATTCAGCTCTATTCTCCTCAAGAGACTTAAGTTTATAGCGGCATGACCCGAATGCGCCGGCAGGAGTGTGTTTTAACGCCGCAATTGCGCTGACGGACTCTTTGGATGTATCGACCAGATCTTCAGTGAGTGCGCCAATTATGCCATTTCTACCCGCATAAACATTTCCAATCTTATCTTTGTTCTTCCTAGCGGTTTCAATAACGCCAGCGGCCGACGCATTAATAACAGCAGTTACACCACCAGACTGGGCGTAGAAAGCATTTGGTGTTTTTTTCATGTTATTACCTAATCGTTTAATGTGACAGATTACTCATTGCTAGCCCTACCTTGATGGGGTTTCTTGATAAATCAACTATTGTGAATCAAGAGCCTTAAAGATCTGATCTCGTATCGATTCTAGAGAGCCAATCCCTTTGAATTTTTTGTATTTAGGCGCATGACCCGTAAGTGTTCGAGCTAGGTCGGAATAATAACCAATTAACAGTTCAGTTTGTTCATGATAGACCTCTAAACGCTTCTTGATTGTCTCTTCTTTATCGTCGTCGCGCTGAACGAGTGGTTCTCCAGAAATGTCATCTATTCCTTCTACCTTTGGCGTATTGAAGAACACATGGTAGGTTCGTCCAGATTCTGGATGTACACGGCGCCCGGATAGACGCTTGATGATCTCTTCATCATTAACGTCAATCTCAATAACATAATCAATATCTACACCTGCATCGTTTAACGCATTAGCTTGAGGAATTGTCCTTGGAAAACCATCAAATAAAAATCCGTTGGAGCAGTCATCTTGATTGATCCGTTCTTTTACGAGACCAATAATTACGGTATCAGGAACGAGTCCTCCGGCATCCATGAATTTCTTAGCCTCTAGGCCCAGGTCTGTTCCATCTTTGACTGCTGCTCTTAACATATCACCCGTTGAGATTTGAGGAATGTTGTACTTTTCCATTAAGTAAGCGGCCTGCGTCCCTTTTCCTGCTCCGGGAGGTCCAAGTAGTATTAATCTCACGTTAATTCCTTATTCTCTGGCTAGACTAGTTCGATGGTTAATTTCGATCTACGCTATCACTGGTTTTTTGAATTTTGAAAATTTAAAGCCGAAATTATAGCGTGCTGGCAAATTGACGCGCTCTTTCGAGGTCCTCCGGGGTATCAATACCTGGAGCAGGCGGAGCATGCGTGCGTGCAGTGATTATTTTGTGTCCTGCTTGCAGTACTCGTAATTGTTCCAGTTTCTCCTGGTTTTCAAGGAAACTCGAAGGTAGTCCTGAGTATTCAAGTAAAAATTTTGATCGGTACCCATACAGGCCAATATGCCCCAACGCAATGTAATCATCGGGAAGTGATTCTTGTTCATCTGAAAATGTATCTCTCGCCCAAGGTATCGGTGCTCGAGAAAAATAGAGGGCATAGTTATGATGATCCAGCACAACTTTGACTAGATTTGGATCGAAGACATCTGCTCGACGTGCAATTGGAAAACATGCCGTAGCGATTGAGGCGTCTGATGTAGACGCTAAAGTTTCAGCAACAGTAGTGACTAATTCGGCTGGAATAAATGGCTCATCTCCTTGGAGATTAATGATTACCTCTTCCGATGCCCAATTTTTTTTTGCTACTACCTCGGCGATACGAGCTGTTCCACTCTGATGGTCTTTGCTGGTCATGATCACTTCGCAGTCAGAGCTCTCGATTGATTGCGCAATACGTTGATCATCGGTTGCCACGATTATATCTGTAGCTCCTGATTTTTTCGCAATATTGATTACGCGATCGATGACGGTTTGTCCCCTAATGGTAGCTAATAGCTTCCCGGGGAATCGAGTGGATTCGAAGTGTGCAGGTATGACGACTTTAAAATTCACAAATCTCTCGGCGCGAGTCAGCGGCTAATCGGTGGGAATGTGGCGTGCTTCTTCTTCTAACATGATCGGTATCCCATCTTTTATTGGGAAAGCGAGCTTACAAGGTTTGCATGCTAACTCACTATCTCCTGATTGCAAGTCAAGTTCACTTTTGCATATGGGACATACCAATATATCGAGCAATTTTTTATCCATGATAATTTTTAAGTTTCTCTATGATGGTTTGTATGAATGGACCATTAAATTCTGCAGTAACCGGCAAAAACCAACACTCTTTCGGCGCATAACTTTTGCATTTTACTGCATCTTTTTCGGTCATTATGATGATGTCGTTCTCAATTGAGTTGAAGTCTTTGACTGAGTATCTGTGATGATCCGGAAACCTTATAGTCTTTGGCCTGAGACCTAATGATTTTAGATGCTGAAAAAAACGTTCAGGATTTCCAATGCCGGCTATGGCTGTGACTTCAGTTTTTAACAGATCTTCTGCGTCGCATGTAATGGTCGGGTCAGATAGTTTATGAAAAGTACTGCCAATAAGTTTCATGTTTGTTGTCGGAATAGGTAGTTTATGAATTTGCGGTCCGTTAATAACCGCGAGATCACAAGTTTGAATCCTCGATATTGATTCCCTGAGTGGACCGGAAGGCAGCAGGAGGCTATTCCCGAACTTACGCTCCCCGTCGATTACCACGACTTCAATGTCTCTCTTTAGCGCATAGTGTTGAAGTCCATCATCACTGATGATGACGTTCACATTTGGATATTTTTTGATTATTTGTTGTGCGCTCCTACTTCGGTTGGGCCCCACCCAAACCGGACATTTAACCTTATTGAATATGAGTATTGGTTCATCACCAACTTCAGAAGGTGTGCTAGTTTCAACAACCTCACGATTTGTTCCGTCACCCCGATAACCTCTTGTGATGATTCCTGGAGCAAGACCTGAATCCTTAAGTGCGTTAGCGATCGCAACTACGATTGGCGTTTTCCCAGTCCCCCCTACCGTGATATTCCCCACCACGATAACGGGAACATGTATTTTTGTTGCATTGAGGATCCCGATGCGAAATATGAGCCGTCTGACCGCCGACAGTATTAAGAACACGAGCGTCAGAGGTAGCAAGGCAAGTGATAGCGCGCTAAGGCGCTCCCATGAG
The DNA here is from genome assembly GCA_905478365.1 of uncultured Burkholderiales Genera incertae sedis bacterium. GTDB lineage: Bacteria > Pseudomonadota > Gammaproteobacteria > Burkholderiales > Eutrophovitaceae > Eutrophovita. The sequence continues at coordinate 5,379 of CAJQIK010000156.1, forward strand.
CGAGGCACTTAGTTCTTATCCATGACGCAAGTGAAGGAGCACACCTATTAACTTAAAGTGGCGCAACGCCTGTGTGGACGCAGTTAAAGGCGAATGCGCTAACACGGCGATAGACCTAGTTCTTTTGCGTCGTAAAAGTGATGCGTCCATAGCCTGCGATTCGAGCGGCTTCCATGGTGTAGATGACTGATTGATGTGTTGTGTTTGAATCCGCGCTGATGATAATCACAGGATCCGAGTCCGGACCCGCAATTTGTCGAAGAGTTTCTGCGAAAAGTAGCGGGCTTTCCATTGGTACTTCACGACCGTTGACAAAGTATTGGCCAGTTTGTGAGATGGCAATCTCAAGTTTATCGATTGGTTGATCAACGGTATTGGCATCAGCTACGGGCAGATTTATTTTTAACTCAGCATATTTAGAATATGTAGTCGTGACAGCCAAAAAAATGACGATCACGATCAAGACATCAATGAAGGGGACTAAATTAATATCGGGTTCTTCTCGAAATGAGGCTCGTCTGAAATTCATAATTAAGTTTAGTCAGCCCTGTTGCCGTGGGTCATTTCTACGAGCTTTACTGCCTGTAGCTCCATCTGAACGATTAATGAGTCTACCGTTGACCGAAAGTGCCGATAAAACACGAGACTAGGAACAGCGACGATGATACCGAAAGCGGCATTGTATAGCGCAATAGAAATGCCATGTGCTAATCGAGCTGGATCTGTAATGCCGGTCGGCGTAGATGCCCCAAAAATTTCTATCATCCCGATTATTGTTCCCAATAGTCCAAGTAACGGAGCCATAGTGGCGATAGTACCTAGTGTAGTTAGGTAACGGTCCATTTCATGGGCAACTTCGAGACCTGCCTCCTCAATCGCTTCTTTCATGGCTTCCTTAGTGTTTCCTAAGTTTTTCAAGCCCGCAACAAACACGCGTCCTAACGGGGATGAGTCTCCGGTTTTTGATATGAGCTCCTGAGTCACACCGGAGGTTTTTAAATGACTGACGGTTTCTCCGAGTAAGCTGTTTGGAACCACCGCCTCTCGTCTCAGTGAGTAAAAGCGTTCCGCAATAATGGCCACAGATATGACAGAGCAAAATATGATGGGCCAAATTGGCCAGCCAGCTGCTATGATGATTTCAATCACGATATAAACCCTTGAGTACTAGTTGCGTAGGCCATCACTTTAAACGTCGGAGTTATTGACAGCAAGTTCAACATCATATGTTTTCCCTTTCAGGGGATAAATTTATCGTAAGTGTAAGACTTATCAATACTTTTACCTACCAACTGTGGATAAGTTTGTGGGTAAATCCGTCCGAGAGGGGGATGAATAAAGATATCTACCAAACTGCTATTGAGTGTGATGAGCTCAAATTATAAAATATCAATAAAAATCAATGACTTATTTTATTTTTGGAGTTAAGCTCGTGTTTATTAATGATTTTTTGCAAATTTATAGCATTTGTGGATTATTCGATAAAAAAAGTTCTTTGAATGTCAATAGTTTACTTACTTCGTTTGTATTTTTTCCATAGAATATGAGCTCGTAGCGTTGAGGTTAATTTTTGGGTGTACGACATGAGTGAGCGCGGTATTCAATCTAAAGTCCTATCTGTCTCCCAAGTTGCGAGAACAATCAAATCGTTGATTGAAGACCATTTACCTGAGGTTTGGGTAAGAGGCGAAATTTCAAATTTTATTCGAGCAGCATCTGGCCATTGCTACTTTTCATTGAAAGATGAGTCGAGTCAAGTTCGGTGTGTCTTATTTCGTTCTCGTATGAGTAATGTTGAGTTTGAAATTTCAGATGGGCTTGAAGTTGAATTATTAGCGTCACCCTCGATGTTTGAGAAAAGAGGCGAATTCCAATTAATTGCCCAATTAGTTCGCAAATCAGGTCTGGGTAGATTATTCGAGTTGTATGAGGCTCAAAAAAGAAAACTTTCTGCCGAAGGTTTATTCGATACAAGTAAAAAACAACCATTAGTCCAATTCCCCAAAACAATTGGTGTCGTTACGTCGCTTGACGCTGCTGCACTTCGCGATGTTTGTAAGACGTTAGCTGATCGTGCACCGAATGTATCAATAATCATTTATCCCTCTCCTGTCCAGGGAAATGGCGCTGGGAAAAAACTGGCAGAGGCAGTTATGTTAGCCAGCGAGCGATCAGAAGTTGAGGGACTGATAATTTGTCGCGGTGGGGGAAGTCTTGAAGATCTTTGGGAGTTTAATTCTGAAGAGTTGATTCGAGCCATCGCTCGTTGTCCTATCCCTGTTGTTTCTGGGGTGGGACATGAAACCGACACAACATTGGTGGATTTCGTATCTGATTGTCGTGCGCCGACGCCAACTGCAGCGGCCACTTTGGCGGTATCTGCGTTTGATGACATAGCATCTGATCTTCAACGGTTCCTAGCCGGATTGAGTAAGAATATTCGAGGCAAGATAGACGTTAATCAGCAGCATATTGATTACTTGAGTCGTCGATTGATACATCCAGGCAAACGAAATATGCTTTACGCAAATGAACTGCATCAATTACAAACAAGGCTTAACACAAGTGTGCGACGCTTATTCCGTGGTAAAGAAAGTTATATAACTGGTGCTAAGGCTCAGCTCTATCGTGCGAGGCCTGATAGTCAGCGTGGTTTAGCTTCACTCAAAGATTGGCAAAAACGAATGCATCGTGGAATGCTCGGCACTCTGAATCATTTTCAAACGCGCTTATCCATTACCAAGACTAGCTTGTCTCATCTCAATCCTGAGCAAGTTCTGTGTCGAGGTTACTCAATTGTCAGAAGTGAGGAAGGTAATATTTTAAGAAGTGTTAAATCTGTTTCTGTCGACGATCGATTGACGGTGCAGCTGAGTGACGGTGCGCTCGACACATTGATTACGGCAAAACGTTTACGTCGTTCTTAATTTAATGTTGGACAGCTCTCAGGATTTTTTGGATGTACGATCGAGTATCAATCGCATAAGGGTCAACGGTGTGCTCAATTGAAAAGCTGCGTAACCAAGTGAGCTGTCTTTTCGCCAGTTGACGGGTGGCTGCGGAGCCTTTTTCGATAAGTACCTCTTTACTATAATTTCCATCTAGAAATTCCCAAACCTGCCGGTATCCAACGCACCTCATTGACGGCATGTCTAATGACAGGTTCCAATTTTTCTTTAATTCAACTACTTCGTCAATTAGTCCCCGCACAATCATTTGTTTAAATCGAGTCTCGATGTGTTTATGTAATGTCGCCCTTGATTCAGGAATCAGAGCAATATCCAAGGTCTTCAAGGTGTCTTTATTTGTAATTGATTCATTGAGCATTTTACTCATTGGCTTGCCGGTTATTTGGAAGATTTCCATTGCGCGCTGAATCCTCTGGGAATCATTAGGGCTCAGTCGTTGTGCTGTTTCAGGGTCTATTTTTCTTAAGTTTTTATGAATATGCGGCCATCCGTATTGTTTGGCTTCTGAGTCAATTGCTTCTCGAATTTGAAAATCCCGTTCAGGTAGTTTATTTAAACCGTCTTTAAGTGCTTTGTAGTACATCATAGTTCCGCCGGAAAGAACGGGAATCTTGTCACGCATAACAATTTCATGAGCAAGTCGCTCAGCATCTAATTTAAATTTTGCAGCGGAGTAGTGCTCATTTGGGTTGAGGATGTCAATCAAATGATGAGGGCAGTGTGATAACTCCTCTCGATCCGGCTTGGCAGTACCAATATCCATGTGCCGGTAAACGAGTGCGGAATCTATACTGATTACTTCAATTGGAAAATGACGGGCTAGTTCGATACAGATATTGGTTTTTCCACTGGCCGTGGGACCTAGGAGACAAATTGCCTCAGGTGCTGGTCTCTTTTTCATCTCGCAATATTCACCAACATACAGCTGATCCTTTGACTATTGGCCACGCATAAACCTATCATCGAGTTCGGAGAGCGATATTTGAAACCAAGTAGGCCTCCCATGATTGCATTGATCGGACCGCTCGGTACGCTCCATATCTCGAAGTAAGTTATTCATTTCCTCGACGGAGAGTTTTCGATTAGCTCGCACCGCAGAGTGACATGCCAGTGTCGACAGGATTTCGTTTCGATTCTCTTGTAAGACGCGCGTGGCGCCATACTCCATTATGTCCTTTATTACGCCCGTTACCAGTTCGGGAACTTTTCCGGGTTCGAGAAACGACGGTATGGCTCGTAACGCTATGTTTTCAGGGCCAGAGGTGGAAAATTCAAAACCTAGAGTATTTAAAAGTTGCGTGTTTTCGTGAACGACGGCCATTTGAGTGAGATCTAATTTCACGTTGATCGGAATTAAAAGTTTTTGTTTCGGTATTTCTTTTAAATCAAGCGCTGTTTTTAGTTGTTCATAGACAATGCGTTCGTGGGCGGCATGCATATCGATAATAATGAGGCCTTCGTGATTCTGAGCCAAAATATATACGCCACTGAGCTGGGCAAGAGCGAAACCTAAGGGAAATTCATTTTTTTGATTATCGCCAATTTCGTTCCAATCGGAAATGTCTCTTGAGGTGGGCTCATAACCCCCGCCTTGTGCGGAAATAGCGCTATAAGCATTGTTAGAGCTCATTAGGGGACTTGTTCCCTTTTCAAGTGCTAACGAAAGATTGTCTTGCAGTCGGGAGTACTGCGAGGAGATTGCTATTTTTCGATCCGTGAAGAATGAATGAGTACTTTTTGGGGATACTCGCTCTACAGAGCCGAGTTTTTTCTCGATCGCATGGAAAACAAATTGATGTATTGCTTGTGACTGATGAAACCGTACCTCTGTTTTTCTAGGGTGTACGTTCACGTCCACCAGCCGTGGGTTAATTTTAATAAATAGAATGTATGAGATGGCTTTGCCATGGTGCAAAACGTCACTGAACGCTTGTTTAATTGCATGTGAAATGACGCGGTCACGGACATATCGCCCGTTGATGAAAAGATATTGAGCGTCTTTGGTACCTTTCTCATAGGCTGGTTGTTGAACAAATCCCTGAATAGATAATTCCTCAGCGCCTTCTTCCAGCCAAATACTTGCATCAGTTAAGTCCGAACCTAGAGTCTCACGAATACGCGTTTCAATGCTCTTGTTGCTCGCTCTTCGGCGAGGCTTTCCATTGTGAGATATTGTGAATTCAATCGTGGGATGTGCGAGGGCTGCTTGTTTGTAGATTTCATCGCAATGGCCGTACTCGGTATTTTGTGACCGAAGAAATTTTTTGCGAGCTGGCGTGTTGTAGTAAAGATTTTTGACCGAAACCACAGTGCCTCGATCCAACGCGCAGGGCGAAGGTTCGGATACTCGTCCTCCCTCCGCAGTAATCTCCCACCCATGGGCTTCAAGTTTATGTTTACTTGATAAGACAAATTGCGAAACGGACGCAATTGAGGCTAAAGCCTCCCCACGAAATCCAAGACTGACTATTGACTCTAAGTGGGTCAGTGCGCTGATTTTGCTTGTTGCATGTCGTGATAGTGCCAATTGAAGCTCATTTTTTGGAATACCCGGACCATTATCAGTAACGCGAATTTCGCGCATACCGCCCTCGTTAATAGCAATGTTGATTTCGTTAGCGCCTGAGTCGATACTGTTTTCGATTAGTTCTTTAAGGACTGAAGCGGGTCGTTCGACAACCTCGCCTGCTGCGATTTGACTAATTAATATGTCTGGTAGGGGTTTTATTGAAGCCATAATTTAATGTTACAGAATTTGTACGACTAATTTTTCCTTAATGTAGAATTTAGTCCAGTTTATGCGAGTAAGGACTGTTTTATGAATTGCCCGGGCACTTTATTTAAGCGACGGGCCCTTATTTGCGCTTTGAACAATTTTGTCTCGGTGAGAAAAGGAAGGGTATTTATTGATGTTAATTGGAATTCCAGCGGAGATAGTAGACGGTGAGAATCGTGTCGCAGCAACTCCAGAGACGATCAAAAAATTCATATCGAAGGGGCTTCATCAGGTAATAGTTCAAAAAGGAGCAGGCCAAAAATCCTCGTTTCCGGATGAAGCATATGAGGCGGCTGGTGCGACGTTGGTGGGTAGCGCGACTGAGGTTTATAAACAAGCCGAGCTTCTACTGAAGGTGCAAAGTCCCACCTCGGAAGAGGTGGAGCAATTAAAGCGTGGTCAAGTCTTGATTGGACTGCTTCAGCCCCATAACGAAGTTGCTCTTGAAAGACTTACAAAAGCCGGTGTGGTTGGTTTTTCAATGGAGCGGTTGCCAAGAATTTCTCGAGCTCAATCAATGGATGTTCTCTCCTCACAAGCTAATTTGGCTGGTTATAAGGCAGTTCTAATGGCAGCAAATGCTTATCCAAAACTTATGCCGATGCTAATGACTGCGGCTGGGACAATCAAAGCAGCTAGGGTCGTTATTATGGGCGTCGGTGTCGCAGGCCTTCAGGCCATCGCTACTGCAAAACGTTTAGGGGCTGTGGTTGAAGCCACTGACGTGAGACCGGAAACGAAAGAGCAAGTAGAGTCTTTGGGTGCGAAGTTCATTGAGGTTCCCTTGACAGACGATGAGCAGGAGCTTGCTAAAGGTGAGGGGGGTTACGCTAAAGAAATGAGTGATGACTATAAGCTGCGTCAAGCAGCTCTAATTGCTGATCGATTGAAACAAGCGGATATTGTTATTACGACCGCTCTTATCCCAGGCAGGCCCGCTCCAGTTCTTGTCACTGAGGAAATGGTTAAATCTATGAAAGAGGGGTCCGTGATTGTCGATATGGCGGCTGAGCAAGGGGGAAATTGTCCATTGACGCGAGCGAATGAAATTTCGATGCAGCACGGGGTGACTTTAATCGGTTCTATTAATATTCCGTCGAGTGTCGCGTCTGATGCTAGTTCTTTATACGCGAAGAACTTATCAAACTTTATGGAGCTAATTATCAACAACGATAATGGCTCCTTCGAATTAAATATGGAAGATGAAATTGTAGCTGGCACTTTGGTGTCGTCAATTTCTGATTAAAGTAATTATTGGATAGGGAGTTAACACATGGAAGTTATTAATCCTACGATTATCAATCTCATTATTTTTGTTTTGGCTATATACGTGGGTTATCACGTGGTTTGGAACGTGACTCCTGCGTTACACACACCGCTAATGTCGGTCACGAATGCGATATCAGCGATTGTGATTGTAGGGGCTATGTTGGCGGCGGCGTTAACTGAAACCATGTTGGGCCAAATTATGGGGGTGGCTGCAGTTGCCCTCGCTTCGGTAAACGTTGTCGGGGGATTTTTAGTTACTAGGCGTATGTTGGAAATGTTCAAAAAGAAACCCAAAAAAGTTGCTGAGGGAGCGTCAAAATGAGTATGAATTTCGTGGTGCTCTTGTACCTGCTTGCTTCTGTTTGTTTTATTCAAGCACTGAAGGGTCTATCGCATCCTAATACGTCCCGTTTAGGGAATGCGTTTGGGATGGCCGGTATGACGATCGCGATCCTAACTACAGTGGCCCTGATACTGAAATTATCAGGGGAGGCTCAATCGGGTTTGCTGAATGTTTTCGGAGGAATGGTTGTTGGTGGAGGTCTCGGTGCGGTGATGGCTAAGCGTGTGGAAATGACAAAAATGCCTGAATTAGTTGCCTTCATGCACTCGATGATTGGTATGTCTGCAGTGTTCATTGCCGTGGCAGCTGTTGCTGAGCCTACGGCATTGGGTATTGAGTTGGTTGACGGGCTTATTCCTGTTGGAAATCGTTTTGAGCTTTTTGTTGGGACATTTGTTGGGGCTATTACCTTCTCTGGGTCAGTGATAGCGTTCGGAAAACTGTCTGGTAATTATAAGCTTCGAATTTTCCAAGGAGCGCCTATTGTTTTTAAGGGTCAGCATCTGGTAAATCTTGTTCTAGCACTCTTGATGTTGGGGTGTGGTGTGTGGTTTTTCATGACGCAACAGTGGTTACCCTTTGTCATTATGATGGCGATTGCTTTCGTATTGGGAGTGTTGATTATCATCCCAATCGGCGGGGCAGATATGCCAGTTGTAGTTTCAATGTTGAATAGCTACTCTGGATGGGCTGCTGCGGGTATTGGATTCTCATTGAATAATTCAATGTTGATTATTGCTGGGTCGTTAGTAGGCTCCTCTGGCGCGATTCTCTCCTACATCATGTGTAAGGCCATGAACCGATCGTTTTTCAGTGTCATTCTCGGGGGCTTTGGTGCCGAAGAGGGCTCACAAACTGGTTCATCAGAGGCACGTCCTGTTAAGTCTGGCAGCGCGGATGATGTTGCATTTCTTTTGGGAAATTCTGATTCTGTAGTGATCGTTCCTGGATATGGTCTCGCTGTTGCTCGGGCGCAACATGCAGTGAAAGAAATGACCGAGAAATTGATAGCTAAAGGTGTTGAGGTTCGATACGCGATACATCCTGTGGCGGGGCGAATGCCGGGTCACATGAACGTTTTGCTTGCTGAAGCCGAGGTTGCCTATGATCAAGTATTCGAGATGGAGGATATTAACAGTGACTTTGGCCAAACAGATGTGGTTTTTGTTTTAGGGGCGAATGATGTGGTGAATCCGGCAGCTCGAACGCCAGGTAGCGCTATTTATGGCATGCCGATTTTAGAGGCGTACAAAGCCAGTAACGTTATCGTGAATAAAAGGTCGATGGCCTCTGGTTATGCTGGGTTAGATAACGAATTATTCTATATGGATAAGACTATGATGGTCTTTGGCGATGCGAAAAAAGTGGTGGAAGATATCTTGAAAGCGTTGGATTAAATTTTTCTTTCATCAAGAAGTTAGGCGGCTCGTGTATGTTTTATGAAACGCAGGTAAATGATCATGGTCTTGAGCATGACCCTTTCAAAGCATTAGTCGCTCCCAGACCTATTGGATGGGTCTCTACCGCCTCAGATAAAAATGAGGTGAATCTCGCGCCGTACAGCTTTTTCAATGCTGTTAGTGATTCGCCGCCAATGGTTATGATTTCTTCTAATCAAAGGAAGGATACGCTAGCCAATATTGAGAACACCAAGGAGTTTGTCTGCTCGCTTGCCACTTACCACCTACGTGACGAGATGAATATGAGTTCAGCAACCGTCTCTAATGGCGTCAGCGAGTTTGATTTGTCGAAACTTAAGTCAGCTCAGTCTCGTTTGGTGGCTCCGCCCCGTGTTGCTGATAGTCCTGCCGCTCTTGAGTGTAAGTTATGGAAAGTGATTCCAATACCTAAAGGCCCTGATGACGACAATGCATCTCACCACAGCATGATTCTTGGATTTGTGGTTGGTGTATTCATAGACGATAAATATCTCTCAGGTGGGCTGTTCGATACGGCGAAAGCAGGATTAATAGCTCGTATGGGTTATATGGATTATTGTCAGGTGACGCCGGAAACTACCTTCTCGCTCAATAGGCCAGTGGTATCCGAGGATGGCAGAGACGCTTCGCTGAAACCAGGTCCGTGGGATGGCAAATATCGCTAAGGGTTATTGACGGCGAGCAAGTCTTTTTGTGTGTCAATATCTTTTATGATCCCATCGTCATTGACCGGAATATGATGGATTCTACTTCTTTCTCGTTTGATGATTTCCCGAGCTCCCTCATCACCTTCCAGAGCCATTAGTTCATTAAGAAGATCGGAGCTCAATCCTACTGGGTTCCCCGATTGTTCATGAAATGTAGGTCGAAATATTGACTTATTCGCTATCCCTTCCATATCGGAGATAATTTTCTTAATTGTTTGTGGATCAACAAACGGCATATCTCCCAGCGCGATAACCCATCCGCTTGATTGCAGACTATTTTGTATACCGGTTAAAAGACTTTGGGACATGCCCAGATGCGCATCCTCACTGATAACAAATGGAATATTTTCTTCCTTAAATAGTGACATTATTGCCCGGTCGTCATGTCGGACTACAGCAAAGGAGTTTTTATGTGCGCTTTTGAGGTTCCGCCATGCGGCGACAGCGACAGGTAAACCAGAAGGAAGTTGTGCTACTAATTTTTGAGAACCAAATCTTCGACCCATACCAGCCGCTAGAAGTATTCCAGTTATCATTGCTTCGTTTTTCTTATTCAATTAATTTTTTGATATTCTGACACCAAGTTGTTCGGGTGGTGTATTTTTTAAAAAATCCTTAATACCCTTAAGAATCGCCAAGGCAAGTTTATCTTGATAGGCGGATGTCCTAAGTTGTTTTTCCTCTTCACTGTTACTTAAAAATGCCGTCTCCACCAAGATTGAACATACATCGATGGATTTCAATACAGCGAAGTTTGCTTTTTCAACCTTTTTTTTGTGAAGGTTATTAACTTTCCCTATCCGCTTAAGTACGTTGGTGCCAAGCTGCTCACTTAAATATCGTGTGACATTTTGTGACAAATCTAAAATTGTCTTTTGAGTATCTTTGTCACGATTATCAATATCTGGGTCAAAGAGTAGATCCATTTCATTTTCCTTGTCAGCAACATTTTTTGCATAGCGCGAGCTGGCAACCTCATCTTTACGAGGTAGGATGAAGACTGAGGATCCGCTTGCTTTTCTATTTTTGGCGCCATCGGCATGGATTGAAATGAAGATAGTTGGCTGGTGTTTGCGTATTTTTTTTATTCGGTCACGTAATTTGACATATACGTCTTTGTCTCGAGTCAGAACAGCTTTCATGTTCGGTTCCTGGTCGATGTACTTTTTTAGTTTTTTCGCAATAGATAAATTAATAGATTTTTCTGTCGTTCCTCTGCGTCCTACTGCTCCAGGATCTTTGCCGCCATGTCCTGCATCAATGGCGATCACATATTGTTCTTTTTCCCAAATTTTATTTTTTGTTTGCGTAGATTCTGCTTGATAAAAATTATCAATAAGATCGGGGATTTCATTTTGTGAAGTGAGTATTTTTATAATGCGACCATTGCCGTTCACACGTGTGTTAGCTTGATTGGATAGTTGGAAGACAATACGAACAATATTTGGTTTATTTTTCGCGATGACCGCTTTGGTTATAAGTCCCTTAGTCTTATTTATGGACGTTACAAGTGAAGTTAGCTTTTTATCGATATCGGACACCTCTAAGTCAAAGTAGAGTCGGTCTGGGTTTTTAAGTTGGTTAGACTGGTACTTGGTGTTACGGGAGAATTTAATTTCGATCAAGGTTTGCTCAGTATCAAGCGTATACGTTGCCGATTCGATGTAACGGTCCTTGGTATCTGCTGCCAGCGATGGACCAGTCAGTGGGCTAGATATAAAGATTAAGAGCAAAATTCGTATGAGTTTTTGAAGCATTACGCGAGGCCCTCCAAGCACTGTTGTCCAAGTTGACTGATTGCGTTGACAGAAACGTTTCTCGAATTTTGATTAAAGGTAAGAGAGATGGTGATATCAGGAGTCGGTAAGACTCCCTCGCCTTTGTTGGCCCATTCAACGAGGCAAATACTTGTTCCGCTGAACATCTCTCTAAAGCCCGCGTCCAATATTTCCATGGGATTGGTGATCCGATAAAAGTCAAAGTGGTAGATGGTTGAGGTGTCTAAATTATAGATCTCTAATAGAGGGTATGTAGGGCTTTTTACGTGACCTTTATGTCCCATTCCTCGTAAAATGCCCCTAGAGATGCAGGTCTTTCCAGCGCCTAATGACCCTTCGAGAGAGCAAAATGCGCCGGCTTTTAACCCTTTGGCAATTTCTTCTCCAAATAATAAAGTTTCCTCTTCGTTATGCAGTGTTTTTGTCACCATGTTTTTAGTCTTTTACGTATGTTTTCATTGAGTTCTTTGTAAATTCCAAAAATCTATTTAGGCTTGGTAATTCGTTGGATTCTTTCCAAGCAAGATGAATTTCAATAGTAGGGGTGGTCTCTTTTATCGCTTTATAGACCACACCTGTTCGTTGAAGTTTCTGTATTGATTCAGGTATTAAAGACACGCCCATCTCTGCTGATACCAAGCTAACGATAGTTTGCATTTGAATTGC